>CAYQWH010000023.1:0-17208 GCA_964421265.1 uncultured Oscillospiraceae bacterium | reverse complement strand
GCAGACGTTGGACGCCATGCCCACGGCGATGCCCATGTTGGCGGAGACGAGCAGATTCGGGAAGCTGGTTGGCAGCAGCGTCGGCTCCTTCATGGACGCGTCGTAGTTGTCCACAAAATCAACCGTGTCGCTGTCAATGTCCCGGAAGATCTCGGAGCATATGGGCGACAGCTTCGCCTCGGTGTACCGGGACGCCGCGTAGGACATATCGCGGGAGTACACCTTGCCGAAGTTGCCCTTGGAGTCCACGAACGGTGTCAGCAGCGCCTGATAGCCCTTCGACAGGCGCACCATAGTCTCGTATATGGCCGCGTCGCCGTGGGGATTCAGACGCATCGTCTGGCCGACTATGTTGGCCGACTTCGTCCGCGCGCCCGTCAGCAGTCCCATCTTGTACATGGTGTACAGGAGCTTCCGGTGAGCGGGCTTGAACCCGTCAATCTCCGGTATGGCGCGGGAGACTATGACGCTCATGGCATAGGGCATGAAGTTTATCTCCAGCGTATCGACTATCGGCTGTTCCACAAGCTCCGCGTGAAGTCCCGCCACGTTCGGGTTGTCCGCCCTCCGGACCGTCTCGCCGGCGCTCTTCTTCTTAGCCATATAACGCTCCTTTCGCCTGGTACTTGACGCCCTCTGGCGTCGCGGCAAGTCCGCCCCTGCCCGTCTCGCGGAGCGCGGATGGGAGCATCTCGCCTATGGCGGCCATGGCGTCCACCACCTGATCCGGCGGCACGCGGCTGCGTATTCCCGCAAGCGCCATCTCCGCCGCGCTCACCGCGTTCACCGCCCCAACTACATTTCTCTTTACGCACGGGACCTCCACAAGTCCCCCTACCGGGTCGCACACCAGTCCCAGCAGCGACTTCAGCGCTATCGCCGCCGCGTGGGACGACGCCTCCGCGGAGCCGCCCAGCAGATCACACAGCGCGGCAGCGGCCATCGCCGAGGCGGAGCCTATCTCCGCCTGGCAGCCGCCCTCAGCGCCGGATATTGATGCCTTGGCCGCTATGACGGCGCCGAACCCGGCGGCCACGTAGAGCGCGCGGACAATGGCGCCGTCATCCAGACCCAGCTTCCGCTGGGTCGGCAGCAGCACCGCCGGGATGACGCCGCAGGCGCCCGCCGTCGGCGCGGCGGCTATGCGCTTCATGCAGGCGTTGCACTCGCCCATGCGCAGCGCGCCGGCTATCACCTCCGCCAGAAATTCGCCGCACAGAGGCTCGGCTGACGACGCGTACTCCGTCATAAGCCCGCCGTCGCCGCCGGCGAGTCCGCTGCGGGACCTGTCGGAGGACAGGTACGACGCGTCCGTCTCGCGCATGACCTTGAGGATCTCCGACATCTTCCTGTAGGACTCCTCCTCGCTTATGTTCTCGTCCCTGCAGTCGTTAAGCTGCACGGCGCGCCAGAGCGGAAGGTTCTCCCTCTCCGCGAAGGCCACAAGCTCCGCTATGGATTCAAATTCAGCCATTTATCCGTCCTCCCCCGGGTTCAGTCTCGTAACCTTATAGACGCCTCCGATAGCCGACAGCTCCCGGACAAGCTCCTCCGGCAGCGGCTGGTCGCACTCGATGACCATGAGGGCCTCGCCGCCGCGCCAGTCCCGCTCCAGCTGGAGCGTGGCCATATTGAGGCCGTAAAACGCTATAGCCGCCGAGACGCGGCTGACGTAGCCGGGCCTGTCGGCGTTGCGCACCAGAAGCGTTGGCAGCCTGCCCGAAAAGCTGACCGCCATGCCGTCAACGGAGAAAACGCGTATCCGTCCGCCGCCGGGGGACGAGGCGCCCACCTTCACCGTCCCGCCGTTCTCGCCCGTGAGGGTTATGAGCGCGCTGTTCGGGTGGACGTTCTTAAGCTGGCACTCGCCGAATGTGAAGGACAGCCCCTCCTCCTGGGCGAGAGCGTAGCTGTCGGGTATCCTCAGGTCGTCCGGCGCCAGACCTAAAATCCCCGCCACTATCGCCTGATGGGTGCCGTGCCCCGCGCCTGTGGAGGCGAAGGAGCCATGGAGGAGAATCTTCGCGTCCACGGGGCGCTCCCCCAGCAGCCTGCGGGTTATAAGCCCTATCCTGACAGCTCCGGCCGTGTGAGAGCTGGACGGGCCGACCATGATCGGCCCCATAATATCAAATATGTTCATTTCAACTCTGTCTCCCCGACCGCGATACGCGGTCTTTTCCGGAATAATACTGTTGATTAAACTCTTTAATCGCTTAACGCTCCGCGATTTTCTGCCGCGCCTTTACCGCGCGCGTCAGCCCGTCTCGCGCAATCTCCGGCGCTATAAAGCCTTTCGGGTTCTTAGCGGAGGTGAGCGTAAATGCGGGTCCCGCGCGTCAGGACAGGTCGGCGAGGTCCAGGTACTTGTACCCCTCCTCGGCTATGTGGTCCTTGCGCGCCTGCAGATTGTTGCCCAGGAGCATATCGAACACTGTGGCGGTTCTGTCCGCGTCGGCGGGCAGCACCTTTATGAGCCTGCGCGTCTCCGGGTTCATCGTCGTCAGCCACATCATGTCCGGGTCGTTCTCGCCAAGTCCCTTTGAGCGGTTCACCGAGTACTTCTTTTTGCCAAGCTTTGTCAGGATGTCGCCCTTCTCCTTCTCCGAGTACGCGAAATACGTCTTCTCCCCGCAGATGATCTCGTAGAGCGGCGACTCGGCGATAAAGACCTTGCCGCACTCTATGAGCTTGGGTGTCAGGCGGTACAGCATGGTCAGTATGAGGGCGCGGATCTGGTAGCCGTCCACGTCCGCGTCCGTGCAGATTATGACCTTGCTCCAGCGCAGGGAGTCGATGTCGAACGCGCTCAGGTCGCTCTTTATCTTCACCTTTGACGGCACGTCGACGCCGCAGCCCAGCACCTTTATGAGGTCGGTAATGATGTCGCTCTTGAAAATCCGGACGAAATCCACCTTGAGACAGTTTAGTATCTTGCCGCGCACGGGCATAATCCCCTGGAACTCCGCGTCCCTGGAGAGCTTGCACGCGCCCAGAGCCGAGTCGCCCTCCACTATATAAAGTTCCCGCCGCGACACGTCCTTCGTGCGGCAGTCCACAAACTTCTGGACGCGGTTGGCTATGTCGATGCTGCCGGAGAGCTTCTTCTTGATATTGACCCGCGCCCGCTCCGCCTGTTCACGGCTCCGCTTGTTCACCAGAACCTGATCCGCTATCCTGTCCGCGTCCTGCTTGTGCTCTATGAAGTATATCTCTAAGTTCGACCGGAAGAACTCGGTCATGGCCGTCTGTATGAACCTGTTCGTTATGGATTTCTTCGTCTGGTTCTCGTAACTCGTCTGTGTGGAGAAGCAGTTCGTCACCAGTATAAGGCAGTCCGCCACGTCCTGGAAGCTTATTTTGCTCTCGTTTTTCTGGTACTTCCCCGCGCCCCTGATGTATCCGTCAATGGCGGAGACGAAGGCGCTCCTGGCGGCCTTGTCCGGCGCGCCGCCGTGTTCGAGCCAGGAGGAGTTGTGGTAATACTCTATTACGTTGACAGTATTGGAGAACGCTATGGCGGCGGAGAGCCGGACGTTGTACTCCGGTTTGTCCTCCCGGTCGCGGCCGCGGCGCTCCCCCTCCATGAAATACGGCGCCGTCAGCGCGTCCTCCCCCGCAAGCTCCGCCACGTAATCCAGGATCCCGTTCTCGTAGAGGAACGTCTTTTCGGAGAACCCGTCCTCCGTCTCAAGCCTGAAGAGAAAGCTGACGCCGGCGTTCACCACCGACTGCTTCTTCAGCACGTCCTCGAAGTATTCCGGAGGTATATTCGTGTCCGTGAACACGTCCCTGTCCGGTTTCCAGCGCATGAGGGAGCCTGTGCGGGAGCCTGTGTAACGGGCGCTCCCAAGTCCCCCGACGTTCTCGCCCTTCTCAAAGTGCAGCGTGTACTTTTTGCCGTCCCGCCACACCGTCACGTCCATGTACTCGGAGGCGTACTGAGTGGCGCAGGCGCCGAGGCCGTTAAGCCCCAGAGAGTACTCGTAATCACCGCCGGTGTCGTTTTTATATTTCCCTCCCGCGTAAAGCTCACAGAACACCAGCTCCCAGTTGTATTTCTGCTCCGCCGGGTTCCAGTCCACCGGGCAGCCGCGCCCGAAGTCCTCGACCTCTATGGAGCCGTCCAGGAAGCTCGTCAGGATGATCTTTGTCCCGTGGCCCTCCCGCGCCTCGTCGATGGAGTTGCTCAATATCTCAAATACGGAGTGCTCGCACCCCTCCAGCCCGTCGGAGCCGAATATGACGCCGGGGCGCTTCCGCACCCGATCCGCGCCCTTCAAGGAGCTTATACTCTCGTTTCCGTAATCGCCCTGTCTTGCTGTTTTTTTCATTCAGTCTCACCTATATCACAAAGAACCGTTCCGGAACCCGCCGGCTCCCGCCGCGCGCGTTCCCGTTATCCAAATTATCAGTATAGCGCAAACTTCCGGATTTATCAAGGGGAAATTTGCGCCCCGCCAAATACCGTCCGCAAGACGGGGCGCCATGTGCCGTCCGACGGCCCGTGAAAGCGGGAGCGGCGGCGGATTGCGGGAAAAGGCGCCCGCCGCCGTCGCCGTGGGCATGAGGAACAGCCCTCCCCGCGCGGTTCCGTATGGTCAACTGCGCGCGCGATTCGCGGCGCTGAATTTTTCAAATTGTTAAAATTGCATATTGACAAACGGTCGCAAATGTGGTAAAGTAAGGGTGACATGAGAAACGCGATGATCGGGAAAAGTACGTTGGATTTCTGCCGCAGCGAGCGGGGGACGGTGGGAGCCTCGCGCGTGAGCCAGCCGAAAGAACACCCGGGAGCGGTGAACCCAAAGCCTGTGGGCTTGTCGTCAGATCCGGCGCGGTGAACGCGGGAGGTCTGCGCGGTAAGCGTTCAGCGCCGGTAGGGGAGACGGAGAGCGGCACGTTAAGCCGTGAGGATTTATACCATGAATCCAAAAAGAGGTCATTATGACAAATCAGGTGGCACCGCGGATCAAAAGCAGCTATTCGTCCTGAATCAGGATAGATAGCTGCTTATATGTTTTCCGGATATGGGCGCGATGTCCCGCGTCTGATTTCCGGGAGCGCTTAAATTTTTCCGGAGGTGCTGATTATGTGTTCAATTATCGGGTTTACAAGGAGATCAATACCGGAGGCGCTGGCCAGGAGCGGTTTTGAGGAGACGTGGTCCCGTGGGCCGGACATGAGCCAGTTCCGGGCGGTCGGGCCGGGCTTCATGGGGTTCCACCGCCTCGCCATCATGGACCTGGAGCCGACGGGTATGCAGCCCTTCACTCTGGACGGGGATTACGTCGTGTGCAACGGGGAGCTTTACGGGTTCCGGGGCGTGAAGGAGGACCTGAAGGAGAAGGGGTACGTGTTCCACTCCGAGTCCGACTGCGAGATAATACTGCCGCTGTACCGCGAGTACGGGCTTGATATGTTCTCCAAGCTGGACGCGGAGTTCGCCATGGTGATCTACGACGGGAAGAAGGGCGAGTTCATCGCCGCCCGCGACCCGATCGGCATACGTCCGCTCTATTACGGGTACCTGGACGACGGCTCCATCGTGTTCGCCAGCGAAGCTAAGAACCTGACCAAAATATGCAAGGGTATAATGCCGTTCCCTCCGGGGTGCTATTACGCCGACGGGGAATTTGTCCGCTACTGCGACATCGGGGATGTGCCGGACGGGTACGTGTACGACGATATTGACACAGTTTGCGGCAACATACACGATCTGCTGGTACGCGGTGTCACGAAGCGTCTGGACGCGGACGCGCCGCTGGGGTTCCTGCTGTCCGGCGGGCTTGACTCAAGTCTCGTCTGCGCCATTGCCGGGAAGGTGCTGCAGAAGCCCGTGCGCACCTTCGCCATCGGCATGACCGAGGACGCCATAGATCTGAAATACGCCAGGCAGGTGGCGGATTACATCGGCGCCGAGCACACGGAGGTGTTCATGACCCGCCAGGAGGTGCTTGACTCCCTGGAGACGGTTATACACGCCCTCGGCACGTATGACATCACCACCATCCGCGCCAGCATGGGTATGTACCTTGTGTGCAAGGCGATACACGAGAGGACGGATGTGCGCGTGCTGCTGACAGGCGAGGTGTCCGACGAGCTGTTCGGTTACAAGTACACGGATTTCGCCCCCGACGCCGAGGCGTTCCAGGCCGAGGCGCAGAAGCGCGTGCGGGAGCTGCATATGTACGACGTGCTCAGAGCCGACAGGTGCATATCGGTCAACTCCATTGAGGCGCGGGTGCCCTTCGGCGACCTGGCCTTTGTCAGGTACGTCATGAGCATAGATCCGGCGAAGAAGCTCAACACCTATAACATGGGCAAGTACCTGCTCCGCCACGCCTTTGAGGACGATAAGCTGCTCCCGGACACCATACTGTGGCGGCAGAAGGCCGCTTTCTCCGACGCCGTGGGCCACTCCATGGTGGATGACCTGAAGGAATACGCCAACGGGCTGTACTCCGACAGCGAGTTTGAGGAGAGGAGACAGCGGTACACCCACGCCCGCCCATTCACAAAGGAGAGCCTCCTGTACCGTGAGATTTTTGAGAAATACTACCCGGGCGGAGCGGAGATGGTGACAGATTTCTGGATGCCCAACCGCCAGTGGGAGGGCTGCGACGTGGATGACCCCTCCGCCCGCGTCCTCGCAAACTACGGCGGCAGCGGAACATGATACCATAACGCGCGCGGAACCGGTCAGGACCCGCCGGGCGCAAATCATATGAAATTACAGTGGACGGCAGAGCAATCTGCCGTCCACTGTAATTGCCGCCCGCCGCGAGACGCGAAGGGCAGCGGCCTGTCAGGTTCACTTCTCCATGAGCCAGTACTCGACGCTGTAGGGCGCCAGCTCGCTGCCGCCGCCGAAATCGTGGGTGTTCCCCGTTATGAGGTCGGTGGCCAGGCCGCATCCGGCGTCAAAATGAGCCACGAACGGGGAGCCGTCGGCGTTCACCGCCACCATGACCCGCTCTCCCTCTGCCTTGCGCTCAAATATAATCTGGCTGTTAGTCAGCAGCACGTTGCGATAGGAGCCGTATTGCAGCGCCCTGGAGCTGTGCCGCGCTTTCGCAAGACGCGATATAAGCTCCGTGAGACTGTTGGACACGGGTGACTCGAAGCACGGGCGAAGCGCCGCGTCCCCGTCAGATTTGCGTCCCTCAACGCCCCACTCGCTGCCGTAGTATATGGTCGGTACGCCGGGCATACCGAAGAGTAGGCCCCAGGCGGGGACCATGTGCTTCGGGTTGTTCAGCTTCGACGCTATCCGCTCCACGTCGTGGTTGTCCAGGAAGTTCAGAAGATGGCCGCCCTTGTAGAGCGTCCAGTACTCAGGCCCGAACTGCCGCGCCAGACTGTGGCCGATCTCAAACATATTCATGGAGTTGAAGCTGGACCACAGGCCCTTGTAGCACTCGTAGTTAGTGACGCTGTGGCATTTGTCACTGCCCATCCAGCGGTTGTAGTCGCCGTGCAGCGTCTCCCCTACCAGCACAAAGTCGGGCTTCAGCGTATCGGTGAAGGCGCGTATCTCCCTCAGGTACTCATCCGGCAGACAGTAGGCCACGTCAAGCCTCAGGCCGTCTATGCCGCACGTGTCTACCCAGAGGCGTATGGCGTCGAACTGGTGCCGCACCACGTCGGGGTTCCTCAGGTTCAGCTTGACCAGCTCATAGTGCCCCTCCCAGCCCTCGTACCAGAACCCGTCGCCGTAGTTGGAGTCGCCGTCGAAGTTTATGTTGAACCAGTCCCGGTACGGGCTGTCCCATTTGCGTTCCTGAACGTCCCTGAAGGCCCAGAAGCCGCGGCCCACGTGGTTGAATACGCCGTCCAGTATTACTTTAAGCCCGTTTTGATGGAACGTGTCGCAGACGGCTCTGAGGTCCTCCATCGTCCCAAGCCTCACGTCCAAGGCGCGGTAATCGCGGGTGTCGTAGCCGTGGCTGTCACTCTCGAAAACCGGGTTCAGGAGCACCGTGTCCGCTCCTGTCCCGCGGATGTGCTCCGTCCAGTCGCGGAGCTTGAGTATCCTGTGGGAGAGCTGTCCGTCGTTTACCGGCGGCGCCCCGCACAGTCCCAGGGGATAAATCTGATATATTACAGCTTCATCGTACCACATTTTGTTTTCCTTTCAATATATGAAAATTGCGGCGAAAACCAGTCCGACGACCGATTTCTGAGGTATTCGCCGCGCGCCGGCAGCTTAAGGTACATCATACAACACGCGCGGCGTCCCGTCAAGCGCTTTTTTCCGCGCGCCGCAGCCGGACGGTCCGCCATAACATAAAAATATATATAAGCGGTGCTTGACAAAACGAACTGAATGTAATAGAATATAGACAGTTCATTTTGGCGCGGGACGGCGGACTGCGCCACGGAAGTCCTGCCGGCCACAGTTATTTCAAGCGGAGGAGGTAGAGGTTGTGAAGACAGGCACAAAGACTACGCTTATAAAAATCGCGGTATCTATTCTCATGACAGTTGTGGTGCTGGTCACCGTAATAGCCTATCAGAACAGAGTTGACGCGGCGAAGAAGATCTCCTGGTCCTTCAATCCGGGGACATACACGGCGTCGGCGATGGGCAAGGTCGGTGACGTGACCGTGGAGGTTGTCTTCTCTGACAGCGCGATAGTGAGCGTGGAGGTCATTGAGCACAGCGAGACGGCGGGCATATGCGACCCGGCGCTGGAACAGGTGCCCGGCGAGATTGTCTCCGAACAGTCCCTGGACGTGGACACCGCGTCCGGCGCGACGGTGACGTCGGAAGCGATAATCGCCGCCGTGACGGACTGCGCTAAGCAGGCCCAGGCCTGACGGATCCGCAGATAAGCTGCCCAGAAGACGGACTGCCCGCGACGCGACGTCGCGGCGGCCCGTCTTTTACGCTCCGCCCTCCGTTCACGCCGACGGCGCGGTCAGCTCGCCGGACAGCAGATCCGACAGCTTTATCCCGTCCAGGAAATCGTTTATGAGCTTGTCCAGCTGCTGCCAGACGGGAAAAGTGGGGCAGTCCGCCGCGCGGGAGCACCCGTTTTTGGAACCGTCAAGGCAGGAGACGGTCGTGAGCGTGTCCTCCGCGCTGCGCAGTATCTCGCCTACAGTGTACTCCTCCGGTTCGCGGTTCAGCCTGTACCCGCCGCCTTTGCCGCGAAGCCCGGTCAGCAGCTTGTCACACACTAACTTTTTCAGTATTATCTCAAGATACTTCTCGGATATCCCCTCCCGCTGGGCTATCTCCCGGAGCGGAACATACGCGTCGTCGCGGCGCTGGGCGAGATCTATCATCACCTTGAGAGCGTAGCGGCCTTTCGTAGAAATAAACATGGCACGGTGCACCTCCTCTTACTTCCTATTATACTACAGGGTTAGTCGGATTTCAAGACCCGAATTATCCCGGAACATGATCCGCCGCCCCGCGCGGTTAAAATCGGCGCTAAACTTTACAAAAAATTTATTTTTACCTCTTGCAAAATACAGCGCACGGTGCTATCATATACCCGTAAATCATATTAACCTACTATGAAATAGAAATAGAAACGCAATAGTAACAGAAAGGACTGATCTGACGGATGATATACGCTGATAACGCGGCCACGACGAAGCTATCGCCTACGGCGCTGAAGGCGATGATGCGCTGCTTCGAGGAGGATTACGGCAATCCGTCCTCCCTCTATGATTTTGCGACCAGGGCCAAGGCCATATTGGAGGGCGCGAGAGCTGACATAGCCCGGTGCCTCAACGCCAACACTGACGAGATCTTTTTCACCTCCGGCGGGACGGAGGGCGACAACTGGGCGCTCAAAGGCGTCGCCGAGGCGAAGGGCAAAAAGGGCCGACACATAATCATATCGGCCATAGAGCACCACGCCATTATCCACACGGCCCAGTGGCTCCAGAAGCAGGGCTTCGAGGTGGAGACGCTGCCCGTGGATGAAAACGGCTTCGTGCATCCCGAGACATTGAAAAACGCGCTCAGACCGGACACAATCTTGGTGTCCATAATGCTGGCTAACAACGAGATAGGCACGATCGAGCCTATACGCGACCTGGCGGCCGTCGCCCACGAAAACGGGACGATCTTCCACACTGACGCTGTGCAGGCGGTGGGGCACATCCCGGTGGACGTAAAGGAGCTGGGCGTCGATCTTCTCAGCCTGTCCGGGCACAAGTTCCACGGGCCGAGGGGCACGGGGGCGATGTATATAAAGAAGGGCACGCCCATACTTCCCCTCATCCACGGCGGCGGTCAGGAGAGGAACAGGCGTTCCGGGACGGAGAACGTGGCGGGAGCCGCCGGGCTTGCCGCCGCGCTGACGGAGCAGTGCGCGGGGCTGCATGAGTACACGGAGCGCGTCTCGGCGATCCGGGACAGGATAATCACCGAGATGCTGAAGCTGCCGAGGACTCGGCTCACCGGTGACAGGACACGGCGGCTGCCGTCCATCGCGTCCTTCGCTTTCGAGGCGATAGAGGGCGAGTCGATACTTCTGCAGCTTGACGCCAGGGGCATATGCGCCTCCAGCGGTTCCGCCTGCTCCTCCACGTCTCTGGAGCCGTCCCATGTGCTCCTGGCCATAGGTCTGCCCCACGAGATCGCCCACGGGTCGGTGCGCCTGTCACTGGGCGACGACGTGACGCCGCAGGACGCGGACGAGATTATAAAGAACCTCACCGAGGTTGTGAACAACCTCCGCTCCATGTCCCCTGTCTGGGACGATAAGGAGCAGAAACCCACTTGGTAAAGGAGAACAGTTATGATATACTCGGATAAGGTTATGGATCATTTCAACCACCCGCGCAACGTGGGGGAGATTGAGGACGCCAATGGAGTTGGCACAGTCGGCAATCCGGTCTGCGGGGACATCATGAGGATGTACCTTAAAATCGAGGACGGCGTCATAAAGGACGTGAAGTTCAAGACCTTTGGCTGCGGCTCCGCCATAGCCACATCCTCCATGGCCACAGAGATGATAATGGGCAAGACGGTGGACGAGGCGCTGACGCTGACGAACGCCGCCGTCGCGGAGGCCCTGGACGGCCTGCCCGCCCACAAGATGCACTGCTCCGTCCTGGCGGAGGAGGCGGTGAAAGCGGCGCTGGCGGACTACTACACAAGGCGCGGCGAACCGGTACCGGAATCCTGCGTGATAAACGAAGACGACGCGTGCCCCGTCTGCTCCTGACCCCGAGGCGGCGCACTGAATGGACGCGATCAGGTCCACGGGCGGTTCCGCGGCGGCTTTTTAGCCGGGCGTAATACTGATCCCAAATTAAAAGCTTTAAGGAAGCTCTGATTAAATCGGCAAGGGCGGGGATTTACCGTCAGAAAAAGGCGTCTCGGATACTTTGTGTATTCAGGTTCGGGCGGCGCGTTTCCGGCGGAAAAGACCAGCCGTCAGCCGCGGACGATTTATTCAGAGCTTCCTTAATTTGTGATACACGCGCTTTTGCGCGTCACACCGTCTTGCGCGGCGCCGGACATATAAATCCCTTTTGTCATATCAGGGACAAGCGCCAACGGCAATAACAGTTCCCGGCCAGCGGCTCCGAGGCAGCAGACGAGGGGGAACCGCCTTGCGGGCGGTTCCCCCCTGTCGTTTACGGGAAATGGCTTTCGCGTCGCCCCGGCTATCGCCGTCAGGTGGCGTTGCCGGCGAACTGGCGGCTGTAGAGGTTGTAGTACTCGCCGCGTTTAGACAGCAGCTCCTCGTGGCTGCCGGACTCCACAATGACGCCGTCGCGGATCACCACGATCCTGTCCGCGTCGCGGATGGTGCTGAGCCGGTGGGCTATAATCAGGGACGTGCTGCCGCGCATAAGGTTCCCCATGGCCTCCTGTATCTGCATCTCCGTTCTGGTGTCCACCGAGGAGGTGGCCTCATCCAGTATGAGTATCTTTGGGTTGGCCAGCACCGCCCGGGAGATGGACAGGAGCTGCCGCTGTCCCTGGGACAGGTTCGTGCCGGCCTCCGCCAGCATTGTGTCGTACCGCTCCGGCAGGCGCTCGATGAACGTGTCCGCCATGGCGGTGTGCGCCGCCGCCCGGACACTCTCGTCGTCGGCGTCCGATCTGCCGTACCGGATATTCGCCCCGATGGTGTCGTTAAAGAGCATGGTGTCCTGCAGGACAATGGCGATGGCGTGGCGCAGCGTGCTCTTGGGTATCCGGCGGATGTCTGTGCCGTCCACGGTGATCGTCCCGCCGTCAGGCTCATAGAACCGGGTCAGCAGGTTCGCCACAGTGGTTTTGCCGGAGCCTGTCGCGCCGACGATGGCGATCTTCTGCCCCGCGCGGACGGAGAGGTTCAGCCCCTTCAGCACAGGCTCCCCAGGGACGTAGCCGAAGCGGAGCTGGGAGAACTCGATGTCGCCACGGATCTGATCCACCGAGACGGGGTCTGTGCCGTCGTCGATCTCGTCGGGGTTGTCCAGCACCTCAAAGATGCGCTCCGCGCCGGCAAGCGCCGTCAATATGGCGGAGTACTGGTTGGCTATCATGTTTATGGGGTGGCTGAACTTTTTGGAGTACTGGAGCATGGCCTGTATGCTCCCCACGCTCATGTACCCGCCGGACAGCACCATGAACCCGCCCACGGCGGCGATGAGGACGTACTGCAGGTTGCCGAGGAAGTTCATTATCGGCCCCATGACGGAGCCCCAGACGCGGGCCTTTATGCTGCACGTCTTGAGATTGCCGGCCGTCTCGGAGAACTGCTCCAGGGCGTCGCGCTCCTTGCTGTACGCCACGACGGTGCGGTACCCGGTGACCATCTCCTCCACGTTGCCGTTGAGCTGACCGAGGAGGCTCTGCTGCTCCTTAAAGTACTTTCGCATGAACCCGGCGAGCTTCGTGGAGACGAAAATGGTTACGGGGATGGTGACCACCGCCACGAGTGTCAGGAGGGGACTGTACCAGAGCATCATGCACAGCGCGCCCGCAAGCGTCAGCACCGCCGAGAACAGCGTGGTGATGGACTGGGAGATGGCGTTGGAGATGTTCTCCACATCGTTGGTCATGCGGCTCATGATGTCGCCGTGGCGGTGGGTGTCCGTGTACTGTATGGGCAGCTTCACAATCTTTACGAACAGGTCGCTGCGCATGGCGTACACCGTCGTCTGGGACAGCTTCGCCGACATCAGCCCCTGTATGTACGTCAGAAGCGCGCTTATCAGGAATATCACCAGCATTATGGCGAGATACATCCGCATGGACGCGAAATCCACCGTCAGGCTGCCGTTCTCATAGGTGATGGTGTCGATGGCCTTCTGCTGCAGATATGGCCCCGCCACGTCTATGACTGTTATTACCAGCATCAGCACCAGCAGCGAAACGAGAAGTCCCCGGCTCCTGCCTATGTAATGGAAGAGCCTGATAAGGGTTTTTTTCATATCGTGGGGCTTCTGGACGTTTACGCGGTCACCCATGGGGCCGCCGCCCCGTCCGCCGACCCGGACTATGACCTGCTGTCCGCTTTTCTGTTCAGCCATTGTCAGCGCCTCCTTCCTCAGCAGCGACTATGTACGCCCCGGACTTCATCTGGGAGTCGTAAATGTCTCTGTACGTCTCGCTCACCCGCAGCAGCTCCTCGTGGGTGCCGCAGTGACGGATGCTCCCGTCGTTTTCCAGCACGGCTATGCGGTCCGCCTCCATGACGCTGGCTATGCGCTGGGCGATCATGATGACGGTCGTGCCGGACAGCTTCTCGCGGATAGTCCGGCGCAGCTTCCCCTCGGTCACCAGATCCAGCGCGGAGGTGGCGTCGTCAAGAATAAGTATGTCCGGCTTGCGCACAAAAGCTCTCGCGAGGCTCATCCTCTGTTTCTGCCCGCCGGAGAGCGACGCGCCCTTCTCGGCGATGAACGCCTTGAACCCGTCGGAGAAGCTGTTGATGAACTCCGTGGCCTGGGCGTTCTCCGCCGCCGCGACTATGTCCTCCTCCGACGCGTCGCCTTTGCCCCAGCGGATATTGTTCTCCATGGTGTCGGAGAAAAGCTCGCTCTTCTGCATGACATAGCCGATTCTGCCGCGCAGTCCCGCCAGGGAGTACTCCTGGACAGGCCGCCCGTCTATAAGCACCTCGCCCTCCGTAGCGTCGTAGAACCGTGGTATAAGCGCCGCCAGGGAGGATTTGCCTGATCCGGTGGCGCCTATTATCGCCACCGTCTCGCCCTTCTTTATGTCCAGGTTTATTCTGTTCAGAACAGGGCTGCCAATGGTCCCCGGATAGGAGAAACTGACGTTCCGGAAGGAGATCGCCACCGGGCCATCCATGGCCGGCGCGTCAGCGGAGCCGCCGGAGATCACCGGCGCGGTGTCCAGAATCTCGTTCACACGTCTCGCGGACGCGTTGGCGCGGGATACCTGCTGGAACATATTGGTGGCCATCATGACGGCGTTGAGTATCTGCGTCACATAGGTGACGGCGGCCATCACGGAGCCGGTGGTCATGCCCGCGGCCTCAATGGATATGTTGAAGCCGCCTATGTATATGACGGCGATAACCGACACGTTAAGGAGGATGGTCAGAACCGGCGAGATCACGGCCATCAGCCGAAGGACGTCATAGTTGACGTCACGGAGAGCGGTGTTGGCTTTCTCGAACCGATCGCACTCGTGATCTTCCCGCACATAGGCCTTGACCACCCGCGCGCCGCTCACGTTCTCCTGCACCACGGAGTTGACCTTGTCAAGCCGCTGCTGTATCTGGCCGTACATGGGTATGGCCTTCCGCAGCACCAGCAGCAGCAGTACGGCCAGTATGGGTATGGCGCAGAGGATCACGCCCACGAACCGCAGATCCAGCAGCATCAGCATCGCCGTTCCGCCCAGCATGAACAGCGGGGCGCGGATGAAGCCGCGCATCAGGAACTCGAAAAAGTCAACGACAATAGTCACGTCGCTGGTCATGCGCGTGACCAGCGAACCTGTAGTGAACCTGTCCGTCTGCTGAATGGACAGGGACATGACGTGGGCGTAGGCGTCCCGGCGCAGATCGCACCCCATGTTCTGGGCGGCTTTCGCGGCGGTGTACGCGCAGAGCACGCCGAAAAACCCGCCGCAAAGCGTCACCACCAGCATCAGCGCGCCGAACGAGACGATTATATCCATCTTCGTAAAGTCCGCGCCGCAGAAGAACCGCAGCAGCGCCGCAGCCGTGGCGGAGCCTTCCTCCGGGTCATAGACGGAGATGCCCGTTATGCCGTAGTTGACAATGTAGGACATGAGCGTCGGCAGCAGCAGGTCGCCGGTGACCTCGCCCATCATTATGATCGGCGAGATGATGGCTAAAAGCCTGTAGGGTTTAAGATAACCGAACATCCTCTTCACGGCCGCGCCTCCCCTCTGTCCCTGACGTTGGACAGTATTTTATCCAGCAGCGTATTCAGCGCCGTCAGCTCCTCCGGGGCCAGACCGTACAGCAGGTTCTCCGCGTCCCGGGCAAGGCGCCGCTCCGCCTCCATACCGAGGCGGCGCCCCTCGTCCGTCACGGTCACCACAAGCTCCCGCCTGTTCTCCGGGTTCTGTACCCGCTCCACAAGTCCGCTCTCCTCAAGCCCGCTTATAATCTCCGTGAGGGACTGGGGCCGCACGTCAAGGGCGTCAGCCAGCCGCGCCTGGGACATCCCGCCCTGGCTCTCGCAGAGTATCCTGAGCGCCCGCCCGCAGGAGTGGGGCCTGTGCCCCTGTCCGCCGGAACGCGGGTCGCCCTCACCCTCCGGATTACCGCAATGGCGCTTCCTTCGCGTTATCCTCGCAATATGCAGAAGCTTCTCCACAAGCTCCATCTTTTGCGTCTGTGCCACTATCTATTACCTTCCTTCAAAAATAAGGTTCCTTTGATAAGGAACCTTATTATAACACGGTCTTATTCGCTTGTCAAGAGAAAAATCAATCGGCGGGACCGGTTATCCGTGGCGGAACGGCTTGACGGGGCGGCGGCGCTGTGGTAAAATCGGGACAGCGTTGAAAGGAGAGATTGGAAATGAACGTACTTATTATTAACGGCAGTCCCCGCGTGAACGGGAACACGGCGCTGGCTCTTGAGGAGATGCGCAAGGTCTTTGAGGCCAATGGCGTGGATACGCAGACGGTGCAGGTTGGCAGCAGGGACATAAGGGGGTGTGTCGCGTGTCTCAGCTGCAAGAAGAACGGCAGGTGCGCGTTTGACGACCTGGTGAACGAGACGGCGCCGAAGCTTGAGGCGGCGGACGGCCTTGTGGTGGGCGCGCCGGTGTATTTCGGTTCCGCCAACGGGACTATTGTGACGTTCCTGCAGCGGCTCTTCTACAGCACGCCCTTTGACAAGACGATGAAAGTGGGCGCGGCTGTGGGGGTGGCGCGCCGGGGCGGGCTTACCGCCACCTACGACGAGCTTAACAAGTTCTTCGGCATAAGCGGTATGCCCATCGCCAGCGGGCAGTACTGGAACGGCGTGCACGGTTCCGCCAAAGGCGAGGCGGAAGGAGACGCCGAGGGCCTGCAGCAGATGCGCACGCTGGCGAACAACATGGTGTTCCTCATGAGGAGCATAGCGCTGGGCAAAGAGAAATACGGCCTTCCCGAAAAGGAGGAGCCGCGCAGGACGAACTTCATCCGCTGATAACGCGGCGGAACCGCCGGCCGCGTCAGAGCGCGGTGTGGCGCGCGTATTATCCGTCCGGCAGGTCGGAGGTTTGGCGGCGCGTCACGGCCCGGCGCGCTTGCGCCCTCGTGTCTTTAATGTCTAAGATGCTTATCACGAATCATAAGCTTTAATCCGATATTACGCGGGGTCTCGGCCAGATGATAAATACCGCTTTTGCCCGCAGCAAAGAAGCTCTGACTTTGACGCTAACGAATGTCAAAGTCAGAGCTTCTCTCTTGGCCCGAGTGAAATTATAGGACCTGAAGGAACCCACTCATACCAATCGTTTTCGCTCACGTCACAGCAGTATTTACATTGAATTTAACATAGAAAACCCACAAATCCACTATGTGTAAGGTTTATTTCCCCTCATCAGATGCCTTCCGATCAAACTTAGCGCTTCCATGTCCTGTGTGATGGGATAATGGCTCCTCACATTCATGGATAGTCTCTCCAGTTTTCAGGTTTACAACCTTTTCCATATAAATATCCTCGTCCTTGTCTATCAACCTACTGTGGTGTATTGAAGTTACTCCATCACCGCGTTGTACGGTATCTCGGTCGATCATATCCCA
>CAYQWH010000022.1:1177-17395 GCA_964421265.1 uncultured Oscillospiraceae bacterium | reverse complement strand
TATAACGGGGCTGGAGACGGACGGATTCTTATTGATTTCTCCATTCACGCGGAATACACCTGTACCGTGCCCGTTACGCGTTACTACAGTAGTCTCTGCCGCGAATACGGCGGGAATATGCACATACACCTCTCGGAAACAAAAAAGGAGCATGATGAGTGCGTCAGTAAATATGGCTTAACACCCACTGAATGGTTCGAAAGTCTGGGCGCGTTTGACAGCCGCGCTTTCGCCGCGCACTGTGTGTGGGTCACAGACCACGATATGACCATTCTGAGTAATCACGGTGTATCTGTTGTACACAATCCCAGCAGCAATATGAAATTAGGCAGCGGCTTTGCCCCGGTACGCAAGATGATCGACCGCGGATTGAACGTGGCTCTCGGTACTGACGGCGCGGCTTCCAATAACAACCTCAATATGTTTGAAGAGCTTCATATCGCGAGCATAATTCACAACGGCGCGCTTCTCGACCCCACCGCCATATCCCCATCAGAAGCTTTGAATATGGCCACTGTAAATGGCGCTAAGCTCCAGGGACGCAAAAACACCGGCGTGTTAAAGCCCGGGTTCAAGGCGGATATAATCGCTCTTGACGCGGACAGACCGCACATCGTCCCGGATAATGATACCATATCGGCAGTGTGCTACTCCGCTCAGGGATCCGATGTGGTCATGACTATGGTGGACGGGAAGACACTTTTTGAAAACGGTGAGTTTCTGACTCTTGATCGGGACCGAATCCTTTTTGACGCGCGTAAAACAGCCGCGAAGCTGCGAACCGCGTAACTGTTTCCGGACGCGAATGGCGCGGGCGCGCTGTCACGTCTCCGTGGTACCATGCTCTTTTTGTATACACTGTCATATTATTATTTTGGCTTGCCAAACCGCTCTGTTTCTGATATACTTATTCTATCTTAGTTTCAAAGGACTCTTTAACCTATGTCTGACGGATTCATGAACAAAAAACGGCAACTCTTAAGTATCCTTCTGCTCATAATTCTCGCGGGGCTTACGCTGTTTGTCCTGCTGCGCACCACCTCCGGCCTGAGCGCGCGGCAGATAATTGATTTCTTTGGCTTTATACCGCCTGTTTACCTGGTTCTGGCAACGCTCTGCGCGCTGTCCTGTATGCCAATGGAGGGGAATATACTGCGGCGGCTCTGCCGCCACGTCGGGTGCCCTGCCAAAGTCCGGGATTCCATAATGTGGGCTTCCGCCGACTATTATATCTCCGGTCTTACGCCTCTCGCAACCGGTGGACAGCCGGCCGCGGCGTATTTCATGCAGAAGGATGGTGTGCCGCTCTCAAAAGCTACTCTGCTTCTCATATTTAACACAATGGAACATCAGGGTTCGCTTCTGCTTCTGGGTATTCCCTCGCTGATCCTGGTCATCATTGTCCGGAAAAGGCTCATCCCCACTGTTGCCGCGTGGCTGCTGGTCTACGGTTATGTTGCTGTCTCCATCTTGGTAATTGGCTGTATACTCTGCATGAAACGGAGCAGATTTGTGTTTAAAATCTGCAGATTTTTTATAAACTTCCTGTCCAAAATACACATAATTAAAAGGCCCGAAAAGAAAATTGACAGACTGCGCAAATCTCTGACTGAGTACCGCGAGGCGTCCGAGCTTGTTGGCGGCGATCTGGGAATAATACTGTCAACCCTGGGACTTAATATGCTGCTCAGACTGCTGCAAGCTCTGCCGCTATGCTTTCTCGCCCTTGGACTTGGTTTCTCGTTCTCCATGCTTCCGGAGATCCTGTCGCTGAACATACTCTGTATAATCGGTTCCGGATCTGTGCCCATTCCTGGTACGGTTGGCGCTGCTGAACTTATGTCTATGATAATGCTGGAACCGGTATTCGGAGATGAAGCAGCGATCGTAATACTGGTGAATCGGCTTATGGTATTCTATCTCTGCGTCATAGTTGGCGGCGCTTGGACATGGATACGAATGATGGGACGCAGGAGGGACGACTGTGTATCTTAAGGCGCTTGAGCTGCATGGTTTTAAATCTTTCCCTGAAAAAACAATCCTGCGCTTTGAGAAACCAGTAACCGCTATTGTAGGTCCAAACGGCAGTGGAAAATCGAACATTGCCGACGCGCTGCAATGGGTGATGGGCGAACAGTCCACCAAAGCGCTTCGCGGTGGAAAGATGGAGGACGTAATCTTTGGCGGCACGGAGCGGCGTGGCGCTGTGGGCTTCGCGGAGGTTACGCTGACGCTTGACAATACCGACAGGAAACTCGCCGAGGACACAGACGAAGTGCAAATCACGCGCCGTTATTACCGTTCCGGCGAGAGCGAATACGCAATAAACAAAAAAACTGTGCGGTTGCGGGATGTCAACGAGCTTTTTATGGATACCGGATTGGGTCGTGATGGCTACAGCATCATAGGTCAGGGGAAAATAGACTCGATACTGTCTGCGCGCAGTACTGACAGACGTGAAATATTCGAGGAAGCGGCCGGAATATCCAGGTACAGGCACAGAAAAGAGGAGGCGGAGCGAAAACTACAGTATGCGGAAGATGACTTGCTCAGAATAAATGATAAAATATCCGAAATAGAGATGCAGGTAGAACCATTGCGCAAACAATCGGAAACCGCGAAACGTTATCTTGTGCTGAGGGATGAGCTGCGCGGGTTGGAGATAGCGCTGTGGCTTGGCGAATTAGACGCGATCGGCGAAAAGAATAAGAAGCTGTGTCAGGAACAAATAATCGCAAACGGCGCCGTAGAAAAGTCCAAAAAATCTCTGGAGGCTCTTTACGCGATCGGGGAACAGCTTTCAAGACGTCAACAGGAAAATGATGTGGAATCCGAAAGAGTGCGCGCCAGCATATCCAAGGCTGAACAGGACATATCGGAAGAAAAATCCACCACAGCGGTGCTGCGGGCAAATCTTGAGCACAACAGGGGGAATATCTCCCGAATACGTGAGGACATAGGTCACAGAGACGACCAGAGCGCGGGAATACAAAACCAGATATCTGAACGCGAACGCAGAATTAAAGAAATTGAGCAGTCCCGCTTAAAATTGCAAACAGAATTTGCCGACCTTGCGGCGGAACTATCAAGCCTTGGCGAGAGCGAGGGCAGCGCTGAAAACGCATCACTTGAGCTGCAGAGGAAAACTGAAGACCTGAGGCTCCGAACCGCAGAAAAGCAGGCGGAGCTATCCTCAATAAACGCGTTGTTAGAGGAAACGCGAAACCACCTTGGTGCCGTAGACGCGGAAATTGTCGAGCAGCGCGCGAAGCTTAACGATGCGCGGAACGATGAGCGTCAGAACAGTGGTAATGTGCAAAAGACGGAGGAGAAAGCAGCGGCGCTGACTAACGTAGTAAACGGATATATGTTAAAACTTGACAGCGCGAAGAGACTGGCGGAAGAGACATCAGGCAGGAGATCAGAGCTGGAAATAGAACATAATTCAGTTCTGTCCCGTCTGTTGCTGCTGCGGGATATGGAACGTGATTATGAGGGATACAACAAGGCTGTCAAAACAGTCATGCGCGAAGCGGAGCGCGGCAAAATACGTGGAATACGCGGGCCAGTCGGGGAACTGGTAAAGGCGCCGGAAAAATACGCGCTGGCTGTTGAAACGGCAATGGGCGCCGCAATGCAGAACGTAATCGTGGAGACAGAGAGTGCCGCTAAGAGCGCAATAGAATTCCTTAAAAGCCAGAATGCCGGCAGAGTGACATTTCTGCCAATGTCAGTGATACGCGGCAGCAGATTGGATGAGGCGCTGAAGAATGAAACTGGGTTTGAGGGGCTGGCGTTTGACCTTGTGGAATTTGATGAACAGTACAGAAACATATACATTAACCTTCTCGGACGCACACTAATTGTAGACGAGCTTGACAACGCCATTAGAATCGCGAAGCGCTTTAACCACAGATTCCGCATAGTCACACTGGACGGGCAGGTAATTAACGCCGGTGGAAGTATGACAGGCGGAAGCGCCGGGCGAAGTACTGGTATACTGACAAGAGCGAACGAGATACGGAACGCATCGGAGCGCGAGAAAAGACTGTCAAAGGAACTGGAAATCGCAAAGCATAAACAGGCTGAATCGGCAAGGGCGCTCTCCAAATCTGAGTACGAACTGAAAACCGCGTCCGATGAGCAGAGAGAAGTGAGCGAGTATCTTGTAAAATTAAAGGCAGAAAGCAGTCATTTCAAATTGCTTGTAGATTCATTGACTGAAAGGTCAAACGCGCTTGACAGCGAACGCCAACAGATAGCGGCACGGATATTGGCTTGCGAGGAGCGGAGGTCACAGGCGCTTGAGACTATTGACGCGCTTGAAAGCGAGGCGCAGAAAGTACGCAAGGCTTTGAACGAGAGCAGCGTTGATATGGAAAATTTCAGAATGAAACGTCAAGCGGCGGCAGCGGAGGAAGCAAAGCTGCGTGAGAAGAGCGCGTCGCTGGAGGCGGAGGCGGCGACTCAAAGGAACTCCGTTTTGGAGCTTGAAAAACTACGCAAGGAGCTGTCCGGCGACCGGGACGCCCAAACCAGGGTAATTAAGGAGTTGACAATAAAATGTGACGAGATAGAAGCGGAGATAAAGTCACGAGAAAATAAAACCGCGACGCTGCGCGAAGAGACACAGGGCCTAAGATTGAAGCTTGAGAAAATCGTACAGGAAAAACTGTCTATTGAAACCGAACGTACAAAAAACGATAAAAACACGCAGGATCTAAATCGTGAGCTGTTAGACCTTGAGCGTGAGTCGGCAAGGATAGACCAGAAGCTCCAGGCGGCAGATATGGAGGAAAAACAGATAATAGACCGGTTATGGGACAATTATGAACTGTCACGATCCGCTGCAATGGAGCAGCGCATAGCGCTCGAGAACACATCTGAGGCTAAAAAACGTACCGGGGAACTGCGTAAGGAAATATCCTCTCTCGGCGCGCCTAACATCGGCGCGATAGAAGAGTTTGAGCGCGTAAACAGCCGATATACGTACCTGACCGAGCAACGGGATGACATAGACAAGTCGCGCAAGGAACTTTTGAATATTATAGGCGACATAACAGACAATATGACCGATATTTTTAATGAGGAATTCAAGAAAATAGGTGACAGTTTTCATGAGGTCTTTCTTGAGTTTTTCGGTGGCGGTAAGGCAAGCATCGTGCTGGAAGACCCTGATATGCCGTTGGAAAGTGGTATAGAGATAAAGGTACAACCACCAGGGAAAGCGGTCAAAACTCTGACATTATTGTCAGGCGGCGAGAAAGCTTTTGTGGCGATAGCGCTATATTTTGCCATATTGCGCATACGGCCTACACCGTTTGTGGTAATGGATGAAATAGAAGCCGCGCTGGACGAGGCCAATGTAATTCGCGTTTCCGAGTATATGCGCAAGCTGTCTGACAAAACCCAGTTCCTGACAATAACGCACAGACGGGGAACCATGGAAGAGGCGGATGTACTATATGGCGTGACCATGCAGGAAAAAGGTGTGTCGCGCGTATTGATGATAGACCTTGATGAGGCGGAAAAGTCAATTGATGTACAGTAAAAAGTGAGAAAAGGAGAACCCCGGATATGGGCTTTTTGGAAAAAATAAAAAACGGGCTTTTCAAAACAAAACAAAATATGACAGGCAAGCTCAACGAAACGATAGATACATTTGAGGAAATGAACGACGAGTTTTACGATGAGCTTGAGGAGACACTTATTCTGTCTGACGTAGGCGCGGAAGCGTCGATGCGGGCGGTCGGGGAGCTGCGCGATATGGTGCGTGAGCGCAGGCTGCAAAACGCTGACGAAGTGCGCGGCGCTCTGAAGGAGATATTGACGCGAATGCTCGGACGCAACATGGGTATGATGTTGTACACTCAGCCGTCAGTAATACTCATGGTTGGCGTAAATGGTGTTGGGAAAACAACAACCATAGGAAAGCTCGCCGCTCTGCTCAAGGAGGAGGGCAATAGTGTACTTCTCGCCGCGGGCGACACGTTCAGGGCGGCGGCGGCGGAACAGCTTGCTATCTGGGCTGAACGTTCAGGCGCCGATTTTGTGCGCCACGAGGAAGGCTCTGATCCGGCGGCGGTAGTGTTTGACAGCATAAGCGCTGCTAAGGCTCGCGGGACCGATGTGATTATAGTCGATACCGCCGGAAGACTGCACAATAAGTCTAACCTTATGAACGAGTTAAATAAGATAAGCCGGGTAATAGACCGTGAGCTTCCTGGAGCCGACCGTGAAACGCTTCTCGTACTTGACGCGACAACGGGACAAAACGGTCTTACGCAGGCGGAGGAATTTCAGAAATTTGCCGGACTTACCGGTATAGCCTTAACTAAGCTTGACGGGACGGCAAAGGGTGGCATAGTATTCGCAATCGCTGACAGGCTGCACGTACCGGTGCGGTATATTGGCGTTGGCGAACAGATAGACGATCTTATTCCATTTGATCCGGCATCATTTGTGGAGGAATTGCTGTCATGAGAAAACCTAAAAAAATAATACTCGCAACGAACAATCCGAACAAGGTACGTGAGGTCCGCGATATATTATCGCCATTTGGATATACTGTCATATCGCAGATCGAAGCGGGAGTGCATATTGAGGTGGAAGAGAACGGCGTTTCATTCTACGAAAACGCTAAAATAAAAGCTCTCGCGGCCATGCGCGCCACAGGCAAGCTTTGTGTAGGCGATGATTCGGGACTTGAAATCATGTCTATGGATTTAAGACCTGGTATTTTTTCAGCCCGTTATGGCGGAACGGAACTTTCTGATAAGGAAAAGTGTCAGAAAATATTAGATGAGCTTTCCGGGAAAACAGACAGGCGCGCGCGTTTTGAATGCGTCGCGGTATGCATATTCCCAAATGGCCGCGAGATAACGACACTTGGTGTTCTCAACGGCGTAATATCTGAGACAATGGACGGTGATGGCGGTTTCGGATACGATCCGATATTTATACCCGAAGGCTACCGCATCACTTTGTCGCGACTGTCCGAGGAGGAGAAGAACGCTATATCGCATCGGGGACAAGCTTTTCGGAACCTTGCGACAAAATTAACAGAAATTTGAGAAAATAACAGTAGCTAAAGTTTCAGTAAGGGAGTACAATAGATGCTGACAGGAAAGAAGCGTGCGTCGCTCCGATCACAGGGGCAGACGCTGGAATCAATATTGATAGTGGGGAAAAACGGCGTTACAGACAACGTGGTGGCGGAGGCGGAGAACGCGTTCCGGACACGGGAACTTGTAAAGGGGCGTGTACTTGATTCAAGTCCGCTGACAGCCGACGAGGTGTGCGGTACGCTTGCCGAAAAGACCCACTCGGAAGTCGTTCAGACGGTTGGCGGCAGATTTCTGCTATACAGGGAAAACAGTGAACTGCCCGAATTTAAAAGAGCGCTATAATTAAATAATAAGATTAGAGAGTGATGCGATAAATATGAAGCTTGGAATATTCGGCGGGAGCTTTGACCCGCCGCACAGAGGGCACGCGTCTGCCGCCGCAGCCTGCGTAAACGCGTTGGGTCTGGATAAACTTCTTGTCATACCCGATAACGCGCCGCCACATAAGTCACTTTCCGAAAACACCCCCGGTGCCGAAGAGCGCGCGACCCTCACCAGACTCTGTATGCGTCACGTGCCAAAAGCGAGAGTGTCGGATATGGAACTCAGGCGCGGCGGCAAGAGCTACACAGTTGACACTGTGTTTGAGGCGGCAAAAGAGTATCCCGACGCCAAGATATATCTTCTTCTCGGCACCGATATGCTGGAGTCGTTTGAACGCTGGAAGGACTGTTATTCCATTATGGAGCGCGCCACGATCGTCGTGTTTACAAGGCGCGAGAGCGAGTTGCGCCTCGTCAGGGAGAAGACAGGATATTTGCAGCGCGAATACGGCGCGCGTGTAAAAATTGTGGAACATGAAGAGGTGGAGATCTCATCGACCGATCTGCGCGCTATGCTGCCAAAGCGCGGCGGTGTCGAGTTTTTCGATGATAAGGAGTATAGTGAAATAATCAAGCACAGGTACTATGACGCGAAGCCGGATTTCCAGTGGCTGCGCGGAAAGGCGTATGAAATGCTTGACGCCAGGCGCGTGGCGCACGTTCAGGGCACGGAGATAACCGCAGAGCGGCTTGCGAAACGCTGGGGCGCGGACGCGGACGAGGCGCGGGAAGCCGCAATTCTTCACGACATCACAAAAAAAGAAGATTCCAGGACACAGCTGCGTCTATGCGAAAAATATGGCATTACGCTCGATGATATGGAGAAGGAGGAGGGAAAGCTTCTACACTCCAAGACAGGCGCGGCTATAGCGAAATATGAGTTCGGGTGCAGCGACGATGTATTTAATGCCATATATTGGCACACCACAGGCAGGGAAAATATGGCGCTGCTGGAAAAAATAATATATATGGCGGATTACATTGAGCCGACAAGAGAGTTTGATAACGTCGACGAGATGCGCGAGATGGCATTCAAGGATCTTGATCTGGCTCTTAAAATGGGCTTTACCTCATGCATAGCGGATATGAATGAACGCGGAGTGAGACTTCACGCCCGAACCATCGGCGCGCTTCAGTGGATCACTGATGAATTGAGCCATCGTAAGACAGAAAATATCGACATCCAGTAAAGAGAATATTAAAAAAGATGATTATAAAGGATAAGGATATAAATGAAGCTATTCGGCAGTAAAGGTAAGCACGCGGGTAACCACAGAACCGCAAACTCTTCCCGTCCCAGTGGGACAGAGAGCACGGAAAATATATCCGCAAGCACAAGGGCGGCAAAAAAAGGCACCTCAAAAAGCAGGACAGCGAAAAAGCCGACATTGCGGAAGAAAAAGTGGGCAATACGCACATTCGTTATCCTGCTGGCTGTAATTCTGACAGCGGGCGCGGCATTAGCTGTGTTCTGGTTCTCACAGGTGAAGCCGCCGGAGGTAACCACCACCAAGCGCACCCAGAGCGACACATCCGCCGCCGAGATGTCAGATGGTGGCGGCGATGGCACCCAGCAAAACGTACGGCCGGTTAACACCGGTACTGACGATTCCGCCGCCGAAAGGGTGGGGCAGAAGTATACATTCCTCGCCGTTGGTATGGACGCGAGTCTCGGCAATACCGACACCATCATGGTGGCGACATTCGACACGTCCGACTACTCATTGAACATCGTGAGTATACCTCGTGACACGCTTGTAAACGTCCCGTGGAGCGTAAAGAAGGTTAATTCCATATACGCGAATCGCGGTGTAGATGGCTTACTCGCGGGCATAGCGGATATTATAGGCTATGAACCCGACTTCTACTTCATGGTGAACCTTGACGCGTTCGTAAAGATGGTGGATGCCATAGGCGGAATAACCTTTGATGTACCCGTAAATATGAACTACAGCGACCCGGCGCAGAATCTGTACATCAACATAAGCAAAGGCGTGCAGACTTTGAGCGGTTCGGATGCCATGAAGGTGTGGCGGTACCGCGCCACTTATGTCCAGGGTGACATCAAAAGAATATCAGTCCAGCACGACCTTCTTATGGCCGCGGCGGAGCAGATCCTTGACCAGAAAGATGAGATTTCTATCGACACTCTCTCCGACATATTCTTCAATGATGTTGAAACTGATCTGACAACGGGAGAATTCGCGTGGTTTGCCAAGGAACTTCTCAAGATGGATATTGAAAATATCCATCTCATGACAATACCGGAGGATTATTATGGCAATTCCACATATCCAATAATTGTCGCGGATGAGTGGCTCGAAATGCTGAACGAATATTTCAATCCGTTCGATGAGCCAATGGAGGAAAGCGACCTCAGCATACTCGCGTGGGCAAGCGGTTATGCTTACTCGACGGATGGCTATTATGCCAGCGATGGGTGCAGATATATCAGAACCGGCAGCGGCAGTACCGAAACCGGCATAACAAGCAGTTCAGGCGGTTCTGGCAGCTCTGGCGGTTCTGGAACTTCCGGCAATACCGGCAGCAGCGGTAACACCGGCAGCAGCGGCAATACAGGCAACACCGGCAATACGGACAATGGTGGGAACTCAGGCAGCGGCACTACAGATGGCGGTGATGGCAATACCGCTACGGGTACCGGCACGAATACCGGCGACGGTACCACCAATGTGGGCGGCGATGACACGTCCGGCACAACTCCCGGCGACGGAGATGACAACAGCGGCGGGGAAACAGGTGCCAATAACGGCGACGATGAAAATGGTGACGATCCTGTCAACGATCCTGACAATCCTATTGAGGAAAACCCGGATGATGGTGACGGTGATAATAATGGTGATGGCGATAATAACGGCACAAGCACGGAACCTGATGACGTAAATGAGCCTGACAACAGTGGCGCCGATGATGGCAATGGGCAAGACGGCAGTGACGATAATCCCCCTGAAGATACACCCGCTGATGAGCCATCTGGCGATGGGCCAATTGAAGAGGATCCATTCTATGTGCCCGACGACCCGGAGATGCCTGGCTTGATTTCCGGCTGAAGTCTTTGCGCCGAATGATAGCATTCCAATAACGTTAAAAAAGGAGAGTACACGTATGATGATGACACCGCTTGAAATCGCGAACGAAGTGGTTAAGGCTCTGGATAATAAGAAGGCAGCTGACATAAAGGTGCTGAAAACAACGGATGTGACAGTACTTGCGGACTACTTTGTGATATGTACAGCGGGCAATATGACTCATATAAAGACATTAGCTGACGAAACCGAGAAGAGGCTTACGGATCTGGGCGAGCCGCCCATACGCACCGAGGGATACAGATCCGGCGGCTGGATACTCATCGACTTTGGCTGCGTAGTGGTGCATATTTTTACTGATGACACGCGCAAGTTCTACAATCTTGAGCATCTGTGGTCGGACGCTCCTGAACATGACATAAGCGCGCTTTTGGAGAAACAATCCGAAAGCTCTGTCGGTATGGTTCAATAGAGCAAAATACGCTCCGCACGGCGCGTTATATCAGCTGTGTGAGCGTAATGCCAATATGGATTACGATATGTATAGTAAACGGCAAAGCTCTTTGCCGTTTACTATAAGTGGCAAGCTCTGACAATTCACAAAACTGAAAGCGGGTTGCATATACATGAAATATGAGTTTTCAAGGATAGAGAAGAAGTGGCAGGATATATGGGAACGCGACAAGCCTTTCCGCGCGGAGACCGGTTCGGAGAAGCCGAAGTTCTACGGTCTTATAGAGTTCCCGTACCCCTCAGGTGAGGGACTGCATGTGGGGCACCCAAGGCCCTACACCGCGATGGATATAATTTGCCGTAAGAAGCGTATGGAGGGTTACAATGTACTCTTCCCTATAGGCTTTGACGCGTTTGGTCTGCCAACGGAAAACTACGCAATCAAAAATAAAATCCATCCGGCAGTGGTCACGGAGCGGAACATAGCGCGGTTCACCCAACAGCTCAAAATGCTGGGCTACTCGTTCGATTGGGACAGAGTCGTGAATACGACAGATCCCGAGTACTATAAATGGACGCAATGGATATTTATCGAGATGTTCAAGCACGGGCTTGCGTATAAGGCTAAGGTACCCGTTAACTGGTGCACATCCTGCAAGTGTGTACTGGCCAACGAGGAAGTGGTAAACGGCGTATGTGAGCGGTGCGGCAGTGAGGTCGTCAGACGTGAGAAGAGCCAGTGGATGCTCAAAATCACTGAGTATGCCCAGCGGCTCCTGGACGATCTGGACGATGTGGATTTCATAGATCGCGTGAAAATCCAGCAGCGCAACTGGATAGGCAGAAGCGTCGGCGCGGAGGTCGATTTTGCCACCACCGAAGGTGACAAGCTGAAAATCTTTACAACACGTCCTGACACACTTTTTGGCGCGACATATATGGTGCTGTCGCCGGAGCACAGCATCTTACAGAAGTGGGAACACTGCCTGTCAAATCTGGAAGAGGTACGCGCGTATCAGAGCGCGGCGGCGCGGAAGTCGGATTTTGAACGCACGGAAATGGCAAAGGATAAGACAGGTGTGGAGTTAAAAGGCGTCAGGGCAATAAACCCGGTCAACGGCAAGGAAATACCTATTTTCATATCCGACTACGTCTTAGCAACATATGGTACGGGCGCGATCATGGCCGTCCCCGGTCATGACGAACGTGACTGGGATTTCGCGAAGAAATTCAACTTGCCGATAATAGAAGTAGTCAAGGGCGGTAATGTTGAGGAAGCGGCATTTACAGACTGTGAGACCGGCGTAATGGTGAACTCCGGTTTTCTTGACGGCATGAGCGTCGAGGAAGCGAAAACCGCAATAACGCAGTTCCTTACAGAAAATGGACTTGGTCAGGAAAAGGTTAATTTCAAGCTCCGCGACTGGGTGTTTTCCCGTCAGCGCTATTGGGGTGAACCGATACCCATGGTATACTGTGAGAAATGCGGATGGCAGCCGCTTCCGGAGAGTGAACTGCCGCTGACTCTTCCGGAGGTGGAGAATTACGAGCCCACAGATACCGGCGAATCACCGTTATCAAAGATGACTGATTGGATAAATACCACTTGCCCCAAATGTGGCGGCAAAGCCACCCGGGAGACGGATACAATGCCCCAGTGGGCAGGTTCAAGCTGGTACTTCCTCAGGTATATGGATCCAGACAACAGTGAAGCGCTCGCGTCTAAAGCGGCGCTTGATTACTGGTCACCTGTGGACTGGTACAACGGGGGTATGGAACACACAACGCTGCACCTCCTGTATAGCCGGTTCTGGCACAAGTTCCTCTATGACATCGGCGTGGTTCCCACGAAAGAACCGTATCAGAAGCGCACAAGCCATGGGATGATTTTAGGGCTAAACCCACACTGCTTTGACAATATGTCAGATAGTGAAAAAGCGGAGCTGCTGGCTGAATACGGCGACGAATCCGCTGCGCGTCGGGGGCTTGTGGATAAGTATGGAGAGATGGCTGAACATCCGATAGTGAAGATGTCCAAATCTCTTGGCAATGTGGTAAATCCCGACGATGTAGTACGTGAGTACGGGGCTGATACTCTGCGGACTTATGTTATGTTCCTCGGCGATTTTGAGAAAGCCGCTCCATGGCAGGAAAAATCAGTCAAGGGCTGCAAGCGCTTTTTGGATAGAGTGTGGAACTTATCCGAGAACCGTATTGATGGCGACGACAGCCTGTCTCCCGCAAATGAGGTCATTGTTCACCGTACAATCAAGAAGGTGACTGAAGACATCGACAGCATGAAGTTCAACACGGCCATAGCGTCTCTGATGGGACTTGTGAACGCATACTATGAGAACAGCCCGTCGCGCGGAGACATAAAGGTACTGCTGCAGCTGCTGTCACCTATCGCCCCACACATATCGGAGGAACTGTGGGAGATGCAGGGGTTTGAGGGGTACGCCAGCACATCACAGTGGCCCAAGTACGATGAGAGCCGTATGGTTGAGAGTGAGAAGGAGATAGCGGTACAGGTGAACGGCAAACTCCGTTGTACGGTCAAAGTACCTGTAGATTCGGAAGATGACGTGGTCCTGGGCATCGTCAAAGGCACGGAGCGTATACAGCGGGCCATGGAAGGTATGGAACTTGTTAAGACAATAGTCGTCCGGAACAGGCTGGTGAACCTGATACTGAAGCCGTCAAATCCGTGATGGCACGAAGTTTATTGGGATTATCTGGCAGTTTGCGGACTGCTGACTTTCGCAAAAACGCGCTTAGAATCAAAAAATGTGTTGACAAAACACTTTAAAGAATCTATAATAGAAAGTGCCCGGTCAGATAAAAAAAGCGTTCGTCGTCTCTACCAAACGAGGCAATAATTCGCGGCGCTACCAGAGGGGAGGGGAAAAGATGTCTGAGGTTCATGTTAAGGAAAACGAGTCGCTGGACAGCGCTCTGAAGAGATTCAAGCGCAACTGTGCAAAGGCGGGCGTACTCTCCGACCTGAGGAAGAAGGAATATTATCAGAGTCCAAGTGTCAAACGCCGCAAAAAATCCGAGGCTGCACGCAAAAATAAAAACAAGAGATATTATTAAGTAAACAATAAAAGTCTGCTCTTCTTTTTGGGAGCAGACTTTTATTCGTTCTTTTTTCGCGTTTCAGACGTATACTTGTAGAGATCGTCACTCTTTTCTGATGATCGTCACCGCTCCGTTCCCATCCACAGTCATAAGGAACACGTCCTCAGGCGACTTGACTTTTTGTTCCTTTAAGGTTTTGTTAAGCCACGCGGCGTCGCGGCCTAACTCTCTCAGATTATCCGACAGTGTGCGTCCGTCGTTAATCACTGAGACAGGAAGTCCCGGTTCCGGTACGTTCAAGCCCATCTGCTTTGGCGTGACCGGAGAGTCGGCACCGTACAGTATAACGCTAAGCGTCCCATTAGTCTCCAGAATGGCATGACGGACCGTGGAAATATCCGACACTCCCTGGGCGCGCAGCTCCACAAAAAGCTCATCCAGGGATATACGGTTACGGCGCATCTCCTGTTGATCGATTTTCCCATTGTCTATAAGTATGCTCGGCTTACCGCAAAGAAGTCTGCGGAATTTTCCGGACTTAACAGTCGCTACCGATACAAGCACCTGACTTATAAGAAGCGTGAGAACGCATACAGTGCCATGAAGAAATGAGATCGAATCGTCAAGGACGGGCGCGGCGGCCAGTTCCGACAGCAGTACAGCCACAACAAGCTCGTTCGGCTCCAATTCGCCTATCTGTCGCTTGCCCATAAGCCGCAGCGACAAGATGAGAAGTAAGTACATGGCTCCCGTGCGAAGCGCGGCGTGAAACATATTTAGCCTCCATAGTAATTCAATAACTGTAATATTATCCCACCGGATCCGAAAAATATGTAAATGACCAGTGGTATCACCATATTATATAAATTGTGAAACGGGCTGACTTTTGTAATTTTTTGTCTTTTTCCCGCTTGACAGACTTTAATTTAAGGTTTACTATATATGCGGTGAAAACTAAGTATAAAAACTCTTGACTTCAATGAATGGAGAATATCAAATGGGAAAATACTTTGGTACGGATGGCTTTCGCGGCGAAGCGAATATCGGACTTACAGTCGTGCACGCGTTTAAAATCGGGCGCTTTCTCGGCTGGCACTTCGGGAGAAACCACAAGTGCCGCATATTGATCGGCAAAGACACGCGCCGCTCAAGCTATATGTTCGAGTCAGCTCTCGCCGCCGGCATAACCGCTTCCGGGTCGGACGCTTATCTGCTCCACGTCACAACCACACCCAGCGTTTCCTACGTAACGCGCATTGATGATTTTGACTGCGGCATAATGATCTCCGCCAGCCATAACCCATATTACGATAACGGTATAAAGCTCATCAATGCCGCCGGAGAGAAAATGGACGAAGAAGTATTGATAAAAATCGAGGAATTTCTTGACAGCGGCGAGGAACTCCCCTACGCGACCCGCGACAGAATCGGCGAAATTGTGGATTACTCCGCCGGGCGCAACAGATATATCGGTTATCTGATCTCTCAGGCAACGCACTCCTACAAAGGGCAGAAGGTCGGACTTGACTGCGCCAATGGAAGCACATGGATGATAGCCAAGAGCGTTTTTGACGCGTTGGGCGCGGATACGTATGTGATAAATAACCACCCGAATGGTCTTAATATTAACGCCGACTGTGGTTCCACACATATTGAGAACTTGCAGAAATTTGTTACTGACAATCATCTTAATGTTGGATTCGCGTTCGACGGTGACGCCGATCGATGCCTTGCCGTCGATGAAAATGGCAATGTCGTCAACGGCGACAAGATACTCTATATTTACAGTAAGTATATGCAGGAACGCGGAAAGCTGGGTAATACGAAAGTCGTGACGACAGTTATGTCAAACTTTGGCCTTTACAAAGCGTTTGATGAACTTGGTATAGGTTACGAGAAAACCGCGGTTGGCGATAAGTACGTATGGGAAAATATGCGCGAAAACGGCAACCGCATCGGCGGGGAGCAATCCGGTCACATCATATTCGCTAAATATGCCACCACCGGCGACGGAGTACTGACGGCCATCAAAATCATGCAGGTTATCCTTGACAGGAAACTGCCTCTTTCAAAGCTCGCGGCACCGGTCAAGATATATCCGCAAGTGCTGGAAAATGTGCACGTGACAGACAAAAGCGCGGCGTTGGCGGACGCTGATGTCCAGCGTGCCGTAAAAGCGGCCGAAGC
>CAYQWH010000022.1:0-1167 GCA_964421265.1 uncultured Oscillospiraceae bacterium | reverse complement strand
GAAGCGAGGCTGGGCAGCAAGGGCAGGGTCCTTCTCCGCGCCAGCGGAACAGAGCCTGTGCTGCGCGTAATGTCAGAGGCCCTGACAGAAGAAGAGTGCCATGACAACGTGAACGCGATAATAGAGGCCATGCGTGAAAAAGGTTACGTGACTGATTAAGTGCCTGTCTTTATAAGCGCCCGCACACAGCCAATTTCGATTTAAATTCAAAAAACACTTGACAAATGTCATATTCTGTGATATTATTATAATATCATTTTAATATGCTATTCATTAAATCAGATCAGGAGGCTGGACAAAATGGCTGCAATTACAACAGGTGATTTGGTGTCCATAGAACACACACTGGCAAGGCCTATTCTGGAAAAGGCGATCATGCCATGGGACGCTCTTGGAAATCTCAAGGAGTTTTTGCTGGAACTGTGCCGGAATATGTCGGGCGACGAATACGAGGAAATTAAAGAGAATGTCTGGGTAGCTCGAGACGCGAAGGTGTTTCCGACCGCGTGGATCGAAGGGCCATGCATAATAGGTCACGGTACGGAGGTGCGTCACTGCGCGTTCATCCGCGGCACCGCTATAATTGGTGATGGCTGTGTCGTTGGCAATTCAGTGGAAGTCAAATCCTCGATACTGTTCGACGAGGTAAAGGTCCCGCACTATAATTATGTAGGTGACTCAATTCTCGGGTACCGCTCACATATGGGCGCGGGATCCATAACGTCGAATGTGAAGAGTACAAAGACTCTGGTTGCCGTCCACGCTGAAGGCGAGGTCATCGAGACGGGCAGAAAGAAGCTTGGCGCGATACTTGGCGATGACGTTGAAGTGGGCTGCAACAGTGTTTTGAACCCGGGAACGGTCATAGGCCCCAGAAGCATTGTATATCCCGTTTCTTGTGTGCGCGGATATATCCCCAAGGATAGTATTTATAAAAGCGCCGGCATAATTGTACACCGTGAGGCGTAAATCATGCTCAGGATAATTGGTCTTACGAAGAGTTATGGCAACGGGAACGCCGTGGAAAACCTGACTCTTCACATCGCGTCAGGAGAGATATGTGGATTTATCGGCCCCAATGGTGCGGGGAAAACCACTACGATTAAAGCCTGTTGTGGGATAATGAACTTTGATGAAGGCGAGATATATATAGACGGTCACTCAATA
>CAYQWH010000021.1:7762-17867 GCA_964421265.1 uncultured Oscillospiraceae bacterium | reverse complement strand
GAGGAGGCGCTGCAAAGGCAGTACACCGACTGCGGAGCGCCATGTAAGCAGATTGCCAACGGCAAATTGTATGTCTGTCCCCGTGCGGCGGGATGTGAAGAGTTGGGTTACGCGGCGGCGAATCCCGGTGACTCTGTGGATCTTCTGGACGACAGCAAGTCCACGGATGAACTGCGCCGTGAGGTGGCGGCTCTGTATAGCAAGGTGACGCCGGTTGCGGCCTGTGACTTCTGCAATCTGGGCACTGACGCGTGTGTGGAGATACCGTCGGCGATACAGATGGAGCGGAAGGCGACCGCTCAGTGAGGCGCGCGAGGTTCGCTCCGCCGGTGGAGCTTAGATAGTTTTAACGGGGCCCGATCGTGTGATCGGGCCCCGTCTCGCTGTCATGGTATTTAAGCTTGTTCCGGGCGGAACGCGGCTCGCAGTTCCCGGAGCGCCTGGGCGGGGAGCAGGAGCTTGCCGTGTTCCCGCAGGTGGGCCAGGTGCGCGTCGCGCCAGTCCAGGCTCTCGCCAAATTCGCACAGGGCGGCCAGCCCGGTGTCCTCGGTGTCCCACACCGCCAGTATGTACGTATCGTCGTACAGGTAGAGGGCTGACGGCTCCTCGCCGCCCGACGTCAGCGCGGCGCTTATCAGGTCCTCCAGCGCGCGGAACCTGAAACAGCGGAGCGCGCCGGGGTTCCGGCGCACAAATATCAGAAGCTCGTGTCTGCCGGGGTACAGTTCCAGCTTCGTGGAGCCGGCGGGGAGCGCGCCGGTCAGGTCCTTTATCAGTTCCATGACGTCGCCGGCGGTCACGGCCTGGGGCGATATGCTCCGCCGGTTCAGCTCCCCCTCGGTTATGTATATGGAATACGACCGCTCGCTTATTGTCTGCACATCCATTGTGTCACCTCATCTTATACTTATCCCGGATAAAATCTTTTAATTCGGGATACGCGCGTTTCGCGTGCCCGTGCCGCGCTTTTACGCGGCGCGCCGTCTCATGGTTCTTTGCGCGCGTTCGCGATTTGCGCAAAGGCTTTAAATTTTCCGGGCGCCGGGCGGCGGGGAATCGCGCTGTCCCCGTCCCGGCGGCGGTTTCTTATCCGCGTCTATTATACATCCTTCCCGCCGGAAAATAAACGCAAATTATCTGGAAGAACCGGCAATACATGGGACAAGAAAACCGCCCGTCCGGCTGGTGACCGGATGGGCGGGAACTGACGTGGGGACAGATTATCTCTTGCTGAACTGGGGCGCGCGACGGGCGGCTTTGAGGCCGTACTTCTTGCGCTCTTTCATTCTCGGGTCGCGGGTCAGGAACCCGGCGGCCTTCAGAGGGGCGCGATAGGCCTCGTCTACCTGGAGCAGCGCGCGGGCGATGCCGTGACGAACCGCGCCGGCCTGTCCGGAGACGCCGCCGCCGGTGACTGTGGCGTCGATGTCAACCTTGTCCGCAAGACCGACCTCGTTCAGCGGCTGGCGGACTATATACTTGAGCGTGTCAAGTCCGAAGTACTCGTCCATGTCCCGTCCGTTGACGGTGACGCGGCCCGTGCCGGCGGGGTAGAGATGGACCCTGGCGACGGAGGACTTCCTGCGGCCTGTGCCGTACATATAGGGCTTCTTACTTGTATACATTTTCGCTCTCCTCCTTTATTCCTGCGTCCAGGCTTCCGGCTTCTGGGCCTCATGCTTGTGCTCGGCTCCGGCGTACACGTGCAGCCTCGTGAGCTGTTCGCGGCCAAGGGAGTTCTTCGCCAGCATTCCCTTCACCGCCTGCTCCATGGCGAACTCCGGGCGCTCCGCCATTATCTTCGAGTACTGTACCTGCTTCAGCCCGCCTATCCAGCCGCTGTGGTGACGGTAGTACTTGTCACGAAGCTTGTTGCCGGTCAGGACGGCCTTGCCGGCGTTTACTACGATTACAAAGTCGCCGCAGTCTACGTTGGGCGTGTAATCCGTCTTGTGCTTGCCCCTGAGAAGCGTGGCGGCCTTCACAGCCGTGCGCCCAAGAGGTTTGCCCGCCGCGTCGATTACGTACCATTTGCGGCTCACTGTTTCTTTTTTCGCAAGTGTTGTGGACATCTTATTCCTCCAATATATTTTTATACCGCTTCCCGATTAACAGGACGCTGTCTCAGCAGAGATTGTCGTGCCGCGACTCATACGCGCGGCGCTGTCCCGGCCGCCGTTCTTTTACCGGAACCATCTTGCGCCGCGCGCCGTTTACTGATATAATTTTATAGCACAAATCGCGCGTACTGTCAAGAGCAAATCCGGATTTTTTTAATTATTGCCGGTATAAACTTTTATTTTCGCGCTTTTACTCAAAAAATCTCGCGCTATCGCGAAACGCAAATTAAAATTTTCCCGGTTCCGGGGGAGCCGTTCGCGGGCGGGGAGCGAAGGAGGGGTACGGATCATGCTCAACATAGAGGGAGCGGTACGGAAATGTTTACAGGATTACGACATGATACAGGACGGCGACAGGGTAGCCGTGGGCGTATCCGGCGGGAAGGACTCGCTGACGCTGCTGATGGCGCTGTCGGAGCTGCGGAGGTACTATCCGGTCAGGTTCGAGCTGTCGGCGGTGACGGTGGGGATGGGGTTCCCGGGGATGGACTTCGCGCCGGTGGCGGAGTTGTGCGGCAGGCTGGGTGTGCCGTTCATATACAAGGCGACGGAGATCGGGCCTGTGGTATTCGACGCAAGGCACGAGAAGAACCCCTGCGCTCTCTGTTCCAAGATGCGCAGGGGGGCGCTGAATGATCTTATCCGTCAGCGCGGCATTACGAAGCTGGCGCTGGGGCACCACATGGACGACGCGGTGGAGACGTTCCTCATGTCGCTGCTGTACGAGGGCAGGATATACTGCTTCGAGCCGGTGACGTACATGAGCCGCTCCGGTGTCACGCAGATCCGTCCCTTGCTGTACTGCCGGGAGGCGGATGTGGCGGGGTACGTGAAAAAGCACTCGCTGCCGGTTGTGAAAAGCACCTGTCCCATGGACGGGGAGAGCAGCCGCGAGGGTGTCAAGAACCTGCTCAAGGATCTGAACCGGACGTACCCGGACGTGAAGTCCAAGATATTCGGCGCGATGACGCGGCTGCCGCTGCCCGGCTGGGAGCGCCGTCAGCCCACGAGCAGGGAGAACACCTGACTGCCGTCGGCAAGCTCCCCGGTCACGGCGGTGCCGTCCCCGGAAACGCGCAGCTCTATCTCGTCGCCCGGTTTCGTCTCGCGGGCGAAGTTCACCGTCAGGGCGTCGGCGTCCGGGCGGCGCAGCGCGTTCAAGGCGATCTCCACGTATCGGCGGTTGTTCATGTGGTTATTGCGGTCGATGTCGCTGTCCGTGACGGTGTAGCTGGCGGCCTTCGTCAGGTCTTTCAGACGCAGGCGGGGTATCCTGTCGGGGAACGCGTACTCGTCGCTGTACTCGCCCTCCGGACTGAAGTCGAACTGTTCTATCTTCCGGGTGCTGTAGTTTATGGTGCACCACTGGCTGTCGGCGGCAACGAGGATACCGTCGCTGTCGCTGACGTAGTAGTCACGGTCGAAGATGCGCGTGCCCTGGGGGTGGGGGTAGGTGGAGAGGCTGTAGTCCCGTTCCGGCTCCGGCTGGCGGAGCGTGCGGAACCGCAGCTTCGTCAGCACCCAGATAAGGCCGTGCATGGCGGGGCTGCCGAACCCGAACCCGAGGCTGTTCACGTGTTCCAGACCGATGTCCTCGAACCTGCGCAGCAGCGCGCCGGGCAGCACGTGTCCGGTGGCGGTGAAGTCGTCAGGCGCGAATTGTTCTGTTTTCTCAAAATATATCAGCATAGCTTTTCCTTATTGTAATCGTCAATCTCCGTCAGTTCCCCGGAGGTTCTCAAGTATTCTGTCCACAGTGGCGGCGGCGGAGCCGAAGTCGAAGGCGGCAGTCTGGGCGGACAGTCTGTCAAGGTCGTCCCGGTACTCCCGAGGGAAGGCGAAACTGTTTATCTCCCCCATGACCATATCAATCGCGGAGGTGTCCATCTCCTCCAGCTCAAAGCGCAGCATATCCAGCAGCGCGGCCAGCTTTGACGTGTCCGCCGACGGCTCCCGTGGTTCCTCCTCCCGCACGTAGGGGCTTATGTGTTCCCTGGCGTCGTCCAGCAGCGTCAGAAGCACCGGTTCCAGCACGCGCACCATATCGGCGTCCCGCTCCACGGCGGCGGATTCCAGCAGTCTGGCTATCTCCGACACCGACAGCAGCCCCACCGTCGCCGCCGTGCTCTTCAGAGAGTGGACGCGTATACGGAACGCGTCGAACCCGCCGTCGCTGTCAAGCGCTCTGGAGAGAGCCTGCAGCTCCTCCTTCTCGCCGTCAATCGCCCAGTAGAAGTCCTTCAGCGTATTGAAGAGCAGGTCGCGGTCGCTGATGTGCAGCAGCGCGTACTCCCAGTTGACGCCCTCGATAACGGGCAGGCCGTCGGCGCTGTTCGTCTGTCTGGCGGGCGCGGGCGTGTCCGTGGGCGGAGTCTGCAGCAGTTCGGCGGGCAGCATCTCCACCAGTACGCTCTCCAGCTTGTCCACCACGATAGGCTTCGCCAAGTACGCGTCGAACCCCATCTCCAGATACTTCTCCTGCGCCCCGCTGAACACGTTGGCGGTCAGGGCGATTATGGGTGTGTCGGCGCACAGGTTGTCGTCCATCTCGTTCATATGGCGCATGGTCTCCTCGGCGTCCATCTCCGGCATCAGGTAGTCGAGGAAGATGAGGTCGTACCGCTCCCTGCGCACCATCTCCAGGCACTGCATACCGCTGGAGGCCTCGGACACGCGTATCTTCGTGGGGGCCATGAGGCCGGTGAAAATCTTGCGGTTCATGGCGTTGTCGTCCACCACCAGCACCTTCGCGTCAGGGGCGTAGCACTTGGCGTGGTAGATGTACTCCTTGTTCCTGTTGGCGATGCGGCTCTTTATGTCGCCCACAGGCTCGGCGTTCGTCACGCGCTGGGTCAGGTCGAAGGAGAACGTGGATCCTTTGCCGTACTCGCTCTCTATCTGAAGCTCGCTGCCCATAAGCTTAAGGAGGTTTATTATTATGGGCAGTCCCAGCCCGGAGCCTTCCACGTGGCGATTGCGTCCCTCGTCCACGCGGGTAAACGGGGACAGGCGCATCAGCTTGTCCATGTCCTCCGGCTTGATGCCGATGCCCGTGTCGGCCACCTCGCAGTGGAGGATGATGCTGTTTTCCTCAGGCCCCGGCATGGAGGACATACGGAGGGTGACGACGCCCTTCTGGGTGTATTTGACGGCGTTGGTCAGCAGGTTCGTAATAATCTGCTGGATGCGTATGTCGTCGCCGTAAAGACCCATGGGCAGGTCGGGGGCGATGTCAAGCTTGAAGTACAGGCTCTTTGACCTGGCGCGGTTCTCCGACAGGAGCACCAGATCGCGTATGAGCGTCACGACGCTGTAGTCCACCGGCACCAGCGTCAGCTTGCCGGACTCGATTTTCGCGAAGTCCAGCACGTCGTTTATCAGTCCCAGAAGGATCTGGGAGGCGCTCCTTATGTCTATCGCCTTCTCGCGGGTGGATGGCTCCTCCGTCTCGCGGAGGATCATCTCGTCCATGCCCATGATGGTATTGATAGGCGTGCGCAGCTCATGGGACATACTGGACAGGAACTTGCCCTTGCTCTCGCTGGCGTCCTCGGCTATCTGTTTGGCGCGGCGCAGCTCGTCGCTCTCCCGCGCCCTCGTGTCGGCGTTTATCAGTCTTATCATGCCTATCAGCAGCAGGATCAGCAGCAGCGCGAACACGGCGACGGTCATGCCCGTCAGGGACTCGATGTTGTTGGCCACCGCGTCGTAGGGCATTATGCCCACAAGGTAAAGACCCGACTGCCCCAGATCCGACACGGACATGAAGTACTTGTCGCCGCCGGCGCGGAAGTAGACGGCGGCTGTGGACGCTATGTTCATCTCCTCCGACAGCTTGGATATGGCCGCCTGGACGCTGACGTCGCTGAAAAATGGGTCGCTCTCCGTATATTCCGTATCCTGGGATATGGGTATGATTATCCGTTCGCTGCTGTCGGCCAGCATGAAGGACGCGGAGCCGTTGAAGCTGGTCGCGGCGAAGCCCTGGAACAGCTCCATCTGGTCGAAGAACTCGTAGAGGGCGTATTTCACGTTGCCGTTATTGTAGATCGGCGTGGTCAGGAGAAGGCCCTCGCCAATGCGGTAATGGACGGCGCTCTTGCCTCGGAACGTGTCACGGACGGCGGTGTACTCCGCCAGCATCAGCGCGTCGCCGCTGACAGGCGTTCCGTCAAGGCGCAGTATGCCGCTGGACGTCTGCCCCTGGTTCCTGAGCAGCCCCTCGACGACGGATCCCATGTCCTCCTCCGTCACGCGCCCGTCCTCGAAATACTCCGACACACGCTCCATCTCCGTCAGCCTGAAGGAGAGCCTGTCGGCGGCGACCTGATTGAGTATGTCCGCCTGGGCGCGGACATCGTTCTCCATGGATGTGTGCATCACGTTCATCATGCGCACGTACATCAGGACGCCGATTAACAGCGGCAGCAATATGAATATCCCCACGCCGCTCACAAGGGTACGTCTGTTCGGTCTACTCATAAACGCGCACACCTTCCACAAGCCAGTCCATGTTCCTGAGAAGCGTCTCGTCGGTCATGGACTCACCCTCGCCGCACCTCAGGTTGCCCTCGTTGTCGTATATGACGTTGGTGAACACGTCAAAGCCCGACAGTATCTCGGCTCTGGCCTTCTCCACCTCCGCGGCGGCGCTGTCCGACACCAGCGGGGAGTACTCGGTCAGCCCCACGGCGCCGGATTCCAGATCCAGCCAGTCGTTCACCACGTCGCCGCTCTGCCCCCTCAGGTACTCGCGTATCAGGTGCTCATAGAGCAGCGTCCAGTCCACGGCGGCGCTGGTCAGGCACCTGTCCGACACGCCGTCGATCCTGTCGTAGTAGCCTATGGACGCAACCCCCGCCTCCTCCGCCACGTCGATAACCGTATGTATGTTCTGGTGGTAGGTTATGACGTCCACGCTGCCGCCGGAGATGAGCGAGCGCGCCGCGTCCTCAGCGGAGCCGCCCGCGCCCACCCATGAGACGAGTACCTCCGCCTCCGGGTTCGCCCGCCGGACGCCAAGAGCGAAAGCGTTTATGTTGCGGCACACCTCGCTTGTCCGCTCCGTGGCCACAAAGCCTATCTCGCCGGTGGCACTGTACATCCCGGCGATTATGCCGCACAGGTACCGCGCCTGGTACATCCTGGTGGAGTAGCTGGTCAGGTTCGGCACCTCAAAGCTGGCGGAGCTGGCGAATATGCCGTAGAACGTTACGGCCGGGTACTCGCTGTAAAGCGGCTCCATCTCCTGAGAGTAGCCGGCGCCGGACAGTATGATCATCTCGGCGCCGCTGTCCACAAGGTCGCTGACCGCCTCCGGGCAGGAGCCGTCGAACTCCGCCACGTTGTCACGCAGCAGCAGATCGACGCCCAGCGCGCTGCAGGCGGCGCGGACGCCCTCGTAAGCGGGCGCGCCGTCGCCCGTGCTCGAGTCGGTCATTATGAAGCCTATCTTCTGCCGCTCCGCCTCGTCCGCCGTGCCGTACTTCATCACCAGCGTCAGCGTCAGCAGCAGTATCAGCACATAGACCGCCATCAGTATCTTGTTCCTGTTGCTCCTCAGATATGACATATCCCCATCACTCCCGCGAAGCTTACTTTAAGGAACCTCTGAATAAATCGTCCGAAGCCGGATCGTATTTTCCGCCGGAAACGCGTCGCCCGAACCTGAATACGCAAAGTGCTCCCGCGCCTTTTTCTGACGGGAAATCCTCGCGCTTGCCGATTTAATCGGAGCTTCCTTAATCCTGTCACGCGTGGGAACCATCCGCCGGGCGCGGCGCGGCATCCCGGTCAGAACCGCCGCGCGCTCCGCTCGCCCGGACAGCTCCCATATTATGTATTTTAACAGCCGCGCGCCAACCTGTCAACAGAAAAAATCTTCGGGAACCGGTTCCGTGTCCCCGAAGATTTGTCTTTCAGTATTCAGTATTGTATCAGAACCAGAACCCGAACCGGCCGTGGATGGGAGAGGACTGGGCGACGGTGTAGGTACAGACGGTCTCGTTGCCGGCGCTGTCGCGGGCGTAGAAGGTGATGTCGCCGCTGCCGTTTATCAGGAAGCTTGCCGTGCCCGCGCTGTCAACGGTGAAGGTCTGTCCGGCGGTACCGCCCGCGAAGTCAGCCGCCGTCAGCGCGCCGGGCGCGTAAGCCGTGACGGTCAGGTCGCCGTCAGCGTCCGTCACGCGCACCGTTATGCCGTTCACGCCCGGCAGGGTGAGCTTCTGTACCGTTATCTCCGGCGCGGCGCCGTCGCCAAGCTCCGGCAGCGTCCAGTCCCGGTGGGACAGCGTCGCGGGATTCAGGGACATGGCGGCTCCCAGATCCAGCATACCGCCTGTCACCGTCTTGCCCTCCAGGGACGTCAGCGCCCTTGATGTGGACAGCAGCGCGTCCTTCACGTCCGCCAGCGTCATGTCCGGGAAATACGAGTAGAGCATGGCCGCCGAAGCCGTGACCATGGGCGCGGCCATGGAGGTGCCGGTCATGTACTCATAGCCGCCGCCGGGTGTCGTGCTTATTATGGACGTGCCGGGGGCGGCGATGTCAACGGTCGCCGCGCCGTAGCTGGAGCTGTAGTGGAGCGCGCCGTCGCAGTTCAGATTGGCCACGGAGATTATGTTGTCCAAGTCATAGGACGCGGGGTAACAGGGCACGCTGTCCGTGTCCGTGCCGTCGTTGCCGGCGGCCGCCACGAAGAGCATATTCGAGCGGGCAATGGCGCGATAGAGCGCCTGGTCATTGTATTCGCTGCCGAAGCTCAGGTTGCATATGGACGCGCCGTTGGCCTCCGCGTACTGTATGGCGCTTATGACGGACTGGGTGGAACCGGCGCCGTCCTGTCCGCCCAGCGCCTTAAGCACCATTATCTTCACGTTGTCGCTGTTGACTATGCCCGCTATGCCAACGCCGTTGTCGCTCCTGGCCGCCATGGTGCCCGCGCCGTGGGTGCCGTGGCTGTCCTCGCTGCCCACGTACACATTGTTGTTGTCGGAGTAGAAGTTCCAGCCGTAGACGTCGTCTATGTAGCCGTTGCCGTCGTCGTCTATTCCGTTACCGGGCGTCTCGTCGCTGTTCACCCAGATCACGTCCGTCAGGTCCTCATGGGTGTAGTCCACGCCGGTGTCGATGAGGGCGATTATCACCTGACGGGAACCGCCGTCGTAGATTGACCAGGCCGTCTCCGCGCCGATGTCGATACCCGCCACGGCGGACACCGCGCCGCCGCCGGTTACGGTGTCGTGCCGCCACACCGCGCCGCCGTCGGGGAACGGGGACTGCCAGCCGGGTAACGGGCCTGTGAGCCAGTCGGCAAGTCCGTCGGAGGCGCTGTCCGCCGCCTGGAAGGAGCCGTCATTGGAGAGCGCCCACTGCTGCGCCGCGTAGGTGTCGGAAGTGGCCAGCGACGCGGCGGTGTATGTCACGTTGGGCTGTATGTACGCCACCGACGGGTCAGCGGACAGCGCCAGCACCCCCGCCTCAAGAGCGTCGCCGTCCGGATAGGTGACGACTTCACAGGTGCCGTCGGTATGCTCCACGAACACCTGATTGTTCTCATAGTCCTCCACGGCGCTGTCCGTGTCCCCCGCCGCCAGCGCCGTCACGCCGGTGCAGGCGAGGAGCGCCAGCGCCAGAATAATTGCTGTTGCTCGTTTCATATGTTCCTCCTTTTCCGGGAAAGTTCTGTTCCAATCAGCGGTCCCCGGTACCAAATCAGGTCTGTGCCCCGCTGTCCGTGGTTCCGTCGGCGGTTCCGTCCGTGGCTCCGTCAGCGGCGTCACCGGTACCGTCGGTGGCGTCATCGGTTCCGGTGCCGCCGCTGTCCCAGCCGCCCATGTCGCCGCGACCGCCCTGTCCCCGTCCCCCGCCGGGGAAGGTTCCGCCGTCTGGCATGGTGCCGTCGCTTGGCATGGTGCCTCCATCGGGCAGCGTGCCGTCGTCTGGCATGGTGCCGCCATCAGGCATTTCCGGCGCGGTGCCGTCGC
>CAYQWH010000021.1:0-7662 GCA_964421265.1 uncultured Oscillospiraceae bacterium | reverse complement strand
GTGCCGTCGTCTGGCATGGTGCCGCCATCAGGCATTTCCGGCGCGGTGCCGTCGCCGGGTATTTCCGGTGCTGTGCCGTCATCGGGCATCGTGCCTCCGTCGGGCATGGTGCCTCCGTCGGGGATTTCCGGCGCGGTGCCATCGCCGGGCATCGTGCCCATGTCGCCGCGACCGCCGCCGAAGCCGCCCATGCCGCCCTGACCTCCCTGACCGCCCATACCGCCCGCGCTGCCGTAGGAGGTCAGGCCGTCGGTGACGGTCAGCTCCGTCAGGGTTTCGCCGTCCACGGACACGGAGCAGGTGCCGTCGGCGACAAGCTCCGGGGAACTGAACACCACGCTGTTCGCCTGTGCCGTCAGGGTGAATGACGCGTCAAGTCCTTCGCCCTCGAAGCTGATTACCGTGCCGGAGGGCGCGCTGGCGCCCAGTCCCACGGAAAGGGTGTTCTGGGTGGGGCTGGCCGGTACCTGGGGCATATTGCCGCCTGTGGCGGCGAACAGGGTGCCGCCTGTTATGTCGAACTGCCCGTCCGCGTCCAGCGCGCCGTCGTCAGCGCCGGAGCTGCACACGAAGATTGTGCCGCCGCTTATTATGAGGGAGCCGTTCACGTCCACGCCGTCGCCGCCGGAGGTGACGGAGATATTGCCGCCGGAGATGGTCAACGTGTGGTCGCCGGACGCGCCGAAGGCGTCCGCTCTGCCGCCGAAGCCCAGAAAACCGCTGCCGTCAGCGCCGCCCGCCGCGTTCAGACCGTCGTCGCTTGCCACCACGGTTATATCGCCGCCGGTGACGGTCAGGTCGGAACCCTCAAGGCCCTCGTAGCACTCCTTAATATCAATCGTGCCGTCGGACACGTTGAGCGTGCCGTCGGCGTGGAACGCGTCGTCGCCGGTGGAGACGGTGAAAGCGCCGCCGGTTACGGTCATGTCGCCGTTGGAGTGGAACGCGTCGTCGGCGCAGTCCATGGCGAAGCTGCCGCCGTCCACCGTCAGGGCGGTACCGGCTTTGACGCCCTTGGCGCTGCTGTCCTCCGCAAGATCCTGGCCGTTGGCGGAGCCGCCGCCGGAGGTGACGGTGAAGGTGCCGCTGCGGATGGCGCACCACGTCTCGGCCTGTATGCCGTCCTCGCCGGAGGTGATGGTCACGTCGGAGCCGGATATGGTGACGAAGCCGGCGTCGGCGTCGGTGTCGTTAGTGGAGCGCAGCCCGTCGCCGCCGCACTGTACCGTTATGTCCGCGTCCACTATGGTGTTGGAGTCCTTGCCGTTTATGCCGTGGTTCACGGCGCTGACGGTTATGGAACCGTCGTAGATGGCCAGCGTGTCCTTGCCGGTTATGCCGTTGTTGAAGGCGGCGTTGACGGTCAGGGAACCGGCGCCCTCGATTATCAGGTCGTCCTTGCTGTAGAGGCACGCGTTCGGCTCCTCCTCGGCGGCGTTGGACAGGCTGTCGGCGTAAGTGTAGGACGCGCCGTCGCTGAGAGTGTTATCCGTGCCCTCGTAAAGGTGCACCACGGTGGAGTCGGCGTCGTAGATGTATATCGGACTGCCGTAAGAACAGGCGATGTCCGCGCCGTTCAGCGCCAGGGTGACGGTCTGGCCGTCGGCGTTCACTATGATTCTGCCGTCGTTCAGCTTGCCGCTTATATTGTACACGCCGGAGCCGGTGACGGTCACGACGCAGCCGTCGGCCTTCGCGCCGGAGCCGCTTATGTCCACCGAGTCCCCGTTCAGCGCTATGGTCGTCGCGCCGTCCAGACTCAGCTCCGCCGTCGTCCTGGTTATCTCCTCGTACCGTTCGGCCGTATCCGCCGTGTCGCCGCCGCCGCTGTCGGCGCTGTCGGCGCTGTCGGCGCAGGCGGCCAGCGCGACGGTGAGCGCGGCGGCGAGCGCCATGACGATTACGCGCTTTACGCAACTGCTCAAATCTCTTACCCCCATTTACTGTATTGTCCCAATTATACCACGGGTTCCCTAAAGTGAACCTAAAAAATCAGCGGTTTAATTTAAATTTCCAATTTAATTCACAAATTGTTCACTACTATCTTTAGCTTCATTTTAAGGTGCTGCTGTATTATAATAGTCACGTGGAATACAGACGGGAGGTTATTATCACATGACCCACGCGATACAGTACAATTTCCAGCGGTACGAGAAGAAGTATTTCCTGACCGCCGGTCAGCGCGATTTACTGATAGATAAGCTCAGCGGGCATATGTGCCCGGACGAGTACGGGAGTTATCCCATCTACAACATATATTACGACACGCCGGATTTCCAGCTCATACGCCGTTCGCTGGACGGCCCCATATACAAGGAGAAGCTGCGGCTGCGCAGCTACGGCGATCCGGGCGGGGACGCGCCGGTGTTCCTGGAGATAAAGAAGAAGTTCAACGGCGTCGTCTACAAGCGCCGGACGGAGATGGAGGCGGGCGCGGCCATGGATTACATGGCCGGCAAGGAGCCGGAGCGCTCCAGCCAGATATGCCACGAGATAGACTGGTTCCGCAGACGGTGGCAGCCGGAGCCGAAGGTCTTTCTCGCCTATGACCGTCAGGCGCTGGCGGCGCGGGACGGGAGCGAGCTGCGGGTCACCTTCGACACGGCCATCAGGTTCCGGCGCGAGGATCTGGATCTGCGGCTGGGCGGCCGCGGCAGGGAGATACTGCCCCGGGACCGCGTGCTCATGGAGATAAAGATACCCGGCGTGGCCCCCGTGTGGCTGGCGCGGCTGCTCAGTGAGGAGCGGCTGTTCCCGGTGTCCTTCTCCAAGTACGGTTACTGTTACATGAATTATCTGGCGGCTCCGCAGTTCATCTGCGCCGCCTGCGGAAAGGCGGCGGCTGCTCATGCTGTTTGAATCGGTTATCGGGACGCAGATTACGCTGTCGTCGTTCCTCATCTGTCTCGGCGTGTCTCTGGCGCTGGGCGTGGGGATGGCGCTGCTGTGTATGTACAAATCAAGCTTTTCACAGAGCTTTGTGGTGACGCTGGCGATTATACCGGCGGTGGTGCAGATGGTGATAATGCTCGTGAACGGCAACGTGGGCACGGGTGTTGCGGTGGCGGGGACGTTCAGTCTGGTGCGGTTCCGCTCCGCGCCGGGCACCGCGCGGGAGATCGGGCTTATCTTCCTGGCTATGGCGGCGGGACTGGCCACGGGGATGGGCTATGTTATGCTGGCCGCCGTTTTCTTCCTTGTCATGGCGGCGTTCGTCCTCCTCCTGACGTCGATACGGTTCGGGGCGGGGGACGCGGCGGAACGGGAACTGAGGATAACGATCCCGGAGGATCTGGATTACGAGGGCCTGTTCGACGACATCTTCGCCCGGTACACCCGGTCAGCCGTTCTGGAGAAGGTGCGCACCACGAACATGGGCACGCTCTATGAGCTTCAGTACCGGGTGACGCTGAAGGGCGGCTCGGTGCCGAAGGAGTTCATTGACCAGCTCCGCTGCCGCAACGGTAATCTGGGCATTGTCTGCGGGAAGATCGCGACGCAGGAGACGCTGTAATACCGTTTAACCCGTAATACGCGCGCGTTTGCGCGTTCGTGCCGCACACTGTGCGGCACGATGTCTCATTGGCTCCTTGCGCGCGTTCGGCTCAGTAAAAGCTATTGCGAGGAGGCGCGCGTTTTTCGGAGGGCGGCTTTTCTGTTGCCATTTCCCCGGGCGGGGCTTATAATAGGTATGTGAGGTGATTGATATGCGGCTGCTGCTGGCGGAGGACGACAGGGACCTGGCGGAGGCGCTGTCGGCTTTCCTGGAACGGCACCAGTTTACCACGGAGGCGGTGCACAACGGGCGGGACGCGCTGGATTACGCCCGGGAGGGGGACTACGACGCGCTGATACTGGACATCATGATGCCGAAGCTGGACGGCATTGAGGTGCTGCGGCGGCTCCGGGACGAGGGGAACAGGACGCCCGTCATGCTGCTGACGGCCAAGGGCGAGAAGGACGACCGCATTACCGGGTTCGACGCGGGGGCGGACGACTATCTGCCGAAGCCCTTTGACCCGGACGAGCTGCTGTCGCGGCTGCGGGCCATACTCCGTCGCGGCGGCGAGTACAGGCCGACGAACCTGTGCTTCGGCGATCTGACGCTGGACTGCGGCGCGGGCGGGCTGCGCTGCGGCGACAGGTTCGAGCGGCTGAGCGGACGGGAGTTCCAGGTGATGGAGCTTTTCATGCGGTCGCCAAGGGTCATTATGTCCACGGAACGGGTGCTTGAGCGCGTCTGGGGATGGGGCGCGGAGGCGGAGATAAACGTGGTCTGGGTGCACATTTCCAACCTGCGCAGGAAGCTGGCCGGCGTCGGCTCCCACGTGGTCATCCGCGCCAGCCGGGGGCTTGGGTACTCATTGGAGATAGATTCATGATACTGAAGCTGCGGAGGAAGTTCATCGTCATCGCCATGGTGTCCGTCACGCTGGTTATGATACTTATGGCCGTGGCCATCAACGTTACCAATTACATCGCCACAAGCTCGGACATGGAGGACACGCTGGATCTCATATGCGGCAACCGGGGGACGGTGCCGCAGTTTGACGGCAAGAAGCCGCCGGGGGATCTGGGCGGCGACCGGTTCAACGCGGAGACGCCCTACTCCACGCGCTACTTCGTGCTGCGCTACGGCGCCGACGGCACGCTGGACAACGCGGACATGAGGCACATCGCGGCGGTCACGGAGGATGACGTGGACACGTACCTGTCCGTGGCTCTCGAAAGCGGCGTCGGCTCCGGGTACATCGGCGGGAACTACAGATATAAGATTGTGGAGGCTGACAACGGGCGCTTCATGGCCGTGTTCCTGGACTGCCAGTCGGAGATACGGTCGCTGCGCACCTTCGCACTCGCGTCCGTGCTGGTGGTCGCGGTATGCGACATACTGGTCTACATTCTGGTGCTGCTCCTGTCCAGACGGGCAATTGATCCCGTGGTCAGGAACGTGGAGAAGCAGAAGCGGTTCATCACCGACGCCAGCCACGAGCTTAAGACCCCGCTGACGGTCAGAACCACCAGTCTGCGGGTGCTGGAGATGGAGGTTGGGAAGCGGAAGTGGATCGACAAGATAAAGGCGCAGACGGACAAGCTGACAGAGCTTGTGGGCGATCTGGTCACGCTGTCAAGACTGGACGAGGAGCGGCCGCGCGTGCGGACGGCGGATTTCGACATCAGCGCCACCGTCAAGGAGACGGCTGAGTCCTTCCGGGATTTCGCCGGCGACAACGGCCATGAACTGGTGACGGACATCGCGGAGGGCGTCACGCTCCGGGGCGACGAGTACGCCGTCCGGCAGCTTGTGTCCATACTGCTGGACAACGCGGTCAAGTACACGGATCCGGGGGAGCCTGTCACGCTGCGCATGAGAGCCGGGAAGCGGGACGTGACGATCGAGACGGTCAACGCCTGCGCGGATGTGGACCCGTCGTCGCTGGACAGGCTATTCGACCGGTTCTACCGGGCGGACGCGTCGCGGGCGCGGCAGGACAGCGGCGGGTTCGGTATCGGGCTGTCCATCGCGCGGAGTATCGCCGAGGCCCACAGAGGCTCCGTCAGGGCGGTCTGCCCGGAGGCGGGCGCGATTAAAATCTCCGTGACGCTCCGGGGACGGGAGAGCGGCCCCGCCGCCGAATGTTGAATGTTCCGCAAATATGTTGTTGACTTCAAGTATTTTTTGTTATATTATAAAAGACAGCGGTATGATCCGCTGTCTTTTATTAGTTCTTTTTAAAAGCCTTTGGCCTTTTATCGTACCATAGGAACGCAAGGAACTAATCTGGCGGCGTGACGCGCCGCGCGCGTGTCCCGGATTGAGCCTTAATATGGGACAGGTATTATTGTTTGTCAAAAACGCAATTTACTTTTGAAAGAGGGACAAGGGATATGTACAGAAACTGGAAGCTGAAGAGGAAACTCCTTGCGGGGTTCATCATTGTGGCGATACTGTCGGCGCTGGGCGGGATTGTGGCGTCCACCGCCATGCGGTACATAGACAGGGACTACAGCGCGGCGCTGCGGAACTACGGCTTCGCGCAGGGCGACATAGGCGAGGCAATGCTGGAGATAGCGCAGATTGAGAGCGACACCATCAAGGTCATCAGCTACACGGAGCAGGATGACATTGAGAGCGCGCGCGACGACGTGACCGCGCGGAAGGCCGCGTATGACGATTACGCCGAGGCCGTCTACGAGACGCTGGACGACGACACGTCCCTATCCATCTACGACAGTATCAGCTCCCTCGCCACGCGGTACTTCACGCTGCGCAGCGAGATCGTGTCCCAGATCGCGGGCGACGCGGACTCCATGCTCGCGGCGCAGCTCCGGGTTGAGGACGAGTTGGACCCGATATACGAGGAGTTCTACAGCACATGGGAGGAGTTGGCCGATTACAAGCGGGAACTGGGCGACGCGGAGAGTGAGCGTCTCACCGTGCTCAGCGACAGGATGCTCTTCCTCAGCAACATACTCTGTGTCGCGGGCTGGGCCGCGTCCATCCTCGTGGGCATATTCCTGGCCAACACCATCAGCAAGCCGGTTAAGGCCGGGGCGGAACGGATTGTCAAGTTCTCTCAGGGCGACTTCAAGAGTCCCGTGCCGGAGGTGCGGTTCAACGACGAGACGGGGGACGTTATCAACGCCTCCGCCAAGGCGATCGAGAACCTGAACCGGGTGATCAGCGACATAGACTACCAGCTTGACGAGATGGGCAAGGGCAACTTCACCGTGGAGACGCGGGACGAGGGGGCCTATGTGGGCGACCTGGCGGCGGTGCTCACCTCGCTGCGCAACATCAGCCACGCCGTGAACAACATCCTGCTGCAGGTGGAACTGTCGGTGGAACACGTGAACTCCGGCGGGGAACAGGTCTCCAGCGGCGCGCAGGCGCTGGCCCAAGGCGCCACGGAACAGGCGTCGTCTGTGGAGGAGCTGGCGGCCACCATCAGCGAGATCTCGGACAAGATAAACACCACGGCGCAGGAGGCCAGAACCGCTCAGGAGGAGAACCGCAATTCGGAGGAGGCGCTGAGCGTGTGCTCCGGGTACATGAACGATCTCGTCTCGGCCATGCGCGTGATTGACGGCAGGTCCCATGAGATCAGCACGGTTATCAAGACCATCGAGGATATAGCGTTCCAGACGAACATACTGGCGCTGAACGCGGCGGTGGAGGCGGCCAGAGCCGGCAGCGCCGGGAAGGGCTTCGCCGTTGTCGCCGACGAGGTGCGCAATCTGGCCAACAGGAGCCAGGAGGCGGCGCAGAGCACCACGACGCTCATCGACGAGACGGTCAGCTCCGTGCAGGAGGGGACGCGGCTCACCGGCGAGACGGAACACGCGCTGGAGAAGGTGGTCCTCAGCGTCCGGAAAGTGCTCAACGCCGTGACGCTCATATCCTCCGCCACCGACGAGGAGGCCGCGTCGCTGTCCCAGGTCAGCACCGGCATCGACCAGATCTCCAGCGTGGTGCAGACAAACTCCGCTACCGCCGAGGAGTCGGCGGCGGCAAGCCAGGAGCTGTCCGGACAGGCGAACCTGCTGAAAGCGCAGATCGACAAGTTCACGCTGAAAAGATAGGATAAACGCAAGCAACCGCTGCTCGACCGGGCGTCCCGATCGAGCAGCGGTTTTTTTGTTCGCGCCGCGCGGCTCCCC
>CAYQWH010000020.1:0-18206 GCA_964421265.1 uncultured Oscillospiraceae bacterium | reverse complement strand
GCAGATAGCGGCGGGGCTTGAGCTGCTGGACACTGGTATCGAGGCGGAAGAGGCGCTGCATGATTGCCTGTCAATAAGCGGGTCTGTGGGATAACCATATAACCGGCGGGAACGTTTTCTGAATTTCTGTAAGTAAGAGTATGTAAACAGGACCTGGTGAAAACAATTTGAAGTACTGTAAACAGCAAAATGTAGTTACCGCGGACAAGTAAGGCGGCGACAGCACCGCCGCCTGAAAGTCGGTTTTCGTTTGGTCCGCAGCTGAGTATGGGGGCGTCCGCGCATTTGATAATGCGCGGACGCCCCCCATTTGCGCGTATTGCGGCTCCGGCGGATCCCTCTTCCATTTTTCGCCGTAATGTGATATAATAACAAAAAAAGAAAGGACACATTCATATGACCAAAACTAATAGCCGCACAGATCTGTTTGAGACGGTCCCTGTCCCGAGGGCTATCATGACGTTGGCAATCCCCTCGGTTATCTCTATGCTCGTCATGATGATATATAACCTGGCGGACACGTATTTCGTCGGTATGCTGAATGACCCTATACAAAACGCGGCGGTGACGCTTGCCGCGCCGATTCTTCTGGCGTTCAACGCCGTAAACAACCTCTTCGGGGTCGGTTCATCAAGCATGATGAGCCGCGCGCTTGGCAGACACGATATTGACACCGTTAAGAAAAGCTCCGCTTTTGGCTTTTACTGCGCCGTGTTCAGCGGCATTATCTTTGCCATCGCCTGTACCGTCTTTAAAAGCCCCCTCATGGCGCTCCTGGGCACGTCCGCGGAGAACCGTGAGGTGACAGGCGAGTATATGTTCTGGACAGTCACCTGCGGCGCGACACCGTCAATCGTAAACGTGGTAATGGGGTACCTCGTCAAAGCCGAAGGCTCCGCCCTCCACGCGAGTATCGGAACAATGAGCGGATGCGTGCTGAACATAATATTAGACCCGATATTCATTCTCCCTTGGGGGCTTAACATGGGCGCGGCCGGCGCCGGCTGCGCCACATTTATCTCGAACTGCGTCGCCGTGCTGTACTTCCTCGTGCTGCTTTTTGTCAGGAAGAACAGAACGATGGTGTCCATCAATCCGCGCCATGTGTCGTTCTCAAGAGCTATCGTTGTGGGAGTGTGCGCGGTGGGAATACCGGCCGCGATCCAGAACCTGCTGAACGTCACCGGCATGACCATCCTCAATAACTTCACCGCCTCCTACGGTTCCTCGGAAGCTGTGGCGGCCATGGGCATCGCGCAGAAGCTGCACCAGATACCGACAAACATAGTTCTCGGCATCTCTCAGGGCATAATGCCGCTGACAAGCTATAACTTCGCCGCGAAAAACTATCCGCGTATGAAAAAGGTGATAGTTTTTACGTTTGAAATCTCCTTAATCTTTATAGTAGTTATCACCGTCGGGTTCTGTCTATTCGCCGACAATCTGATAGCGCTGTTCATGAAGAACGACGTAATCATAGCCTACGGTGAGAGGTTCCTGCGCGGGCTTGCGCTGGCGATGCCCTTCCTCACCACTGATTTTATTACCGTGGGCGTGTTCCAGTCCTGCGGGATGGGCACGAAGGCGCTCCTGTTCGCGGTTCTGCGTAAGATAGTTCTGGAAATACCGGCGATAATCCTGCTGAATAAGCTGTTCGGCATCTACGGCCTCGCGTACTCGCAGCTCATAGCGGAGTTCATACTCGCCATCGCGTCGCTCATCGTCCTCATAAGGATGTTCCGCGGATTAGTGAAGGACGCGCCGGATACCATTTCCGGCGGTTCCAGACTGGGGTAAAATGCCCAACGCGGTTGTTTACAGCGTTTTTTGTCTGATTTTATGGTTTTTCTTTATCTTTTTTACTTCCATTTTCATTTTCTTTATGGTATAATGTTTTGAATGCGGAATCATACCCAACTCTTTACTACAGGAGGTCATTTTTTATGTCAGGAAGAATCTTTACGTCCGAGTCTGTCACAGAGGGGCATCCCGATAAAATATGCGACCAAATTTCGGATGCCGTGCTTGACGATATATTATCTCGTGACAAAACCGCTCACGTTGCCTGCGAGACTGTCTGCACCACTGGTCTTGTCCTCGTTATGGGTGAGATTTCCACGAACTGCTACGTTGATATTGCGTCCATAGCGCGAAAGACTATAAATAACATAGGCTATAACAATCCGGAATTTGGTTTTGACGGCTCCACCTGCAGCGTCATAACCTCGATTGATGAGCAAAGTCCCGATATTGCCATGGGCGTCAACAGCGCGTATGACGATAAATCCGACGAAGGCGCGGGAGATCAGGGCATGATGTTCGGTTACGCCTGTGACGAGACTCCGGAGCTTATGCCGGCGCCTATATCCATGGCGCACGCGCTGGCGCGGAAACTCACCGAGGTGCGGAAAAGCGGAACGCTCGATTTCCTGCGCCCGGACGGGAAAACCCAGGTAACCGTCCAATACGGCGATAACGGCTCCGTGGAGTGGTGCCCGGCTATTGTGGTTTCGTCGCAGCACTCGCCCGACATCTCTATCGAAAAGCTCCGTGAGGCGATTACCGAAACGGTCATAAAGCCCGTCATCCCTTCCGGGTTCATAAGGCCCGAGACGAAAATATTCGTAAACCCCACGGGACGTTTCGTGATTGGAGGCCCTGTCGGTGATTCCGGCCTAACGGGACGCAAGATTATAGTCGATACTTATGGCGGCTACGCGGGACATGGCGGCGGCTGCTTCTCCGGAAAGGATCCCAGTAAGGTTGACCGCTCCGGCGCGTACATGGCCAGATACGTGGCGAAGAATATTGTCGCGGCCGGTCTTGCCAAACGCTGCCAGATTGAGATAGCCTACGCGATAGGCGTCGCGAGGCCCGTGTCCGTGTTGGTGGAGACTTTCGGCACGGGCGTCATGTCCGACGAGGCCCTGTCAAAGCTTGTCAGCGAGAAGTTCGACCTCCGCCCGGCGAAGATTATCTCGAAGCTGAACCTTCTGGAACCGATATACTTGCAGACCGCCGCTTACGGTCACTTTGGCAGACCTGACCTTGACCTTCCGTGGGAGCGCCTTGATATGGTCGAAGCTCTCAAATGACAGAAAGCACAATTGAGGGCAGGAACGCCGTAACAGAAGCGCTCCGGGCGGGACGCACTATAAACAAGCTCTATATCGCGAAGGGGGATACGGATTCCTCATTGCGCCACATTGCCTCTATGGTCAGAAGCTCCGGGGCGGTTGTCGTTGAGGTTGACCGCAGGAAGCTGGATTCCATGAGCGTAACCGGGGCGCACCAGGGCATAATCGCGCAGGCAGCCGTTAAAGAATATTGCGGTATCACGGACATTCTGAAATTCGCCGAGGAAAAAGGCGAGCCGCCATTTGTCATAATATGTGACGAAGTAACCGACGAGCACAATCTCGGCGCGATAATCCGCACGGCGGAGGCGGCGGGCGCGCACGGCGTTATCATTCCGAAACGCAGGAGCGCCGTCCTCTCCCCTGTGGTGTCAAAAACTTCCGCGGGCGCGGTAGAATATATGAACGTCGCGCGAGTGACAAATCTGAAGGACGCGCTGAATGAACTGAAGCGGGCGGGCGTCTGGATATTTGGCACGGCAGCCGACGCGGAAACAAATATCTGGCAGACAGATCTTACAGGCCCGGTGGGGCTTGTTGTAGGCTCGGAGGGTGACGGTATGAGGCGACTGACCCGTGAAAGCTGCGATCACCTTGTATCGATACCGATGTATGGTAGGATCGCGTCGCTCAACGCGTCAGCGGCAGCGGCAGTAATAATATATGAGGTAATTCGACAGCGCGGCAGGTGAAGCAAATGAAGAAGACGAACCAGGAGACCGTTAAAGAAGAATATCGTCCTGATCCAACACCTACGTGGGAGGAGGATTCCTTTACGCTGGAATCCATTCTTGCCGAGTACAAGAGCGACGCGTTCATGGCAGGTGACCGTAAAACTCCCTCAGACGTCCTGCAGAAACGGACGGAGCGTATTTTAAAAGAGGCGCATGGTGAAATTGTGCCGGATGCCGATGAAAAACCGGCTCCGGCTCCACCGAAGCCTTCCGTGGGCGCTGAGCCGGACATTCAGCGAAAGCCGCAGGAGCAGCCGGAGCCGTCCGCTCCAGAGGAATACGAGCCGACAGCAAGGCAGCTGAGGAAGCTTGAAAAAGAACGCAGAAAAGCGGAAAAACGCCGCCAGAGAGAAATAATTGAGGAAGAACCGCTGCCTCCTCAGGACACGCGCGGCGCTCCGTCCGGATGGGAACGCAATTCGGAATACGCGTCGGCGCGAAGTGCCCGAAACGGCGCTTTCCCGCAATCGCCTCCGGCGCAAACGGAAATTCCTTTACAGGGTAATCCCTCCCGCGTAAACGGCGGAGGGGAGCCTCCGGAGCCGGAGCGGAGACCCGCGCAGCGGCGCGGCGCTGAATCCTTTCCGCCGCGGCAAACAGCACGCAGGAAAACGGCGGAGCCTGATGAGGAACATCAGCGGGAAACTGCCAATTACGAGAAATCCGTCACGGATACCGACCCGGGATATTTTGAGAATTTGCGCTATTCGGACAGGACTGTGAATATTACTCCGGAACCCGATGAGGAGGACGATGAGTATGAGTATGAGGACGAAGATACCCCATCTTTTTTCTCAAGGCTCTTTCAGAAGCGGGATACCGGAGAGGAAAGCTTCGTGCCGTTTGACGATTATGCCGAGGAGGAAGAAGATCCTGACATAAAATCCGAGATAAGCCATTTTGGTAAGATGGTTCCCTCATTGCGGATGCGGACATTCGGCGCGTCGGTTGTCTGTGTCGTCATGGCTGTCGTGATGCTTATCACCACGTTGGGCGGGTCGCTTCCTTTCGGTATAGGCAAGGATCCCGTCAAGGTTACCGCGGCTATGCTCATTCTGGAGCTTGTCACTATGGCGTTGGGTATGAATGAGCTTATCACCGGATTGGAAGATATTATTCAGCTTTCGCCCGGAACGGAGTCGCTCGTGTTCATCTCGTGCCTCGTGTCGGTGGCGGACGGGTTCGCGATATTGGTTGGCGGCAGCGCGGAAAGCAGCATAAGCCTCGCCGTGGTATCAGCATGGTCGCTGCTGTTCACCATATCTTCACGGAAAAATTACTGCAAGGCGATGTGCGATTCGCTTAAAACATCTATCGCGGTTAAAACTCCATTCGGGATCGTATCCGATGGCAAAAGTATTGAGGGCAGGAACGTATTAAAAAAAGTTACCGGAGCATACAAGGGCTTTTATGGCCGTATAACGGAAGCCGACTACGGCGAAATACTTTACGGCAGATTTGCCCCGTTGTTTCTTGTGCTGTCAGTATTACTCTCAATTCTGCTGACTTTCCCGCGAGGGCGCGGAGTGTACTTCCTGCATACGTTATCTATTATGACGGCGATAACCGCTGCGTTCCCCGCGTCGTCTGTGTTCACTCTCCCCTTCCAATACGTCGCGGCGCGCGGCAAGAAGGTCGGCAGCGCGATTGCCGGATGGGGCGGCGCGTGCGACATATTCTACGCCGACAGCGCGGTCATGAGCGACCTTGACCTCTTCCCTGTCGGTACGGTATCTTTAAGCGGCTTTAAGCTGTTCGAGGGCGTGCAGCAGCAGAAGGTCGTGACTTATACATCAAGCATAGTAATAGCCTCCGGTTCCGGGCTGTCGAAGCTTTTCACGGAGCTTCTCGCGTCCCAGGAAATGACAACATTGTCAGTTCAGGAGCTGACCAGCAATGACGGCGGCGGTCTGAGCGCAATAGTCAATGGCGAAAGAGTTATGGTCGGCACCGGAGCGTTCATGAACCTTATGGGAATACGGATACCGGAGGATCTGAATACCACAAGGAACCTGTATACAGCAATAAACGGCGAGTTGGCCGGCGCGTTCACTATCAATTATATCCCTATACCGGCGGTTCAATCGGCGTTGGTGTCGCTTCTTAATACCAGAATACGGCTGCTGCTTGCCGTGAGAGATGTCAATATAACGCCCAAGATGATACAGCAGAAGTATAAAGTGTCTATGGAGAGTGTGGAGTATTTGCCGATGGAGACTGTTTACAAGCTGTCGGAAAATACCGTAGACGAAAGCTGTGGCGCCGCCGCCATTCTCTGCCGAGGCGGTCTCGCGCCTCTGGCGGAGGTTGTCACGCGCGGACGGCAGCTTAAAACCGTCACGGAACTGAACACTCTGCTGTCCCTGATAATGTCAGGCGTGGGACTTATCCTTATGTTTTTCATCTGCTGGGCAGGCGCGTATACGACCGCGTCGTCGTTCAATATCTTCCTTTATATGGCGCTGAACGAGATTGCGGTGCGGTTAATTTCACATTCCGTAAATAGGAAATAAGTACAAATTAGTTTGAAATGTGTCTTGTATTATTCATTAATATGTTATATAATAGATAGGAAAATCGGTTTGACCGAGAATTTAATTTGGGAGAAGGTACAGTAATATATGGGCTACGCTGCTGAAAACATTCGCAACATCGCTTTTCTGGGGCACCAGGGAAACGGAAAGACAACGCTTGCCGAGAGTATACTGTTCACTGCCGGCGCGATCGACAGGCAGGGGAACACACTGGACGGGAACACTGTCTCCGACTATGACGAACAGGAGATAAAGAGGAAAATAAGTATCTCCGCTTCCACCATGTACGCAGAATACAAGAACCATAAGATCAACATCATAGACACGCCGGGTTACTTTGACTTTGTGGGTGAAGTGTACGAGGCTCTCCGCGTAGCCGATATTGGCGTTATCGTCGTGTCCGCCAAGGAGCAGCTGAACGTCGGAGCCGAGAAAGCGTGGAAGTATCTCTCTGAGCGGAACCTGCCGAGGGCGATATATGTGTCCAAGACCGATGAGGAACACGCCAACTTCAACAATACGTATGAGGCGCTGCGCAACAAGTTCGGCAAATCCGTCTGCGCGCTCGTTGATCCTATCATAGAGAACGACAAGGTGGTTGGAATAGTTGAGGTCGTGGCGAAGAAGGCATACAGGGTCAACGGAAAGAAAATGACCGAGACGCCGATACCGGACAATATGAAAGATCGGATCGAGGAACAGTTCAATGACCTTATGGAGAGCGCCGCCGGTACATCCGAGGAACTTATGGAGAAGTATTTCGACGAGGGCGCGATCTCAGCCGAAGAAATCAGCGGGGCTTTGGGTATCGGCATTAAGACGGGTGAGATCTGCCCTGTATACTGCGGCAGCGCAATTTCCAACATGGGCACCAGCATTTTCATGGACGCGATAATATCCATGTTCCCGGCGCCTTCCGAGCAGGGCGAACCTATTGACCCCAACGGTCCCCCGAAAGCTATTATATATAAGACCGTGTCGGATCAGTTCGGCAAATACAGCCTCTTTAAAGTTATTTCGGGAAGTCTCACTCCTGACATGACGCTTTATAATCCCAGGAGCCAGACTCAGGAAAAGTTAGGTCACATCTACCAGATGCAGGGCAAGAAGACGGTGGAAGTGAAAGACATCGGCGCCGGCGACATAGGGGCGCTGTCGAAGCTGTCAGCTACGAAGACCGGCGACACTCTGGCAATGACGAAGGATACCGAGCCTGCTCCGGGTGTGGAGTTTGACCGTCCATGCTACTCAAGGGCGGTGCAGCCAAAAGTCAAGGGACAGGATGACAAGGTCGCCCAGGGCATAGCGCGGCTCCGGGAAGAGGACGTGACGCTGACGGTGGAGAATAACAAGGAGACGCATCAGATGGTGCTCTCCGCCATGGGCGATATGCAGCTTGACGTTGTTTGCGCGAGGCTCAAAAGTCGCTTCGGAGTTGACGTGGACCTTACAAATGTGAAGGTCCCGTATCGTGAAAAGATCCGTAAGAAGATTGAGGCTCACGGGCGCCACAAGAAGCAGTCCGGCGGTCATGGACAGTTCGGCGATGTGTGGATCAGGTTCGAGCCTCAGGACGAGAGTGAGGACATGATCTTTGCCGAAGAGGTGTTCGGCGGCAGCGTGCCAAAGAACTTCTTCCCCGCCGTGGAAAAGGGCTTACGTGAAAGTACGCAGAAGGGCGTTCTGGCCGGTTATCCGATGGTATACCTCAAGGCGACTTTATATGACGGCTCCTATCACCCGGTTGACTCGTCCGAAATGGCGTTCAAGACCGCAGCGGGTCTCGCTTATAAGGAACTGGTCAACGCCAGTCCCGCGCTTCTGGAGCCTATTGGCCTGTTGAAGGTAACTATTCCCGACGCGAACATGGGTGACATTATGTCGGATCTGAGCAAGCGTCGCGGCAACCCCATGGGCATGAGTGTGGACAAGGATGGCAATCAGGTCGTCGAGGCTGAGGTTCCCATGGCTGAGATGGGCACATACGCGATTGACCTGAGATCCATGACCCAGGGGCGCGGCTCGTTCACGTTCGATTTCGTAAGATATGACGAAGCGCCTGTGAACGTCCAGCAGAAGGTCATCGAGGAAGCGAAAGCAAACGCCGATGAGTAATTTTTGAATTTCCCTCATAAGCGCAAGATAGATAATGGGGCTGTTTCATTTAGATGAAACAGCCCCATTATTAAATAGTCCGCAATAGCTGCATCAGCAATTGTCAACAGTACCGGCTGGGCCGTCGGAAGGACGGCACCCGCGCCTTTTCACGCTACCTGGCTATTTTGCCGACAACCCAACCGGTCAGCCTGTCCGCCAGGCCGCAGAAACGCTGCACTCTCAAAGCGCTGAACAGCCAGAGGCGGAACCTCTCAATCAGCAGACACGGTACGAACACAGCAAGCGCGCAGACTATCGCTACGGCAATAAGCTTCACTGAGCTGTAAACCATAAGTGTCGGGAACAGCCCATCCGCCATATCATACCATACATAAGGGTGAATGTGAATAAGATACACCCCCAGTGAGGCGGGCGCGAAAAATGAAATAACCTTACGGAGCTTTTGCGGTTTAATATCAAGTTGAGCGAAGAAGCAAAAAAGCGCGATTGAGCTTATAAAAATAAACAGTGAAATGTACTTAATATGCCACGTATCAGGCTCCGCTGTTGTGGAGAAAAACAGTTCAATAACAGTCTTGACGCCCCACGCGGCAAAAACCGCGAGAACATAAACAGCAAAGCTGCGCCACTTATGAAGAAACTTAGGTATACCATACTTCCTCAGAGCGCCGCCGATTATATAGAGTATGCAAAGCCACGCCATGCTGTAGCCGCTGTTAAGTCCATATGGATAAACTCTCAGTTCCTCCGGAATCGCCACCGGGACAATAGAGAACAGTATCACCGCCGACAGAACAAACGTTATGTGCTGTTTCTTAGTGGTATAGTTGACGGCGGCGTTCAGGAACGGAACCATGATATACATACCAAAATAGGCGGTAATGTACCAGTAAGTCTCAGTTGTCACGGGGAAGAACGCCCGCGTCCACGCCATGGAATCCACAGCCGCCGGGTCATATTTAGAGTAAATAAGAGTTATAAGCAGAGAGTAGAACAGCGTTTGCAGCCAGAGCGACAGGAGCCTTGAGGGTTTGAACCGTGAATATATTCCGACGTATCCGCTGATAAGCGCGTAGCAGTTCACGGCGCACAACGACGCGATCTCCATAAGCCACGCGGTAAGGTAACGCACCGACATAAACGGCGCGTTCAGCGCGTCGCGCCCAAGCACGTGCAGCATAACCACCATGAACATTGCCACAAGCCGCAGCGCCTCTATTCCCATATTTCTCTCTTTTTGTTTAGGCTGCTCCACAATCTGCCGTTCCAGAACAGTCGGCATAATTCGACACCTCCGTTTTTTGAGTAGTATACCACGAAAGCGGCGCAAATTCAACAATATTTATGTGCTGAATTTGCGCGCGCGGTCATAGTCTAATCGCAGAGGTGATAGAATGGTAAAGAAAGTAATAAGCAACCTGTCGTCTGAACAGAAGAGAGTACTTGCCGCTGTGGGAATCATAGCGCTCGCTGCCGCGATCCTGCTTACAGTGCAGGCGCCGGCGTTCATCAGCGCGGCAAACACAAGGCAGCTTCCCATATACAGCGTTGAGCGCGATCAGAAAATGGTTTCCCTGTCCTTCGACGCGGCGTGGGGCAATGAGGACACCCAGACACTTATCGACATTTTAGGCAAGTACAACGTAAAAGTCACATTTTTTGTGGTCGGCCAATGGGTTGACAAATACCCCGAATCCGTCAAGGCGCTGGCGGACGCTGGTCATGAGGTTATGAACCACTCAAACGATCACGCTCACTTCAACTCGCTCTCGTCCGACGAGATCGTCAGCAACATAAACGCGTGCTGCGACAAGATAGAAGTCATAACAGGCGTGCGTCCCACGCTCTTCCGCCCGCCTTACGGTGAATACGACGACCATGTAATCTCCGCAGTGCGGTCAATGGGCATCGAACCTATACAGTGGGATGTGGATTCGCTGGACTGGAAGGATCTGTCAGCGTCGGAGATCTACGACCGCGTAACGAGCAAGGTCGCCCCGGGGTCAATTGTACTCTTTCATAACGCCGCGCTGCATACTCCGGAGGCTCTTGAGGACATTATTAAGTTCCTGATAAGCGAGGGTTACGAAATCGTCCCCATTAGTCAGCTCATCCTGACGGGCGATTACACCATCGACCACACCGGGCGGCAATACCCGGCGTAACCTATGCGCTCAGCGCAAATCAGAGCGTCAGTTCAAACGCGCGGCGTTTGAACTGACGCTTATCTACGAAACCCCCCGAATACATTGCCCGCGGCAAGACCGTCTTTTTCGCCGGAAGCGCGTTGCTCAGGCTCGAAACGCGCAAAGTATTCCATGCGCATTTTCCTGACGGAAAATCCCTCGCCTCCCGCTCCTGCCGATTTAATCAGAGCTTCCTTAATCGCCGTCAGTGCCGTTGCCTAACCACTTATCCAGAACCGCCATCAGCTGATCGACGTCCAACGGTTTCCCAATATGCTGGTTCATCCCCGCTCTCTGCGAGGCCTGAACATCCTCGACGAATGTATTCGCTGTCATAGCCACTATCGGTGTTGTCGCGGCGTCTTCCCGGGGCAGGCCCCTTATGGCCCTCGTCGCCTCATAACCGTCCATTATCGGCATCTGTATATCCATGAATACAAGATCATAGTACCTTATCGCCGACGACCGGAACATATCAAGAGCCTCCTTGCCGTTTCCCGCCACTTCCACAGTAAGGCCGGACATCTCCAGTATCTCTTTGGCTATCTCCTGGTTCAGCTCATTGTCCTCCGCTAAGAGCACACGCTTATCGGAGTAGTCCCGTTCCGCAGCGTTGCTTATGGTTTCTGCGGCATCGGATGTCTCGTCTTCCTGCAAGCTGGCGAAAACATTCTGAAGTCTCGATTTGAAAAGCGGTTTTGACAGGAACGCGTCCACGCCCACACTTCGCGCGTCCGCCTCTATGTCCGACCAATCGTAGGCGGAGAGTATGATAATAGGCACATAAGAGCCGACCTCCTGCCGAATGACGCGCGCGGTCTCCAACCCGTCCATGTCCGGCATTTTCCAGTCCAATATCACCGCGAAAAAGTCCTCTTTTTCGTCATGGTGGCTCTTCACACGCTCAACCGCCTCCCGTCCTGTCAGTACCCACTCTCCGTTCATGCCCAGCTCGGTCAGCAGCATACACGTCGTCTCACAGGCTATCTCGTCGTCGTCCGCGACAAGAACCGGCAGACCTATGAGCCGCTCCATAATCTCTATATTCTCCTCCTGCAATTTGAGACTCACGTTCAGCGTAAACTGCGATCCCTTGCCAAGCTCACTTGCCGCCGTAATGGATCCGCCCATCAGGTGCGCTATGCTCTGGGCTATAGACATACCAAGCCCCGTGCCCTGTATCTTATCAACCTGGCCATCATTGGCGCGTTCAAAAGGCTCATATATCCGATCCAGAAAATCCGGGGACATACCTATTCCGTCGTCACTGATTATAAACTTATACTCCCCTAACAGCGGCTGCGCGCTCGCAAGCTCCGATATTGTCATGGTTATATGTCCGCCCTCGCCTGTGTACTTAACCGCGTTGCTTAAAATATTTATGCACACCTGCTGCAGGCGCAAGCTGTCGCCAATTACGTTCTCATGTGTCAGGTTCTGTATATGAACTGTCAGATCCTGGTGCTTCGCGTTCACCATCGGTTGGACTATCGTCAGCATATCATCCACAAGGGACGACAGGCTGAAGTCCTCTTCCGCCAGCACGATTTTGCCGGATTCTATCTTGCTCATGTCCAGCACTTCATTTATAAGCCCCAGAAGATGGCGGCTTGAGGATGTGATTTTCGCGAGGCAGTCCACTATTCTGTCCCGATCGTCCAGGTGGGCGCCCATTATTGCCGTAAGCCCGATTATGGCGTTCATTGGCGTGCGTATATCATGGCTCATGCGGGACAGGAAATCGCTCTTGGCGCGGTTAGCCGCTTCAGCGGCGCGGAAAGCCGCCTCCAGAGCCTGTCTGCTCTCCGCGTCACGTTTCTTGGTGTCAGTAATATCCTCAACCGCTCCCAGCACACGCGATGTGCTTTCCTGCTGCATATTCAGTTTTATGAGCGTCAGCCGCTCCCACCGTCCGCCGGGAACCTTGTACTCGTAGTGGTTGTACCAGTTATTTATGGTCAGCGCGCTCCGGATATTGTCAGCCTCAAGGTGCTCTATGGCATCCCAATACTCAGGCGCCTCCTCATGCCTTAACCTGAATGTCTCGAGCCAGTCGCTGTACGTACCCTGTGCCGGCAGCCCCAAGTCCGTTATATTCCCCTCCTCCAGGTACTCATATGTATTCGCGTCGATATCCAGTACCACGAACCGCAGATAAAGGCGCTTCACCGAGTCAACTATCTGGCTCAGGTCCTCCTTCTCCCGCACAAGTCTGCGGCTGCTATGGACATAATACACAATCACCATGGTTATGTACAGGAAGAATATGACAATAAGCGTTATCTCAAGGCTCAGCGCGTCGGAGTTCGCGTTATCTATGATTGCCCGGCTCGCCGACGGGGGGAATGTCTGCAACAGCATAAACTGGTTATCCGTTAACGCGGCGAGGTAGGCGTTGCCGGTATCTCCGGATTCACTGTAGAGGTAACTGTACGTCGAGCCGCTGAGCAACGCGTCGCTGAATTGCGACAGTACATCTTCCGTAACCATACTGGCGTCGCGCATACCGTCAATGATATTCCCCGAAAGAGCGCCTGTACCATAAGCGGCGGCGACAGTACCGTCGCGCAGCAGCAGATAGGCCCGCGCCGACTCGCCGAAATAGCTGCTCTCCATCTGTTCGGCAAGATGTTCGCCGTTCATCACGCCGGCGATTATACCTATGAGCTCACCGTCATAATAAAGAGGCGTATAGAATACAAATACGCTCTTCTGCGTAAAACGTGACACTTCTATATAGCATACACCGGAACGGCCCTGTATCCCCTCCGTGTAATACTCCCTATCACCGCAATCAATATACGCGCCGTCGCTGGAGTAACTCAGCCCGTCAGTATTGACGAAGCGTATATAATCGAACGGCAAAGGCTCGGAAATCTCACTGAGAAGACGAAAATCGAACTCCGGCGTGTCCAGCTGCAGCTCATATAACCGCGATACCAAAGCGACGCTGTTGGAGGCATTGTCAAAAACATCATTTATATTTTTTAATGTCTGGAACGCGGTATCCTCAAGATACTGCTGGTTCTGCTCTACTACCCTGTCCCGGTTCCTGTCCATAAACACGAGAACCAGCGTAATAGTCACAGCAAAGAATACACAAAGACTTATCGCGGAATATAACTGCAGCCTGTTTTTCCCCGTGTTCATAATGTAACCACCCCGTATGCTATCCTGTAATAACCGCTTCTGTGCCGCGCTTTCTTAAGTCTGCGGCAAGCTTCAGAGCTTCTGGCTGATATTATCTCATATTTTTCACCAATTGTCCACACTTTTCATTTATGGAAATCAATTTTCAATTGCTCTCCCGCCTCAGTGTGAGGCTCTATGGCGGTCAGCGCCACCGATGAGCGGCGAGAATCTTCTCAGGGCTTCACCGGGCTTTAATCGGATTTGAATGTAAAATTGTTGTTTTTATTCCATAAAATAAATCGCAGCATATTCATAATGTACTTGACACGGGAGACGAATAATGCTATAATGAACAAAATGCTGTAAGAGTAAGCGCATAGATTTGGGCATTATGTTAGGTCATGGTTCTATGCCATCTGTATTCAGCATCTGGCGCTACGCGCAACATGATTTCATAAGGGGGCGATTTATATCAACTTTAGTGGGCACACCGGAAGCATCATAACTGAGTTTATGAAAGGATGTGATTGCCGAAATTAAAGAACGGACCTGGTTATTCAGTGCGTAAAAAAAGCGTGATTTAATGTCTAAAATTTACTTATGCAAGGAGAAAAAGATGAAAACTGCGCATAAATGGATAAAATTCTGTGCAATGTTCCTCGCCGTGGCGATGGTCTGCGCGTTTTGCGCGCCCTGGAACATCTCTGCTGTCGCTGTTGAAAACGGAACAGCCGCCAAGATTGAATCTGTCCCGACTAAAGTCCTTGAAGATACAAGTAACCTGAGAATCGCCGACCAGCTTGAAGCGGACGACGTGGTATCTTATGACTACGTTCCGGAGTATCATGAAGAGGGCGGCGCCGCGGAAGACCCGGATTTCTTATCTGATAGCCTCACCTTCTACTCAAAATATCTGGATCTTTTCAATGACTATGAGTATGAGGACGCCGAGACAGGCCATTGGGATTATTACGTCTACGATCCCACCGAGCACGGCTACAGCACCGATAAAGACTATCCCGTGAGTATCTGGTTCCACGGCGCCGGAAACCAATCCATGGGTAAGCTGTGCGTTATAACCAGCGGCGCGGCTGGGCAGGCGGATCCCGCGCTTCAGGAGGACATCGGCGGTATGTACATAATCGTCCCGGTTCATCCCGGCGACCTGTGGCCTTCCGCTGACGCTATAAACGCCATATATCAGGAAGTCCGCAAAACCTGTTCAAACACCTCTGACGAACTGATGGTCGCCGGCACATCGGCTGGCGGCATGATGGTAAACAGATGGCTTGAAGCATACGCCGATATTACCAACATCGTGTTCTGGATGTCCACCAGTCTCCCGGAAGTCGCGACTGTACAGGAGTACAGCGATATGGGAATACGTATGTGGTACGAAGCCAGCGCTCATGACGGCGTTTTCATCAGCAGCAAAGCCGAGGGCGAGGAAATGCTCGCGCCGTATGAGGGTATTGAAAATCTGGACATCACCCTGTTTGACTGGATGACATGGGGCGATGGCAATATTGCCCTGCTTGGCACCGAAGACGGCGGCACGGTAGCCGCGTCCGGCGGACAGCACTGTTCATGCGTAACCGGTGTCGTCCGTAACCTTGTGCTTGATGACGGCACGCCCGACGACCCGAATCATCCCGGCGGCATAAGCGGCTGGATAAGAGATATGCTCGCGGAAATCCGCGCCGAGTCAAGCGATAATCTTTATGAGCCTGGCGCGCACGTGGTCGAGGACGCTGATTCTCCATCCGGATACACCGTGTACTTCGTGTTTGACAAGGATGCCTACGAAGCGGCTAACAACGTGACTATCAGCAAAGTGGTCCTCGGTTCTGATATGCAGTACACCGACGCCAAGGACGGCGAAGAAAAATCGTCCGCCAATTCATTCTCGCCGCACGAATATAAGAACGGTATGTACCCCTGCAACGTTATCTTCGGCACTGACGGCGTTTTCGCCGGTTATTCCGAGGAGATGGTCAAAAATGAAGCTACCGGTTACTATGAGGTGAGTTTCCCCATCACCAGCGGCGCGTTCCGTTACTGGTTCGATATTTACGATGAAGACGGCGAAGCCACTTCTATCCTGGATCCGGCCAGCGACGCTCTGACTGACAATCCGGACTCCAATTACCCCGTTCCGGCCGGTTCCGAGGCCCAGAACGTCGTTGTGGGCAAGTGGGACTCCGTTAAACAGTCCGACTCCCCCAACTTTGACTTCGTTATGGAGCAGCAGTCCGCCGAGAACCAGGGCAAGCTTGAGTTTGTGTCCTACACCGGCGCTAAAACCGAGAGCGGCGAATACGCTCAGCAGTGGCTTGGCATTTACACCCCGCCGGGATATGACGAGTCAAGAGAGGAGCCTTACAAGGTTATCTATCTGTCCCACGGCGCCGGCGGCAACGAGTCCTCCTGGTTCCTTAAGGACAGGGCCAACGTTATCATGGATAATCTGATTGCGGAGGACGCGACGAGAGAGGCCATCATTGTCACAACCGATACAACAACTATCGGCGCCGGCAGCTTCGCTGATGAGCTTATCAACTATGTTATCCCGTTCATGGAGGAAAACTACAACGTCTCAACGGATCCTGAGGATCGCGCTGTCGCCGGTTACTCCATGGGCGCTATGGCCACAAACATGACCTATGCCAAGTACCCGACTGAATTCGGTTACTTCGGACTCTTCAGCGGAAACAGCGTCGGTTCCATGCAGGATGCCTATGGCGACCTGATAGATGTTGAAGGCCTTGACGAGCCGGTAGTAGCGGGAATGTCCGGAATCTGTGACTTCTTCTTCCATCAGCCGACCCTTGAGTTCATGGAAGAGAACGGTCTGACGAACTATATTGACTACGGAAATCTGCCCGGCTCCCATGACTGTTACACCTGGTCCAACTCCTTCTATCTCTTCGCGAAAGAGGTATGCTGGCCCACTGATACCACAAGCAGTTCCGGGACTCCCGGCGGCTCCGGCAGCGTGGCCAATCCTTCAGTTGTAGTCTCCGCCGCGGTCACTCCGACAGAGGCGGATGGCAAGGCGTCAGCCGCGGTAACCGCCGAGGAAATAAGCGGCGTCGTTGCTGACGCGGTGTCGAAGGGAGCCGATTCCGTTGTTATCAACGTGAAAGCCTCCGACAGCGTTTCCGAAGTTGAGCTTACCATTCCGTCGGACGCTCTTGAACCTCTCGTCAGCGGCACTGACGCCGTTCTGACTGTCAAGTCACCCATCGCGTGCGTAACCGTCAAGAACGCGGGCATTGCTGACGTTATCGCGGACAGCTCCGAAATCGCCATCGCGTTCAAGGCGAGTGACGACGGCGCTGTGAACGTCTCGATTAAGAAGGACGGCACGGAATTGGACGCTGTGTCAGGCGGCGTTAAGATCGCGCTGCCGAACGCGACGAGCGAAAACGGCAACGTTATTGTACTCGTGGGCGCTGACGGAACTGAGACAATTCTCCCCAAGTCTGTTGTCAGCAGCGACGCGGTAGCCGCGACAGTCAACGGTTCCGCTACAGTAAAGATAAGCACAAATGACAAGACTTACAGCGACACAAGCGACCATTGGGCAAATGACGCGATCAGCTTCGTGTCCAGCCGTGAGCTGTTCAATGGCATGAGCGCGACTGAATTCGAGCCTGAGACCAATATGAGCCGCGCGATGCTGGCGACAGTTCTGCACCGTCTTGAGAGCAAGGCCGCTCCGGAAGGCAAGTCCCTCTTCTCCGATGTGGAGGACGGGACATGGTACACCGACGCCGTCAACTGGGCGTATGAAAACGGTATTGTAAACGGCAAGGGTAATGGCCTCTTCGCTCCCAATGACAACATCACGCGTCAGGAGCTTGTGACGATGATTTATCGTTACGCAAAGGTTATCGGGCTTGACACATCTGTCACCGGCAGCATCGACAGCTATGTTGACAGCGGCTCTGTTGACGAATGGGCTTCTGAGGCAATGAACTGGGCTGTATCCGTTGGCATTATCAACGGCATAAGCTCCGACGCCGGGCTCACCCTCTCCCCGACTACAACCGCAACCCGCGCCCAGGTCGCGACCATCCTTGAGCGTGTTGTAAATCTCATCATTACCGGTTCAGCCGACTGAGCCGGAACGAACCTCAGTACCGCGCGTCGCTGAAACATGGTAAACATGAATCACGATAGCGTATACTGATAACCGGCCGTCCCTTAACGACGAAACATCGTTAAGGGACGGCTCTCATTTTCCGCGATATGAATTTCAGTCCCGGCAAGTCATGCTAACGCGCATCCCATATTAAAAGATTTAATTCGGGATACGCGCGCTTTGCGTGCCCGTGCCGCGCTTTTACGCGTCACGCCGTC
>CAYQWH010000019.1:0-19385 GCA_964421265.1 uncultured Oscillospiraceae bacterium | reverse complement strand
TCAGCTTGCCTATGTTCTCCGCCGGACGCAGTACCGTCAGCTTCCCGTACCGCTGTCCCGCGAGATCGAGCTTCCCGTGTCCCGTTCCTTCACTCCGGCACCCGCAGCTTGTGGCAAGACCACGGCGCAGATACTCCGTGCGCACGGCCAGCTCCGTGCCGCAGTCGCAGCGGCACAGCCATGCCGTCCGGCCGTTGATGTTCTCCGCCGGGCGCAGCACCGTCAGCGCCCCGAACCGCTGTCCCGTAAGGTCACGCTTGCGAGTGTCACGTTCAGTGTAGCGCGAACGTCTTCTCCGCTCTTTCTGTTTGCCGCCGTCCTCCGGTGAGTCCATCCCGCAGCCGCAGGATCTCACGCTTCCCCGGCAGAGACGTATCGCCTGTACAGCGATCTCCTTCCCGCAGTCGCACCGGCAGTTCCAGGCCAGATAGCCGTTGACCTTATCGGCGGGGCTTATGACCGTAAGCGCGCCGAACCGCCGGCCTGTCATGTTCTGTGTCCTGATCCATTTATCCACGTGACAGCTCCGCTTCTCTGACGGCTCCGTGTCCGCGTATTGGCACCCGCAGTGCGTGGCGTGACCGTTGCGAAGATAGGCCGTCCTGACCGCAAGCTCGTTCCCGCAGTCGCAGCGGCACTGCCACGCCGTTTTGCCGCCGATGTTTTCAGCCGGGTACAGAGCGGTCAGCATCCCAAACCGCTGCCCCGTCAGATCGAGCCTCCTGTGGCCGTGGGAGCCGCTGCCCATATCAGTTGTGTCCGTAAGGACTTTCGTGTTTTCCGCTGCCATCGTACCCGTTCCCCTCTCCCTGTAACCCGCGGTTCACGCCGGTACCGGTTCCGTATGTCCCCCGATAATCCGAAACCTATAATTTTCGGATTGAGCTTTAATCATATATTTTGTTGTCAATTTGTTCGCTTCCCTTAGTATTATATCGGATGATTATAGTAAAAGTCAATAGTATTTTCCGAAAAATTTAAGTTTTATATTTTGTACTCAAACCTATACTTTTGGGATTGAGCTTTTTTGTCATATCGGCTAAACTTTGTATACGCATAGTGCGCGCGGCCACAAGATAGAGTAAAAAATTTTATTATCTGGCAAATCAACACTTGACAGGAGATGTGTTGAGGGGTATAATTAAGGTGTAAGAAGAAACAAAGAACCGAGATGGCCCATTCGCGCCGGCAACGGAATTTACGGACGACGTGGATTTGTCATATAGAGAGCGCAAGAAGCGGGAACACATTTCAGATGGAGGTGAGGGCTATGCGTTACGGGAACGCTGACGCCGCTAAAAGCGGTACTCTCCCCCGTGGTCAATGTGGCCGGACTGCGGGGCAGTGAGAAGGGTCACAGGGCAACCCTTTGGAAACAAAGGTGAGCGCAAAGCTTCGGGGCTAAAGCGTCCGTGTGCACGATGGACGTCATGCCGGCTGGGTTGCAAACTCAGTAAACCGCGCGAAAGCGCGGGACACAAAGTCATGGGGGCTAAATCGTCCTACGGAAATTCGCCCACGGCGATACTATCCGCGACGACGACATGCCAGCCCGGCCGCCGGGTTATCTTCAAGCCCGGTAAAATTGAAGAAAGCAGGTAACTACCATGAAAAGCATTAAGAGATTATTAGCTGTTCTGATTGCCGCTGTAATGTGCTTCGGCGTACTGCCGTTCAGCGCGCTTGCGGATGAGAATGAGATAGGCAGCATCGAGAATACTCCCAAGACAGTTGCCGCTGAGGACAACACTGAGGACGGCAACATCGACAACAGCAACGACAACAACGACAACGGCAGCAACGATGGTGCCGACGAGACAGACGGCGCCGATGACATCACCCTTGCGGACGCCATTGCTGCAGCCAACGACGGCGACACCGTCACACTGTGGGGCGACGCCAGCGATGTTACGGACGTCATCATCAACAAATCCGTGACCATCGACCTTAACGGTTACACGATTAGCAGTGACGGACACGTGTTCACGATAAGCGGCGCGGACGTGACCATCAGGAACGGAACCATCACGGCCACAGGCAGCGGAAGCGTGATCGAGGTGTCGGGCACAGGCGTGAACCTCACCCTTGAGAACGCGACACTGACCAACGGAGACAACGGAAGCGCCGACATCATCTACATCAACGGCGGCTCCAGCGTGAATCTTACGCTGGTCAACTCCAGCCTTGTGACAAATAGAACAACCTGGCGGGACACCATCGCCAGCGGCCAGAGCGCGGATCTGAAAGTGACCGCTGACGGCAGCTCACAGTACTATACCAAAACGGCAATTGCGTGCTGGGTCAGTGGCTTTGGCAAAAGCATTGTCGATGACGGCGTCACGGTCAGAATGACGGTGCAGTGGTATGGTAACGGTGATACCGATTGGTTTACCAATGACAAGAATGAACAGCAGTATAGTGGAAATCTGCAGAACGCCGTTATAATCGAACTGCCCGAGGAAAAGAAGTTTACGTGCGGTAACGAGATATACACTGCGCTGGAGGACGGTATCCTGACAAATACCTCCGGTGACACATTCAAGCTGAAAATCACAAAGCTTTATCGGTTAAACTACGGCGATAAGGAAGGCGAGCAGGGTATTGATGTGGAACTGGTACGTCTGGGAACCGGAACGGCAGCCGAGTGCTGGGTCGATGTCTTTAAAAACAACATTGCAGGCAAGGGCATCACCGTCACAATGAACGTTCAGTGGACGGAAGGGGCTTCAGATTGGATTGAGACAAACAATGAATGGGTGTATCATGGATCTTTGCCGAGTGCCGCTGATATTAAGCTGAACGAGGGAACGATTTACTGGTTCGGCGGTGTGCAGTACACCGCGCAGAGTAACAACACTCTGCAAAATGCCTACGGCAACACATTCAGGCTGGAAGTCACCAAGATCTATCGCCTGTCCGATGGCCGGCAGGGTGTCAACGTGCGGCTGGTGCCGATTACCACTACCATCGGAGCCTACGCCCGGAAGTCCTATATGGCCGGCACGACAGAGTATGATCACGGGAACTCACAATACGTCTCTCTGGTTAAGTACATTGACGTGGAGGCTACGTGGGACGAGATCGTTGCCCTTTGGGACACAGGTACCGGTTCCGACCTGTTGAGCTATGTTGACGGAGATGACGGAGTAAACGGAGACGACGGAGTAAACGGAGACATTTCAAATCTGGTTACCATAAGTCTGAAAGATGGTGCCGACGGGCAATCCGTTACAGTTGACGGGAAAACGTACACGTTGTCGCAAGAAGACGGCAAAGTTCGTCTGATTGGCGAGGATGGCGGTAAGTATACGCTTGTCCCCTATAAGGTTCTTTGGACTACAGCCAGCGGAGATGACTATCCCGAGTTCCATGTGGACTTCTGGATTATGCCGCTGTCGCCTCTCTACATCTACGTGACGAAGGAGATCGAAGGCATTGACAGCACCGAGGATACGTTCACCTTCGAGCTGACCGATGAGGATAATAACGTTGTCAGCACCACTACCATAGTAGGCGCTAACACGGGGTATTTCACTATCGACATCAACGAAGCCGGTACGTACACTTACACCGTGACAGAGAAGGAGCCAAGTGCGGCGGACAATACCGGGGACAATACCGGGTACTGGACGTATGACGGATCCGTGTGGACCCTGACTGTTACGGCCGCGATGAATGCCGCGAACACCGAGCTTCTGCCGTCTACCACGCTGGTGAAGGACGGCGCCGCAACTGAAAGCGCCATTGTGTTCACCAACACCTGGAACGCCAAGGAAGAGGATCAGGAGCAGGTCGAAGGCCCGGAGCAGGAGGAAAATCCGGAACAGGAGGAAGAGCCGGAGCAGGAGAAAGAACTGCCCGAAGAGGAAAAGAAGGTAGAGGAAGAGGAAAATACTCCCGAAACCGAAACCGAACCCAAGCCCGAGACCAAGCCTGAAACTAAGCCCGAAACCAAGCCCGAACCTGAGACAAATCCCGACACGGGCGACAACACGAACGACAACACGGATGACAACACGGATGACGATGATGAAGAGACTGAAATCCCGGACGACAACGTTCCCATGGACGATCAGCCCGACACCATCACGCCGGATGAGACTGAAGATCCCGAGGAATCCGAGGAATCCGAGGAAACTGAGGAAACTGAGGAGCCGGAAGAGTCCGATGATCCTGAGAAACCCGAGGAGCCTGAGGAATCCGAAGAGCCTGAGGAACCCGAAGAGCCTGAGGAACCCGAAGAGCCTGAGGAAACTGAGGAACCAGAAGAGTCCGAAGAACCCGACGAATCTGACGAACCGGAAGAACCCGAAGAATCTGATGAGTCTGACGAGTCTGCGGAGCCGGAAGAGTACCCCGTGTATACCCCGGTATACACCCCGGTATATACCCCGGTTTATACAGACGAGTCCGAGGCTCGGGATGAGTCCGACGTCGAGTTGGACATTCCCGACGACGAAGTTCCGATGAGCGATATGCCCGAAGAACTGATCTCCGATGAGGAAACCTCAGACGAGGAAGTGTCCGAAGAGGAGGCCGTGGACGAGGAAGAGTATCTGGACAATCAGCCCGAAGATTATGTACAGGCGGACTCGGACGCCGTTGTGGAAGACGAGTCAGTTGACATCCCGGATGACGAAGTTCCCCTTAGTTCGTACGATGTTACGGAGGAAGAGGACATCATTCCGGACGACGACGTTCCGTTAAGTTCGTATGACATCTCGGAAGACGAGGAAGTATCGGACGAGATGATTTTGGGACCGGCTGAGTATGAGGAAGAAATTTCTGATGAGGCTGTTCCCCTGTCCGATGTGCCCCAGACGGGAGACGAGAGCGGCATATGGATGCTGCTGACGGTAGTCTCCGGTCTTGGCCTTGCGGTTCTCTGCTTCACCGGTAAGAGCAAAAAGAACAGCAAATAAATCACATATTAGCGGCCGAAGCCCCGGATGAATTCAATCCGGGGCTTCGGCGTTTTTGCGGTATCGCGGCGCGGGTGATTTGTTCAGAGGTTCCATAATATCAGTTGAGCTGCCGTGTTATCTCGCGTTTCAGGCGCAGGATTATCCGTTTCTCCAGACGGCTTATGTAGGACTGGGATATGCCGAGAAGTTCCGCGACCTCCTTTTGCGTCTTCTCGTTCCTGCCCGTCAGCCCGAACCGCAGTGTTATTATTGTCTTCTCCCGCTCGGACAGCTTCTCCAGCGCCTGACGCAGAAGCTGCCTGTCCACGTCCTCCTCTATCGGGCGCTGCACCACGTCCTCGTCCGTCCCCAGCACATCCGTCAGCGTCAGCTCGTTGCCGTCCCAGTCCGTGTTCAGCGGCTCCGAGAAGGACACCTCGGCCTTGAGCGGATTAACCTTTCTCAGGTGCATGAGTATCTCGTTCTCTATACAGCGGCTCGCGTAGGTCGCCAGCTTTATGTTTTTCGAGTTATCAAAGGTGTTGATAGCTTTTATAAGGCCTATCGTGCCGATTGAAACCAGATCCTCAAGTCCCACGCCGGTGTTGTCAAAACGTCTGGCTATGTAGACGACAAGACGCAGATTGTGCTCTATGAGTTTCTGCCTTGCCTGCGCGTCGCCCTCTGACAGAGCGGCCAGCGCGGTTCTCTCCTCCTCCCGTGTTAGCGGCGGCGGCAGCGTGTCACTGCCGCCTATGTAATATACAGTTTCCTGATCGGAGAGTATTCTCCGTACAAACGCCCTGATCCTCCCTATTAACGACGCGAACATTACAACCCCTCCTGTTTACCGTGACATCCGAATGTCATAGCGTCAGCGCGGCAAAGCCGTCCGCCGTCTCCAGATTCTCCCGCGTTATAGCTACAAGTCCCCCCTTCCCGCGCCGCCCGTCCCGGACAACCTCATCCGGTGGAAACGCAAGCATGAACCCGCCGCCGCTGACAGTCCTGCATGGCACTATCTGGAATGGACGTCCCAGCTTTTCCAGCGCTTCCGCGGGATCGCTTACGTTCTCCAGCACCGAAAGCTCCCTGCTGTCGAAGAGCGGTTTGAGCGTATTTAACCCGCATACGGTTATACTTTCGCCTGTCAGCGGATCGCGCAGAGAGTTCCCCGTATCTATGAGCGCCGTGAACGTGACGGTTCGGCCACGGTATGAAATTGTCAGCCACGTCAGGTCCCGGTTCACGCGGTGCCGCGCGATTTTGCCGAAAACAACCGAGAAGACGCCGTAGCATATGCCGAAAGCCGCGAGGATGTCGGTTACGCGGACGCGATCTGTTGAGAAGCCCCAGACCGATCCGGATCGGAGCAGCTGTATCGCCAGCACAGCTCCGGCGAACGCGGCGGACAGCGCGAAGTACACAAGACATATCCGCGCAAACCTGTCGTCCGCGCCGAAGGCGAACAGCGCCATAAGCACGCCGACTGTCAGCTTGAATGGCGCGTCCGCCAGGAACGTCAGTCTTGTCAGCGTCGCCGCCAGCGCGTAGCAGGAGCCGAACACCGACGCCGCCAGCATTCGCCAGCTTTTCGCGGATATTCCCGTCAGCCCCGACGTCAGTCGGAGAAGTATGTAATCAATGAGGAAGTTCTCCAAAAACAATTCGTCCGCGTAGACCACGATCACAACTCGCACCCCCTTGACGTGTACCCATTATACCACGCGGGGAACGAGAAAAGTGCCGAAATTAACTGTCCGCCCCAATGTCTATTTTTGAGAAACTCCGCGCGGCTGTACGGCGCTTTTATTGAGGAACTTATTCAGGGTATCGGTGAGCAAGCCGAAGTCTAAGGGCTTGGCTATATGGCCGTCCATGCCCGCGTGAAGCGCGGCGTCCACGTCCTCGGTGAACGCGTTGGCGGTCATGGCGACGATCGGAACGGTTTTCGCGTCCTCGCGATCAAGGGCGCGAATGGCACGAGTCGCGTCATAACCGTTCATCACGGGCATCTGTATGTCCATAAAGATCAGGTCATACGTACCCACGGCGGAAGCTTTGAACATATCAACCGCTTTCTGCCCGTCCTCGGCGCAGTCCACGTTCAGTTCTCTCATCTCGAGGATCTCGGTCGCTATTTCCGTGTTGAGCGCGTTGTCCTCCGCAAGCAGTACCCGGCGGCCGGCATAGCCCTCGCCGTCTCCGGGTGTCAATGGATTTAACGCGGTTCCGTCAATACGCGTGGTGTCATTGAGTATGTCGTGGAACAGATGGATGAACCGTGACTTGAACAGCGGCTTGCTTATGAACGCGCTTGCCCCGGCGGAGCGGGCGTCCAGCTCAATATCCGACCAGTCGTAGGCGGAGACGATTATAATCGGCATACTGTCCCCCACGCGGCTGCGCAGCTCACGGGTCATACGCACGCCGTCAAAGCCGGGCATTTTCCAGTCGGCTATGACAGCGAAGTAGTCGTGCCCTTCGGCGTGCCTCGCGGTGACGCGCTCCACGGCTTCATCGCTTGTCTGGACGCGGTCACTGTCCATGCCCAGATCGCTCAATATCGCGCAGGCGGCGTCGCTGACGGTGAGGTCGCTGTCAACTAAAAGCACCGACAGATTAGCGAACTCCTTGAACCGCGCGTTCTCCGGCTCCTGGAAGCGCAGGAAAATCGTGACGGTAAATCTGGAGCCTTTGCCTGGCTCACTGTCAACCTTGATGTTCCCGTTCATCATGCGCACAAGATTGTTAGTTATCGCCATACCCAGACCCGTGCCCTGGATCTTGTTTACTCTCGTGTCCTCGGCGCGGGAGAACGGCTCAAAAACCCGCTCCACAAATTCGCGGGACATACCGATACCGTTGTCCTGGAAGACAAACTCATAGCAGCCGAACTGGCGCTGCCGGCACGGCTTTTCCGTGATGATTAGGTCTATCTTCCCACCGTCAGGCGTATACTTCACCGCGTTGCTCATAAGGTTCACGAAGGACTGCTGTATCCTGAGACTGTCACCGATGACGCGTTCGTGACGCACGTCGCGCAGCTTTATGTTGAATACGTGGTGCTTGGCGTTCAGCTGCGGGCGAACCATAAGCGTCAGGTTATCTATCAGATCCGACAGGTTGAACGGTTCCTCGTTCAGGTCAACCTTGCCCGACTCGATTTTGCTCATATCCAGCACCTCGTTTACGAGGCTAAGAAGATGACGCGACGACACGTTTATCTTGTCAAGGCAGTCCAATACCCTCTCACGCTCGTCAATCCTCGTTTTCGCTATGGCGGTCATGCCGATTATGGCATTCATGGGCGTGCGGATGTCATGGCTCATACGCGATAAGAATTCACTCTTGGCGCGGCTCGCCTGTTCCGCCATCTCGTACGCGTCTTTCAGGGCGATCCGCGCCTGAAGCTCCATGCTGCGGAACTCCGATATGTCCTTCCAGATGACACACGCCATGATGTGCCCCGTAAGCTCGTCCTCATTGAGTACAATGAACATCTCAATAAAGTCCGCTATGCCGGAGCCTTCCGGCGGCGTCTGCTTGACCTCTATGTCAATGACGCGCTCATTACGCAGGAACGCGCTTCGCAGGTACGCCAGGGTAAAGATGTTCTCCTCAGTCTCACGGGATAGAACCGGGTGGAAGCGCTCCTTCCACTTCCGGCAGAACTCTTCGAAGGGAACCGGGACATCCATTCCGGTCGCGGTTTTAATTATATCAATGCCGTCGCGACTCAGATAGTTCTCCTTAATCAGCCCATCGCCGCTCGCGTCGAATATGTAGTAGAAGTAACTGTCAGCCATGAGCGCGAGTCGGTACTGCTTCTCCGCGCTCAGGGACAGGTTCAGGTCGGCGTTGACTTTCAGGACAGACTCAAGCTCCGATTCCGCCCGCGCCTGTTCATCGGATATGCAGCGGGTGAACCACACGACGCGGGCGTTGTCGGAGGTGTATTCGTTGAGCGGCACGACTTCCGCCAGCACCCATATGTCCGAATCTCTGAAACGGCACTTATATGGAAACTCCACTCGCTCTACTCCGGTATCAAATATTGAGCGGAGGTGCTTTGGCGCGAGGACCTCAAGCATCTCATCCCGGTATTCGGGCAGCGCGTCACTACGCGCGATCTTCGCCAGCTCCTCGTCATACAGCCCGACACTGTACTGACCGATCTCGTCATCCGGTTCGGCCTGTATGACAGTCAGGCTGTTGCTGTTGAGGTCAACAAAACCTATACGCAGGTAGTCCTGCCGGATAAGTGAGAACGCTACGTCATCCAGATTGCTGCGCTTCATGCGGGTCGTTATGTCCTGCACGGCGAATAGGGCGTGGCTCACAAGCCCCTCAGAGTCGGTATCAACCAATATAACGTGCACGCGATAATATACCGGAACAGCGTTCTCCACATGACGAAAATCCGCGTGGTAGTCCGGATTACTCGCCGACAGATGAGTGTACATATATTCGATGCTCAGACGATAGCTGACATCCGCCTGGTACTCCGGTTCCACGAACAGTTCAACAGTCTGCGCGACCGTGGCGGAGAAGGAGCTTGTAATAACAAAGGTATCCGGTACTGTCCTGAAATCTTTAATAATCTGATAACTGTCATCCCAGGGAGACACAAGAAAAACGCCGTCAAAGGATCTGGTCAACGCGTTGCTCAGACAGTACCGGTTATGGCAAACCGAGTCAATCAGGTCGAGCATATCCTCGCGGTTCAGCCCCTCTCTCTCTGAAATGGCGGACAAAAAGCTGTTTATCTCTTTTTCCAAATCATCCCGCTTCAACTTGTCTCACCCGCCTTTGACGCTGATAAAATCAGCGGTTAATAATATCTGCCGGAAATGTGACTGTACACATTATATCACAACCGTTCCGGTTTTGACAAGTGAAAAGCGCGGAAATCAATTTTCGGTTCTGTCCGCCATCCCCGGATGACCTGCCGCCGGGACAACCGTAAAATTCTGCGGATGTCGTCCAGTTTTGTCGATAATATGACCAGTTTCGCAAATGACTTTACTTTATGAACAAATCTGAGTAAAATTTAAGCTAAGATAGTGGTAATGTTACAAGCGTGCCGCAGTGAGAACCGCGAGCAGGCTGTAACTGGCGCCATGCTGATCTTAGAACATATTCGTAGTACGTTTGTGTTCATCTATAACTGAATACTGCATGAAAAAGAAGAGGAGAATAGCATATGAAGCAGTTATCCAGGCGAGAATTTTTAAAGGGTGTAGCGGCGGGCGGCGCGGGTCTCGCGCTGACGGGGCTGTTGGGCGCGTGCGGCACCGATACGGAAACCGGCGCTGACACATCGTCCGACACCGGTTCGGATACCGAAGTTGAGAACACTTCAACAGAGCAGACAGGCGCGAGCGGTATCTATACACCCGGTACCTACTCCGCCACATCCAAGGGCTACGCTTCCGACGTAACAGTCACCATGACCTTTGACGAGAGCGCTATAACCGATGTGCAGATCGACGTCTCAGGCGAGACGCCAGACGTAGGCGGCAAAAGCGGGGACACGCTTGCGCAGCGCATCCTCGACGCGCAGAGCGCCGAAATCGACGCGTACAGCGGCGCGACATTCTCGTCCAACGCCGTGAAGGACGCTGCGGCCAACTGTATCGCCCAGGCGAAGGGGGAGCCGGTAGTCAGCGTCGATACATCCACGGTCAGCGATGACCCATACATAGGCGAAGGCCCGGACGGTAAGACGGTTTATTACTCCATGCGCAGGACCTGGGTCGGAGAACCGCCCGAGATCAGCGAGAGCGACATAGCCGGTGAGTACACCGCCGACGTGATTGTCATTGGCGCGAACTATTCCGGCGCGAACTGTTTCCGCATGGCCTGTGAAAAGGGACTGACCTGCATCGTATTGGACAGCCAGGAGGAGGACGGGTTCAACTCCTACGGCGGCGACCTGGGCCATATAAACTCGACGTGGCAGGAGAAGGTACTCGGCATACCGAAGGACGCTTTTGACCCGGTGGACTTTATCGACAGCTACCAGCTCCAGAGCGCCGGACGCGTTCAGCCTGATCTGCTGAAGCAGTTTGCCCACCGCAGCGGCGAGATGGTTGACTGGATGACGGAGCTGTATGACGATGTAAGCGAGATAGGCAGCATGGTCACGATAGACGTGAACGGTGACAATAAGGACTACAGCTTCCAGAAGGGGCATTTCATGACCTACCCCACAACGCTCCAGCTCGGAACCGGCAGTATGGGTTCTTCCGGGAATTTCTGCCTGTCATCAGTTAAAAAGGGCATCGAGGCAAGCCCCGATTCCCAAGCGTTTTACCAGATGACAGCGAAAGTGCTGATTAAAGACGGCGACACCGTCTGCGGTGTTATCGCCAAGAGCGAGGCGGACGACAAGTATTATCGCTTCATGTCCAAGCGCGGCGTGGTGCTGGCGACAGGCGACTTCTCCGCCAACAGCGATATGTACAGATCTCTCTGCACGGAGGTTCAGGAGTGCAACCCGTACACGGAGCTGACCGGCTCCGGCCGCAACGGTTATGGCCACCGCATGGGCGTCTGGGCGGGCGGCGTCATGGAGCTTGGCCCCCGCGCCGCTATGGGCGGAGCCACATCCGCTCTGCCTATGGGGTTCTTCGGAGCGGCCGGCGGCCTGTGGATCAACAAGTACGGCAAGAGGTTCTGCAACGAGGCATTCGGTGTTCCGTTTGTGGCGGGGTGCCAGAGCGCCCGTCTGCCTATCGACAGCTCCATTATCCAGGTTTGGGATGAGGGGCACTGGAGAGAATTCGCCAAAAACCAGGCTGTGGGCCACTTCAACGCCTCCGACATAACTGACGCCAAGATGGAGGAATACGCGGCGTCTCTCGCGGAAGCGCGCGGTGAAACGGTTATCGCCGCCGTGACAGGAACCGACGAGCCGGCCGGCGAAGACGTCGCGCCGGACGCGGGAGAGAACACCGGAGACGCTCCCGGCGGTGAAGGTGAAGGCGGCGGCGAAGGCGGCGGTGGCGGCGCGCCCGGCGGCTCCTCCAATGAGATTTACTGCGCCGACACCCTGGAGGAGCTGGCTGCCAAGCTGGGCTTCGAGGGCGAGTACGCCGACAACTTTGTGGAGGCTGTCAAGAGATATGACGCCATGGCCGAGGCGGGACGCGACGAGGATTACGCAAAATCCGCGGATATGATGTTCCGCATAAACGAGGCGCCCTTCTACGCCGAAAAGCTGACAAGGAACGCCAATATCGTATTGGTCACGCTCGCCGGTCTTTTCGTGGACGGCAACCAGCAGGTGCTGGATCAGAACTTTGAGCCGATACCGGGACTTTTCGCCACAGGCAACGCCTCTGGCGGACGTTTCCCGCTCCAGTATACCGCTGTCTGCAACGGGCTCTCTATCGGCTTTGCCACAGTTTTCGGGGCGCTCCTGGGCGAATATCTGGGTGTTTCCGCGCCGGAAGTCTCCACGGGCGACTCATCTACCTCCGCGAAGGGCACGCAATCGTAAGGGGAAATGGAGAAAAAAGATCTGCTGCTCTATTTGGATATTCCTTTTTGCCCGGTTCACTGCGCGCACTGCGAAAAACGCGCGATTGAACCCCGCGCGCAGTGGCGGGTTTCCTATATAAGGGCGCTGAGCCGGGAGATACGGGCACAGGCCGGCAGCGTGCCGGACTATGAGGTGCGGGCAATCTGGGTCGGCGGAGGTATCCCCGGACATATGGCCGATCCGGAGCTTGGCGAGCTGCTGCATGAGCTTCCGCGAATATTCCCTGTGGCTGAGGACGCGGAGGTCACATTAAAGGTCCACCCCGGCATGGTCAGTACGGATACGCTGGATCTGTGCCGCCGTGGGCGCGTCACTCGACTGAGCGTCGAGTATGTGACCCGCAACAGCTTTGAGTACGAGAACCTGAACAGGTTCCTGCAGCCAAGCGCCATGGATGTCACCGACATGGTACTGCGTCCGGCTCGTGTTGACAGGAGCTTCGATATACTCACAGGTCTCCCGGGGCAGGAGATAAGCACGCTTTGGGAGAGCCTGAACGCGGTAATCGCCTACGGCGCCTGTCATATCTCCATATATCCGTTGAGGCTGCCGGAGGGATCCGATCTGCGCCGGCGCGCGGAGACGGATCCATGGCATAACAATCCGCGCAGGCGTTTGCCGGGCGAGGAGGACTGTCTCGCGCTGACCGCGTTCGCGGGGCAGTTCCTGAATGGACATGGGTTCCGCGAGTATCTGCCTGGCCGTTGGGCGCTGCCGGGCAAGGAATGCCGTTATTTCGAGCTTGAGGAAAAGGGCACGGAGTTCCTCGGGTTCGGGCTGGGGGCGGTGACTGAGCTGGATGGTATCCGCTCGGTCAACACCGACAGCTTCGAGCGCTATCTCCGCTGCTCCGGCAGTCCCGACAAGCTGATAGATCACGCGGAACTTATAAATAAATCGTGAGATGAAAGGAAAGATTGTGTTATGAAGAACTTGAACCGGAGAGAATTCCTCAAGGGCACACTGGCTGCTGGAGCCGGTCTGGCGCTCACAGGCATTCTTGGTGCCTGCTCCACCGACACCAGCACCGGCGAATCAGAGGCTGACGATGAGACTAACGTTACCCCAGAGGACACATCTAACCAGAGCGAAACCGAAACCGTTGACAGCACCTATAAAGCCGGTACATACTCAGCCACAGCGCACGGCTTTGCCTCCGACGTAACCGTGACCATGACCTTTGACGACAGCTCTATCACTGACGTACAGGTGGACGTGTCCGGCGAGACTGATACGGTGGGCGCCAAAATAGGCGATGAGATCGCCCAGAAGCTCCTTGACGCCCAGAGCGCCGACATCGACGGCGTGTCCGGCGCCACTTACTCATCCACCGCCGTCAAGGAGGCGGCCGCCAACTGCATTGCCCAGGCCACCGGCAAGCCCGTGGAGTCCATAGCCTCCGACGTGGTGGAAGCCGCGTCCGGTGAGGAGCCGTATACGAGCTGGATGACACCTCCTGAGGAGGTCACAGACTTCGAGGCGGAATATGACACCGACGTTGTGGTCTGCGGCCACGGCTACGCCGGAATATGCTCCGCCCGTGAGCTTGCGGAGGAGGGCGTAAATGTCATACTCATCGAAAAGAAGTCCGAGGATATGTACGAGGCGGTGGGCAATGAGTTCGCGGCCCTTAACCCCAGCATTCTCCAGGAACGCGGCAATCCGTCCATTGACCCGGTGGAGTTCTACCAGAACTTTATGATCAACGCTCAGAACTACCCTAACCCGGAGCTTGTTATGAAATTCTGCCAGAACTCCGGCGAGACTACAGACTGGTACCTCTCAGAGCTTACCGAAGAGGACAAGGCGTCCATGACGTCCAGCTACTGGCCCGAGGTGGAAGGACAGCTACGCCAGGTCGGGCCGCTGAAATTCTGGCCCTCCGTCTGCTCGTTCTATAACCACGATGTCTGCGGCCAGACTAAAATCCAGGGCTACAATCGCCAGGTCGCTATTGACAACGGAGCGCAGGTCATGTTCGGCACCAGCGCGTATTACGTGATTATGAAGGACGGCGCGGTAGCTGGCGTAGTCGGCAAGACCGATACCGGGTATATAAAGATCAACTGCAAAGCTGCAATAATGGCCACCGGCGGCTTCGGCTCCAACTCGGAGATGATGAACTACTTCTACCGTGATATGCGCGGCTGCCTTATTGAGAAAAACGGCGACGCGCTTTCCTCCATGATGGATTCCGACGGCCAGGGCATCAGGATGGCTTACTGGGCCGGCGGGCACCTGGAGACGTGGCCTGTCCCCGGCATGAATATGAAGCACTATTCCCCCAGCGCCTCTGTACAGGCGACCATGCCTCAGGCGCTGTGGCTTGACCATAACTGCAAACGGTTCTGCAACGAGTTTTATCCGACCATCGAGTTCCGTGGCCGTCCCACCCTGTTTATGAACCGTGACGCGTTCTACGTCGTCTTTGACGCCGACTTCCCCGAGTACCGGTGCCACATGGTACCGCAGCACGGCGCGTGGAGCCCGGACCAGAAGGAGAGCTTCCAGGAGGAGCTGCAGACCGCGTACGACAAATACCTTGGCGTCTATGTGGAGTCCGAGGAGGCGGAAAGCCAGGGCAGTGAAGGCGCGGAAGGCGGAGAAGGAGCGCCCGAAGGCGGAGAAGGCGCGCCGGAAGGCGGCGGTGCCGCGGCTCCCGGTGGCGGCTCTGCTGATTATACCATCGGTGAAACTATTGAGGAGCTTGCTGACAATCTGGAGCTGACCGCCGAGCAGAAGGAGAATTTCATCGCCGCTGTCGCCCGCTATAATGAAATGTGCGACGCGGGGGTAGACTCCGATTTCGGACGCAACTCCGAGGTCCTCTTCCCTGTAAAGCGCGCTCCGTTCTATGCCGTTAAGACGACTCCGACCATCGGTTCCACTATGGTCACTATGGGCGGACTGCTGACAGACGGTGAGCAGAACGTACTGGACAGCGAGATGAACCCGATTCCCGGTCTGTACGCGTCCGGCAACTGCTGCGGGCGCAGATTCGGCAGCGAGTATTTTACCCCGATCCCGGGCGTCTCGCTGGCGTTCTGCATAGTCCTCGGACGCGAGTGCGGCAAGTCCGTGGCGAAGTTCATCAAAGGCTGAGAATTTGCCCAACGGTTCATGCCGGTTCCTTTTATACATAGCGCCGAGGGTGCGTAAAGATCTTATGGAGATGGCGTGCCGCGTAAAAGCGCGCGTGTCCCAGATTAAATCTTTTGCACCAGCAATCAAAGCATCGCGGAATTTCACGCTTCGGGTGTGAAATAAAAGTCACTTCTGAAATGGCTTTGCCGTGATTTCTCAGTGAAAGCCGCGCGAACAGTGAGCGGCAATATTCCGGGCGGCGACCTTGAGCCGCCGCCCGGACGAAATCGGGAACCAATCTTCTGATTGGTTCCCGATAAGACTGTAAGTTTTCCTGAGGAGAAATTATGGAAAATCTACTGAACAGGGCGAGAGGAGCGTTGGCCGTCAAGGATGGCAAACAGGCGCTGGCGCTGGCGACACAGGTGCTGGATACGGAGGAGAGCTGTCCGGAAGCGTGGCTCATAGCCATGAAGAGCTTTCAGCTTATTCTGCCCATTGACCAATATGACCCGCAAAACGAACTTACCTGCGGCGAAGGAGCCATAGAGGAATCCACGGAGCGAGAGCGCCCCGCTGTCTCCCGAAAGGTGTACCGCTATTATCTCACAAAAATCCAGGAGGTGCTGAAGCGTGACGCCGATGTGCTGGCCGATGGGAGATCGCTCTTGACATACTATCAGGCCAAGGCTTATACCAGCCCCTCAACCGCCGCCGCGCTTACCCGGAAAAAGGACGAACCGCTTATCCGCGCGGTGCTCCGCTCCTTTGAGTATTGCAAGGCTCTTTTCGACGCGGTACCGCTGGATATACTAAGGCAGAACAGGGTTCTCAATGAGCAGACGCGCGGAGTGGCCGTGCAGTGGCGAATGACCTACGGATATCTGGAGATGCGCTATGAGATGGTGGGTCAGCATCTGCCGCGTAAAACCGTGGAGGATGGGATACGCCAGTACGCGCGTTTCCTGCGCCCGTTGGCGGATGGACGCGACATGATTGAAAAACCGCTGCCATTCAATACAATTCACAAGCTTGATCAGACCTCGTTCTGGGAGTGGGACTGACCGGGAAATGGGATCAGCATACTCAACGTGAACCGTTCGGCGTCCACACTTATATCCACCGTGCCGTTGTAGCGTTCCACCGCGTGAGATATACCTCTCAGACCATAGCCGTGGTTTTCCGTATCCGACTTAACGGTGCGGTAAAAGCCGCGGCTGTCCTTTTGCGGGGGAGTGCTGTAATAATTCTGCACGACAAGAAGCGCCATGCCGTGGAGCGTGCAGGCCTTAACATGGATAGCGCGGCGATCCGGCGGCAGAGCTTCTACGGCTTCAATGGCGTTATCCAGCGCGTTGCCTAATATAACGCACAGGTCAAGACCATCTAAAAAGTCGAAGTCCTGCCCATTCACGTAGGGGACAAGGGAGATCTCCTTCTCCCTGCAAACAGCAGATTTTTCCGAGAGTATAACATCAAGATAATCGTTTCCGGTGTTGAAAGCGTCGCCGATAGGATCCAGTATAGTTTCCAGATCTCCCGCCAGCTTGTCGGCGGCCATTGTGTTCTGACCGGATCGCAGACCGATAAGGCGGTTCTTCAGGTCGTGATATTGCTGCCTCAGCGCGTCAGACGCCGCGACCTGGGCGGCATACGTCTCTTTCTGCTTCTGGATCACGTTCTCCATTCGCCGCAGCTCTTCCCGTTCGATGCGTTCAGAGATCAGGCTGTCCGCCAGAATAGCCGCCACAAGATCACTTAACCCTATTAGAAGCAAAAGACTGCACAGCTTGAGCTGATAGGCGTTGTCGCCCATATATTTAATGCTGAACTGAAGGTTTCTGGCATAGACGTATACGGCAAAAGGCAGGAGCACCATGATCATCTGCCCCCAGCCGAACTTCGATTTGTCGCGGCCCAGAACGGGAGAGCGGTAGCCCAGAACCAGAGACACACCGAACGCGAGGTAGAGCGCCGTATGGATCAGGTTCCACAGCTCCTGGGACAGACCCGGAATCCGGGGCATGAGTATAAGGTACACAATCACATCGTGGCTTATTATGAGGTTCAGCTCACACAGCATGGCGAAGGCGACGGCTCCATAAAAGGCGGTACGCCAGTCGGTCTGCTTTATAATTAGGCAGAGCGCGGTACAGCTCGCTATATTCAGAAGGACGTCCCACAGGACCTGTATATACACAAAATATCGGAAGACCATCGGAAGGGCGATACAGATCGCGCACGCCGCCGCAAGTCGCCACCGGGTAAGCTTCCTGGGGCGCAGACGGGCGATGAACAGAAGATAAAGCGCTCCCCAACTCAGGTTGCGCAGGAACCAGCCGATGTCCCGGAGAAAGAGAATGTCATCCATCAATAAGCGCCTCCCATGAAACAGGCAACGGCTTTGAGAAAGTCGTTACGGCGGTATTTGCTGACCGGCACCAGAACGCCGCGTACCAGCGCGTCAGTTTTTCCAATGGTATCTACGGCTGACAGGTTTACAATAAAGGACGTGTGGCACCGGAAAAAACCGAAGGGGCTGAGACGCTGTTCCAGACCGCGAATCGGCTCCGAGGCGGTCAGATCGGTTCCGTCGTCCATGTGCAGCAGGATCGCCCGTCCCATAGTCTCCGCGTACAGGATATGCGCCGTATTGACAGAGATAGTGCTTTTCCGGCTGCGGATTTCAATGTTCGCGCCCCGCCTCTTTCGTATCCGGCGCAGGACGCGGAACGCGGAGAGTTCAAAGCCCGACTCTGTCACAGGTTTGACAATGAAGTCTATAGCCTCCACCGCGTAGCCCTCCACCGCGCACTGTACAAGATTCGTGACGAAGACAATCAGTACATCCTGATCAAAGGCCCGTATCTTCCTTGCGGCATCCAGACCGTTGATACCGGGCATATCTATGTCCATAAGGATCAGATCAGGACGCTCCGGGTAGTTCGCCAGACAATCAGCGCCATCGGAAAACAACAGGATCCGGCACTCCTCCCCGTTTTTTTGGAAAAAGTTCAGCGTCAGTTCCTTCAGGTACTCCCGCTCAGAATCGTCGTCCTCCACTATAATTATCGTAATCATAACAAGCTCCAGCTTTCCAAAAAAGGATAAATACAGTAAATGCCCGGAGCGCCGGTATATCGCGGCGCTCTGTTCCGAACCGTTTACGTGTGGATTTATTGGCTGTTTTGTTCCTTGCGTACATTTTTCCGCGATTTTTAAAAAACGATAAGACAGAGTACGCTTCATTCAAGTTCCATGTATGATTTTTCGCTTATGGCAAATACTAAAGACGCAATGCGAAAAACGTACTTTGGAGGAAATATGAAAAAAGCATTATATATCACACTTTGCCTGGCGCTCGCGTTCACATTAGCTTCATGCAGGGACTCCGGAGCGGACAGCAGCGATACGACTACCGATGGTGTTATTGGTGACGGCATCACCGGAGATATGGACAGTGACACCATTGACACAGACGGGACAAACTCCGGCGCGGCGGACACGGACAGGACGGACACGGACCAGACTGGCACCGGCACAGACGACGGAGCGATACGTGAAGGACTGGACGATCTGGAAGACGACGTAAAGGACATGACGGATGATAAAGATACAGACACGGATGCCAAAGCGGACTCGAACACAGGCACAACCGGACGCGCGAAAGCCCTGCCTGTTTACTGATACCGGTTCTTTTTAAAAAGCCGCAAGACTTTATAAATACAGCGCCGGAGGTGCGTAAAGAGCTTATGAGACGGTGTGACGCGCTTTGCGCGGCACGAGCACGCGCGCAGGTACGCGCGCAATTCCGGATTAAATCATTTTAATCTTGGATCGGTATGGCA
>CAYQWH010000018.1:10534-20329 GCA_964421265.1 uncultured Oscillospiraceae bacterium | reverse complement strand
GACAGAGAACCCTTAACAGGCTCTTTCTTCAGCCGTCGGAATATCCGAAAGTTCTCAGGTTCGCGCCGCTGTCGCGCCAGTTCTCTTTCACCTTGACCCACGTGTTGAGATAGACCTTGCCGTCGAGCAGCTTTTCCATGTCGTGTCTTGCCGCAGCGCCAACGGCTTTCAGCATATCACCGTTTTTGCCGATAATGATACCCTTGTGGCTCTCGCGTTCACAGTATATCGTGGCGACAATATCCGTTATCCCGTCCTCCCGGACGTTATAGCTTGTTATCTCAACGGCGACGCCGTGGGGGACCTCGTTTTGCAGGTGCAGCAGCAGCTTTTCGCGGATTATCTCGGCGCACATCTGCCGCAGCGGCTGGTCGGTTATCTGGTCCTCCGGGAAGAGCGCGGAGCCGTCCTCCGCGAACTTCTCAAACTCGTCAAAGAGGATGTCAATACCCGAACCGTTCCGCGCCGAGATCGGCACTACAGCGTCAAAATCGTGCGCCTGGGCGTACTCGGCGATGACAGGCAGAATGTCCTCCTTTTTGACAAGATCTATCTTATTGAGAGCGAGGACAGCGGGCACCTGCGCCGCCTTAATGTACGCGATAAGCTCCCGCTCCCGCTCACCCATCGGTTTTACCTCGGCCACAAGGCATATGGCGTCCACGTCGGACACGCTGTCACGCACGACCTTCACCATGTAATCGCCGAGCCTGTTGCGCGCTCTGTGGAAGCCGGGCGTGTCCACAAAAACGAGCTGCGTCCCGCCCCGCTCCGCGACGCCGAATATCCTGTTGCGCGTGGTCTGGGGCTTCGGTGTCACTATGGATATTTTCTCGCCCACTAACGCGTTTATCAGCGTGGACTTCCCTACGTTCGGGCGTCCCACAAGAGTTATCATAGCTGTCTTTGTTATCATATTTCGCTCTCCATGCCGCCGTTCAGTCTTGCCATCACCGCGTCCTCACGGGAGCGCATACGCTTCCGCTCCTCTTCACTGTGCACATGGTCGTAGCCCAGAAGATGGAGCACCGAGTGGACAGTCAGGTAGCTGATCTCACGTCTGTACCCGTGTCCATACTCCAGGCCCTGCGCGTAACAGCGCGGGATCGAGATAACAATATCGCCCAAAAGCGCCTCGCCGGTGTCCATGTCAATCTCGCAGACGCTCCTGTCAAAGGCGCCCGGCGCAAGCTCGTTTAACGGGAAAGACAGGACGTCTGTCGCCCGGTCAACGCCGCGATATTTCCTGTTCAGCCTGTGAATGGTTCGGCCGTCCGTCAGCGTGACGTCAATATGGCAAACCGCGTCAACCCCCTCCTCCGCCAACGCCGCGGCCGCGGCGCGCCTTATAAGGGAGGCTGACTCAAGGTGCCCAAGACCCTTCTTCGTCCGGCGCACCGTCACTGTAACGTTCTCATATTCCATAGACATCCGCCATCTTCCGCTCAAGGTAGTCCGTGTAATATTCGGGGTTGAACGGCTCCTCGAAGGCCCTCTCCACAAGCTCCACCGGCGGCACAAGGCAGCCGTATTTCCATATCCTCTCCCTTAACCAGTCGGCTATGGGGGCGAAATCGCCCGCCGCCACGCACCTCTTCACGTCCACCGTCTCCCGCATTTTATGGAACATCTGAGCCGCGTACGCGCTGCCAAGAGCATAGGACGGGAAATAACCTATAAGGTCATTGGACCAGTGGGAATCCTGGAGGATACCGCTCCGGTAATTCGGGACATCTATGCCGAGGTATTCCTTATAGAGCGCGTTCCACATATCCGGAAGCTCTTTCGCTGGGACGCTGCCGTCAATGAACGCCCGCTCCATCTCATAGCGAACCATAATGTGCAGACAATAGGTGAGCTCGTCCGCCTCCGTGCGTATAAGGGACGGCTCCGCGTGAACCGACGCTCTGTAAATCTCCTCCGCGCTCCACTTGGACAGCTCCGGGCAGAGCCTCACAATCTCCGGGTACATAAGCGCCATGAATTCGGGCGACCTGCCTATGATGTTCTCGTAAAATCTCGACTGGCTCTCGTGCACGCTCATGGATACGCCGCCGTTGAGGGAGGTAAAGCTCAGGTCGTCGTCTATGTTCTGTTCATAGAGCGCGTGCCCGCCCTCGTGAATAACGGAGAAAAAGGATGAGAGAAAGTTATCTTTGTAGTTCGTCGTAATGCGCACATCATATTTGGTGAAGCCGGAGGTAAAGGGGTGCTCAGTCTCGCCCAGGGAGCAGCGGTTCCTGTCAATGCCGATAGTGTCCATCAGCTTATACGCAAGTTCCATCTGGGCGCTTTTGGGGAACGGGACCTTCGTGCAGCCCATATCGGGCTGGGGCGCGTTTTTCACCTTCTCCACCAGCGGTACGATCTTCTTCCTCAGGGCGCTGAAGAACGCGTCGCACTTCTCCCGCGTAAGCCCCTCCTCGTACTCGTCCAGCAGATAGTCGTATGGATCCATGTCCGGCTCCACAAGCTCCGCGAAATGCTTGTCCGCGTCTATTATTCTGCCCAGCAAAGGCTCGAACAACGCGTAATCGTCCCGCGCCTTCGCGTCGTTCCAGACGGCGGACGCCTCGTTAACGAGCGCGGCGTGAGCCGCGTACTCCTCCTTCGGGATGCGGCGAAGCCTTTTCAGCGACTTCTCTCTCAGTTCCACTCTTCGGCGATCCTTCGGCGACAGCTCGTCCAGGTGCTCACGCAGAAAGTCCATTAGCTTTATGGCGTCCGCGTCTGTGGAGAGTTTGTGTATCTCGCCCGCGAGTATTCCCACGGTGCGGCCGCGCGGTATGCGCGAATCTCTGGGCGCGATGGTGTTGCCCTCATAATTAAGCGTCCCCAGCGCGTGCCCGTAAGCGAACTCGCGCAGCTCCTGTTCATCAAGCTTTCTGATCGCGTCTTCTATTGTCATTTGTTCGTCCTCCTGATAAATCTGTCCGCCGCGTCCAGGACGGTTCTGGAGCTGTCAAAGGTCAGAATTTTACGCGCCTCGTCAAACGGCAGGACGCGGGCGCTCTCAAGCTCGTCCTCCTGGCAGACGATGTCCTGGTTCTCATAGTAAGCCGCGAAGAACACCACGCGCTTCAATATTCCCTGCTTGCCCGGCAGCGGGTACTCGTCCACGGCACGGAAATCCGGCAGTATCCGGACGTCCAGCCCCACTTCCTCACGGATCTCCCGGAGCGCTGTCTCCTTCTCGGTCTCGCCTCTCTCCATATGGCCCTTCGGGAACCCGTAGTCGCCGTTCAGCGCCTTAATTACCACGTATTTAATATCCTCACCGTCTTTGGTGAACACAACCGCGCCGCAGGATATTTCTACCTTCATCTGTGTATTTCTCCTTATCTTTTCTTTTTGCCGCCGGACTGCACCGGCATCTGACGTGACCGTTCATAACGGTCGTACGCCTCCACGATCTTCTGTACCAGGACGTGCCTCACAACGTCGGCTCCCGTGAGATGGCAGATGGCTATATCCTCCACGCCGTCCAGGACTCTCACCGCCTCTTTTAATCCGCTCACCTTGTCAGCCGGGAGATCAACCTGAGTCGCGTCGCCGGTTATGACAATTTTGGAGCCGAACCCGAGGCGGGTCAGGAACATCTTCATCTGCTCACGGCTTGTGTTCTGGGCCTCGTCCAGGATTATGAAGCTGTCGTCCAGCGTCCGACCGCGCATATACGCCAGGGGAGCGACCTCGATGTCGCCGCGTTCCAGGTACTTGTTATACGTCTCGGCGCCGAGCATCTCAAAGAGCGCGTCATACAGTGGCCGCAGGTACGGATCAACCTTGCTTTGCAGATCCCCCGGCAGGAACCCGAGCCGTTCGCCGGCCTCCACCGCCGGACGGGTCAGGATAATCCGGTTCACGTCCTTCGCCCTGAAGGACGCCACCGCCGCTGCCACGGCCAGATATGTCTTGCCGGTTCCGGCGGGGCCTATGCCCAGGGTAACGGTGTTCTTGCTTATCGCTTCCACATACCGTTTCTGTCCCAGCGTCTTTGCCTTTACAGGCTTCCCCTTCGCCGTGACGCATATGACATCCCTGGCAAGCTCCCCGATCCTGTCGCCCGCGCCGGCGCGCACAAGACCTATGATATAACGGACGTTCTGCGCGTCTATGTTCTCGCCCTTCGCCGCCAGTGATACCAGACCCTCTATCGCTTGCCGGGCAAGCATCACCTCGTCCGCTTCCCCGGTTATCTTCAGCTCCGAATCCCTGTCTGTAACCCGCACGTTCATCTCGCTCTCTATGAGCCTGAGGTTTTCGTCAAAAGAGCCAAAAACGCTTATAATATTCTCCATCCGATCTATGCTCATAGTCTGTTCTATCATTCGTAAGCTGTCCTTTCGCTTTTATGGTTCCATATCTTCCTCAGGCCCGGATTCAGCCGCCGATTCCGCCCGCGCGATCTCCTCATCTGTCAGAACCTGCTGCCGGGAGATGTTCTCCACGCACTCGGCATACAGCGTCACGGTAACTACGCTGTCGTCCGACAGGACGGCAAAATCTGTAATCAGCGGATAGCCGTCACCTATCTCGTCCTCCATCATAGCCGTCAGGCGGACCTCCAGTATTCCCACCGCGTCCTCAAGCGGGATTGTCGCTTCCACAGGCTCATACTCGCGGTACGTCTCCCGTATGACAGTCACCGGGAGCACTGCGCTCCCCAACCGCCAGACCTTATTCTCTTCTATTTTATCACAGTTCGCGTATGGATTTCCACCAGTAAAATATAAATTAATGCGATTTCCTCCTAAAATTATCGCGGTTTTTGTCGTTTCCCTCCCGGTATAATTCTTATTCACCGTTTCGAGCGGCATTGACAGGGACTTCTCATACAGCGTCCTCGCCCAGATCTCCGCCTCGCCGTGCACAAGTCTGCCGTCCGGCATAACGCCGCTGACCAGTTCCTCTCCGGCCTCCACAGCCGACCCGACCTCCACGACCGGCTCACCGTTCACCACAAACATATCCGTGATGATACCCGTCCTGGCCGCTACCACCTTTGTGGGCACGTCCGTGTCGCGTATCTCCGGCTTCGGCGTGGCCTCACGGACTATAACCTGTATGCGGCTGCCGTAAGTGTTCAGCGTGATCCAGCAAAGCTCCGGGAACCGCAGAAGCATCTCGTTGGATATGCGCTCCTGCGATATGGAGAACGTCATGGAGCCGACGCCGACGCCGAGACTTTTAAGCACGGCCAGGATTTCGGCTGTGGGGACGGTTTCGTTGCCGTCCACGTCGATCTGCCACACGAACAGCGACGACACCCACACGAGGAGCAGACAGAGCACCATGCCCGCCAGAAGCACATATCTTTTCCTGACGCGCCACAGCAGAAACGGCACGCCGTTTTTCCGTATTGGCGAGACGGAGAACGCGCCGCTTTCACTCGCCGCCGCCCGGAGCTTTCTGTAGCCGTCTATTCGCACCGTCATGGTCGCGCCGGTCTCATCCCGGCTCAGGTCCCAGAACTCCACATGGCGGCTGGCGCAGATGTTCACGGCGCGCTCCGGATAACGGCACTTCAGTTTAACGCGGACAGTGCCGCGCACAAAATTCAACGCTCTCATACTATCTCCTACTCCAAAAACGTCACGCTCTTAATGGATCCCTTTACCACAAGTTCCAAGTCGCTCATCGCCGCCACGTCCAGCTTATCGCCCGTTATTTTTATCATCACGCCGCTGGCGTTGACTATAATCTCGCCTGCCCCATACTCCAGCAGTCCACGGTGGTTCTCTATGTGTACCTTATCCGTACCGGTGACCGTCACGCGCGGCTCACCGTACAGCACCTCCCCCGGCAGGTCAAATATGTCCGCCGTCTTTTTCAGGAAATCATCCTTTTTCCGCCGCACACATCTCCCCCCTTATCCGGCCCGGATTCGCCTGACGTTACAATGTATGCTGTTTTCCGGAAAAAATACGCGCGCCGTCTCATATACTGTAAAAAACACATGGGAGGCGATAATCATGAGACTGACAGATATTCGTGAGAAGGCGTTTGACGCGCTTATGGGGCTGGGACTTATAGCGGTGACCGCGGGACTTGTGCTGTTCCCGTCGGATATGGTGGATTCGGCAAGGGACGGCGTGGAGCTGTGCTTCAACGTCATAATCCCGTCGCTGTTCCCGTTTTTCGTCATATCGTCGCTCACGGTGGAACTGGGCCTCGCGGAGAAGCTGGGCAGGTTTTTCGCGCCGGTCATGCGCCCGCTCTTTAACGTGGGCGGCCCCTGCGCGTCAGCGCTGGTTCTGGGATTCATCGGCGGGTACCCTGTGGGCGCGAGAACGGTAACAGGTCTTTACCGGGACGGACAGTGCACGCGCAGCGAGGCGGAACGGATGCTGTCATTCTGCAACAACTCGGGGCCGGCGTTCATCTTCGGCGTAGTTGGCGCGGGACTGTTCGCCAGCGGGCAGGTGGGACTTGTGCTGTACCTGGCGCACATACTGGCGTCCCTCACGGTCGGCGTAATCTTCCGCAAATGGGGCAGTCCCGACATCGCCAGCCCGTCACCTGACACGAAGAGGGAACACGTCGCGTTCCCGAAGGCGTTTGTGTCGTCCGTGACATCCTCGTTTTCGTCATCGCTGAACATATGCGGGTTCGTCATATTCTTCACCGTACTGATAAAGCTGCTGTTCCTGTCCGGCGTCCTCGCGGTGGTGTCGGAGGCGCTCGGCGGCGTTTTTACGGTTCTCGGCCTGGAGCCGGACTGGGCGGAGGCGCTGCTGACCGGGATAATTGAACTCACGTCCGGCGTGTGGAGCCTGCGGAACGTATCCGGTGAGCTGACCACGTCAATAGCGATGGCCGCGTTCATGCTGGGCTGGGCAGGGCTGTCCGTCCACTGCCAGGTGCTGTCGTTCCTCGGTTCCACCGGGCTGTCCGTCCACTCGTACATCCTGGGCAAATGTCTCCATGGCATACTGTCGGCGGTGTTCGTACTGGGACTTGCGCGGCTGCTGCGCCTGGAGTCGCCGGTGTCAGCGGTGCTGGCCGAACAGGTGGGCGGCATAGCGGATATAAGGTTCACCTCCGCGCTCATGTGGTCGGCGCTGATGGCGGCGGCCGTCTTCGCGCTTTTCCTTATTATGTCAGGAGTTTCATCAAAAAAGGACTGGAAAGCGACGGAGAAAAGCGGTATAATTAAAGAGAAACGGGAGTGATATTCATGCTGTTTAACAAAAAGATCGAGCCCAGCTGCTCTTACTGCGACAGCGGCGTGCGCATAAGCGAGACGGAAGTGGCCTGTGTAAAGCGCGGCGTTATGTCATCGTCAGACTCGTGCAGGAGGTTCCGCTACGACCCGCTTAAACGTGAGCCGGCTCACCCGGCGGCGCTGATCACCGGCGCATACACGGAAAAGGACTTTGAAATCTGACTTCAGCCGCCGATAACCATCCGAGAGACGCTGGAAAAATGCCGATTACAGCGGTTCATGCGCCCCGGTACGGGCGGGACGGCGCAAAACTTAATAAAAATTTAAAAAAGCTATTGCAAGTTGTCAGGAAATGTGCTATTTTGTATGTAGACGTTTTCGGATGAGCAAACCACGTCTGTGAAAACAAAGACGCAGGAGGAATCAGGAATGACTTGTAAAAAATGCGGCGCGCAGTTGCAGCCCAATCAGAAGTTCTGTCAGCGTTGCGGGACGCCGGTTACCGTGGCTCCGGCACAGAACGCACGCACGGCCGGAGGCTATACGCAAGCCGGTCAGCAGCCTATGGGTACAGCTCCTCAGGGCGGATCCGCTCCGCGCGCGGGAGGACCGACCTATCAGGAACCCGTGAACCGGGGCAGGGGCCAGTACGAACAGGGATACTACCCGCCGCCACCGCCGCCTAAGAGAAAGACGTTCAACACGGCGACGATTATCGCGCTTATTTCCGTAGTTGTCACCGCTGCCGGTATGTTTCTGCCCCTTGCCACAAGCCGGTTCGCGTCGGCCGCGAACAGCTTTCTGGGCGGCGCGGCAAAAGTGGACGAAAGTATATCGTATATCGAGCTTATGAACGAGGAAGAGGAACTGGTGGCTCTTATCATTATACCGTTTGTGTGCCTCGGTCTTATTGCGCTCTTCCATCTGATCGGTCACCGTAAGATCGGTATGATCGGCATTATCGGGCTTGTTTTCTGTGTGGCTATGTCTTTTTACGCCATATCGGAGACGGGTGACGCTCAATTCGCGATTGGATTCTTTCTTATGCTGCTTGGCACACTTGGAACCATAGTCGCCACGTTTATACCAATACCGAAGAATTAGCTGGAGGTACTTAGCTTATGAATTGTCCAAGATGCGGTACCGCGCTGCAGCCGGGGCAGAGGGTCTGCCCGAACTGCGGTGCGCAGGTTCCAATGCAGCAGCGCCCGCCAGGGCAGCGTCCGCAGGCGCGTCCCGGCACGCCGAACGGTCAGAGGGCGCCGGCGCGTCCGCAGGGGGGTTATCCTCCGAGAACCGGTTATCAGCAGCCGCCGGCAGCGCCAATGCCTGCCGCCGCGCCGTCGCGTGGGATTACGATTGACATCTCCATCGGAAGCATAGTCGGAATGGTCGGAGCCGTCGCCGCTATCGTGTCCCTGTTCCTGCCGTGGATCTCAATTGGCGAGAACAGCATGAGCTTTTTCGATATGATAGACGAATCCGGCGTGAATTTCATCAACATAATTTTGATACTTGACGCGGCGATGATTATCGTGTGCTGTCTGTTGGGCAAGAGGAACGCTGTGCTTGCGCCGGCTTTGCCGATGCTCTGGATCGTTATCGCCATTTTCGACCAGATGGACGAGAACTCCGCCCTGTCGTTTGGCTTTTACATTTTCGCCGTCGGAGCGGTGGCGAGCGTGGTATCAGTATTCCTGCCGGGGCGGAAACGATGAACGAGAGTTGCTGCCACTGCGGTGCGCCGATCGCGGAGGACGAGGAGATATGTCATTTCTGCGGTCAACCGACGCATGAGGAGATACATACTTGGGAGGATCGCTTTGACGTAAAGCTGCTGGGACTGCCGCTGTATAACGTAATTGGCGTTGTCTCAGCCATCCTTGGGGGAGTGTGTCTGCTTCTGCCCTGCTTTACAATGAAGAGTTCCGCCGGGACGATCGTCTTTACGACTTTCGAGGCCGTGACATGGCAGTGCGGCGTAATCTGCAATATCATCCTGTGCGTAATGCTCGCCTCAATCATCGTCTGCCACATTCTCAAACGCTCCAAATGGTCGATAATCGGGCTTGTGGGGATGTTTGTTTATATCGTGCTGATGGCGTGCGCGTTCTCGGGTATGACTTTTACTGTCGGGATGTACGAGGAGCTTCTGGATTACACAATCCATGTCTCCTTCGGGTTTATACTTTTTGTCGTGTCGTTTCTGGGGTGCGTGTTCGCGGCGTTCCTGGGCAGGAACAGAGTGAAGGGCAAGAAGAAGGAATGGCTGCCCTTTGATATAAGATATAATGATAGATGGCGACAATAGGACGTCCACCGTGGGGAAAATGGCGGTGACGCCGCAAAGAGGGAAGAGAAATACGGTTCAGGAGGTATGTATAGATGTTTTGCCAGCGATGTGGCGCAGAACTCCAGTCCGGACAGCGTGTCTGTCCGCGCTGCGGCGCACCCGTAAGTGACGGAACAAACCGACAGCAGCGTCCCGCGGCTCCTTATAACCAGAACGGCCAATACGGTCAGCGGCCATACGGCCAGCAGCAGCAGAACGGTTATTACGGCCAGCAGCAGTACGGCCAGCAGCCGCCTTACAACCAGCGCGGCCAGTACGGTCAGCAGCAGTACGG
>CAYQWH010000018.1:0-10434 GCA_964421265.1 uncultured Oscillospiraceae bacterium | reverse complement strand
GTATGGTCAACAACCGTATGGGCAGCAGCCGTACCCGAATCAGTACAGGGGCGGGTCGAGAACCGCCGCGCGTGGCGGTATAAGCAAGAGCAGCATTATCGCGATGATCGCGGTCGTGGTGGCGTTCATAGGACTATTGCTGCCGTTCACTTCACTCAAAATGAAGGACTCCGAAGCGGGCTATATGCTTGACGATATAGGTCTTGGCGAGGTTGAGGATGAAAGCGAGAACGCGTTTGATTTCTGCGACGACTTGGGCGATATCGGCGACAAAGGCACATTGTTTTTGATTGTCGGTATTGTCGGAGCGGTTATTGTTATCGTCTGTCACTTACTGCGTAAGAATACCATCGCGCTTGTTGGCGTCGCGCTCATGGCGGCGTTCGCGGTTATGATGGTTATCTACATGGGCAGCGCGTTGGGGGACGCCGTGAGGTATTTTGTCGGTCTTGAGGAGCTTGGCCTGGGTATGACGTCGGAAATGGAAGCTATGATTGATGAGTATGTTGCGGAGATAAATAGCATGGCGTCGTTCCAACCGGGTATCGGTTTCTTTGTCTATGCTATAGGGACCGTGGCCAGCGGGGTGTTCTCGCTTGTGAAAATCAGATAAGAATCAGCTACAGTGAACGGAGGTAATGTAATGAATTGTCAGAGATGCGGTTTAGCGCTTCAGCCCGGGGCGCGAGTGTGCCCCAGGTGCGGCACCCCTGTGGTTCAGCGGCAGCAGAACCCCTATGGGCAGCGTCCACAGGGCAACCCATATGGCCAGCAGCAGTATAATAATCCCTACGGCCAGCAGCAGTACAACAACCCATACGGCCAGCGGCAGCAGAACCCCTACGGCCAACAGCCATATGGTCAGCAGTATAACAACCAGTACGGTTATCCCTACAACCAGAGATCCGGCGGCGTGCATTTCGGCCCGATAACGCGGAACAACATAATCGCTCTTGTGGGTGTTTTCCTGACTTTCATCGCTATGTTTCTGCCGGCGGTTACCATAAAGGAAAAGAGTGATTCTTACTCCGAATCCGCTACAATGATAGAGTATATGAATGACGAGCATGATGTAACGATTCTGACAGTTCTCGTTTTTATGGCTATGATTGCCGTCATTGTGCTGACGGTGCTCCGGATGGAGAAGTTTTCGCTTATAGGCAGCGGCTATATGGCGGTTCACGCCCTGATAATGCTGATCTATTACTTAGGCGATTACGGCGATATTAAAGATTATTCGAGATACGTTTCATTCTATCTTAACTTTGGGTTCTATCTATTTGTGCTTGGCACGGCGGCCTGCATTTTCGCCGTGTTCTGGAAAGGCCCCGTTAACGGCAACGGCAACCGCAGCTATTACCGGAGGCCGCCCTATTAAACCCCCGCGCCGGAGAGCGATTTCCGGTTGATTTCCCCGACCTTTGCGAAACACAGGTCACGTTCCTGTTTTCGTTTTGGTAATATTGAATATTATTATATATATCGGAGGTAAAACGTATGTTCTGTGATAATTGCGGGAACCAGATACAACCCGGTCAGACGGTGTGCCCGCGCTGTGGCAAGCCCGTAGCCACGGCTAACCAGGGTGCTTCTTCCCAGCAGAGTTATTCCGCTTCCAGCGGACAGCAGCCGCCTTATGGCCAGCAACAGCCCTATAGTCAACAGCCGCCCTACAACCAGCAGCCCTATAGCCAGCAGCCGCCTTACGGTCAGCGGCCCATGAGACGGCCCGGCTCCTTTACGCTTACACTCCCCAAGCTCAACGCGCTGATGAGAACGAACTGGATAGGTCTCGCGTCGGCGTTTATAGGTTTTCTCTCATTGTTCATGTCTTTTGTCAACGTGGGAAGCAGCGGCTATTACGCGGGCATGACAGGTCTTCAGTTTATGAGGACAGCGGATGATACTTTTATGAATGTGCTCGTTATAATCTTCGTCCTGGCGGTCGCGGCCTGCCACATCTTCCCGTTCCGCAAGTTCGCGTGCATCGGCGGGGCAGGAATGGTGTTCTACCTCATTATGTTCATTGTTGAGTACAGTGATCTTGCTGATTACAGCGGTGCTTCTCTGGGATTCGGTTTCTTTGTGTTTATCCTCTGCACAGCCGGGGCGTTCGTGTCCGCGTTTATGCGCGATCGGGATTCGTAATCATACATAGCGGTCTGAACGGCGTGGTCCTTTTTGCGGCTGCGCCGTTTTTCTTAAATTAACTATAACGATGGAGGTTCTGAGATGAGTCGAAAAGAAACGGTTAAAGACGGTATACGCAGAGTGGAGCAGGAGGGCGGCAGGACGCTGGCGTGGTCTGAGGACTCAGGCGTCAAGCTTATCGAGCGTGACGGGCTGCTCTTTAAGGATCTGGCAAAGACCGGTGAGCTTTTGCCCTATGAGGACTGGCGGCTCTCCGATTGGGAGCGCGCGCAGGATCTGGCGGGACGGTTGAGCGTCGAGGAAATAGCGGGACTTATGCTCTACTCCCCCCATCAGGCCGTACCGCCGCAGCCGGGAGGAATGTTCAGCGGCACCTTCGAGGGCGGCAAGACTTATGAGGAGGCGGGTGTCCCGCCCTGTACGCTGTCGGATCAGCAGTCGGAATTTCTGGAAAAGGAGCACATCAGGCACATACTCCTGACGACTGTGGAGAGCGCGTCGGTCAGCGCGAGATGGAGCAACAATTTACAGAAGAAGGCGGAGTCGCTCCCCTTCGGTATCCCCGTGAACATATCCTCCGACCCACGGAACGGCGCCCGTGACGGCGGCGCGGAGTTCCAAAGCTCCGGTAAGGATGTGAGCAAATGGCCGGAGGGCGTGGGCTTCGCGGCGTGCTTTGACCCGGAGGTGGTCAGACAGTTTGGCGAGGACGCGTCCAGGGAGTACAGAGCGCTGGGTATCGCTACGGCGCTGGGGCCGCAGATTGACCTGTGCACCGAGCCGAGATGGATGCGGTTCATCGACACTTTAGGTATGGACCTGTCCGCCACGGAGGAGATGGTAAAGGCGTACTGCGACGGTATGCAGACGACTGAAGGCTCCGAGAACGGCTGGGGCCGTGACAGCGTGAACACGATGGTCAAGCACTGGCCGGGCGGCGGCACAGGCGAGGGCGGACGTGACGCCCATTACGCCTATGGCCAGTACAACGTATATCCCGCGGGACGGTTCGAGGAACATATGAAGCCCTTTACCGAGGCGGCGTTCAAGCTGGACGGCCCCACGGGTGAGGCGGCGGCCGTAATGCCGTATTACTCCGTGAGCTGGGGCGCGGATCCCTCCGGCGACAACGTGGGCAATTCGTATAGCAAGTACCTGATTAACAATCTGCTGCGGGACAAATACGGGTACCGTGGCGTGGTCTGCACCGACTGGGGCATTACCGGCGACCCGCTGCCGACGGTTGAGGGCTTCGGCAGCAGATGCTATGGCGTCCAGAGCCTCACAGAGGCGGAACGGCACCTTCGCATTATCATGAACGGCGTTGACCAGTTCGGCGGGAACGACCGTTCGGAGCCTGTTATCGAGGCGTACAATATCGGCTGCGAGCGTTTCGGCGAGGACGTAATGCGTAAACGGTTCGAGCTTTCGGCGGCGCGGCTGCTCAAGAACATCTTCCAGTGCGGTCTGTTTGAGGATCCCTATCTCGACCCGGAGGAGAGCGCGAGGATCGTCGGCTGCGAGGAGTTCACCCGTCACGGCTACGAGGCGCAGAAGCGCTCCGTGGTGCTGCTTAAGAACCGCAACGGCGTATTGCCGCTGGCAAAGGGGCAGAAAATATACGTGCCCAAGCGCCATATCGGGCCGTCTAAGTCATTTATGCGCACCGATGTGCCCGCGCGGGATGTGGATCCCGTAGACAGCGAGACGGTAAGCAGATATGGCACCCGCGTGGACACGCCTGACGAAGCGGACGTGGCGATTGTGTTCGTGGAAAGCCCCCAGTGCAACCCCTACTCCGTCAGCGACCTTGAGTCCGGCGGCAACGGCTACCTGCCGATTACGCTCCAGTACCGTCCGTATACGGCGTCCGCAGCGAGAGAGAAGAGTATCGCCGGCGGCGACCCGCGTGAGAGCTTCACCGACCGTAATTATCGCGGCAAGACCAACACCGCGTATAACGAGTCCGATCTTGACAACATCCTTAACGCCCGCAAAGCCATGGGCGACAAGCCCGTAATCGTTATCGCGACTGTCACTAATCCCATGGTTATGGGTGAGTTCGAACCGTCCGTGGACTCGATAGTGGCGGAGTTCGGCGTGAGCCGTGGCGCTGTCCTCGACCTCGTGTTCGGTGACGGCAAATTCACCGGCCGGCTCCCAATGCAGCTCCCGAAGAACATGGAGACAGTCGAAGCCCACTGCGAGGATAAGGCACTCGACCTCGATCCCTACGTTGACGAACAGGGCAGCGTCTACGACTACGGCTTCGGTCTGCGGTAAACCGCCGCACTGCATCTATCCTATATACGCGCCTTGGGGGAGCAGCCGACAGCTGCTCCCCCAAGATTTACCTCAGGCTTATCCCACGCCACCACGCGCCCACAGCCTATTTATAAGATTTGGGTAAACTTATTTTTAATTTTAGGTTGACAAACGCTTCCGACTGTGGTATAGTATAGTTGATGAGAGGTGAGACATATGAGTACGAAGCGTGATATTCTGGCGATTCTGGAGAATCATCCCACGGAGTACCTGTCCGGCAACTACATAGCCGATCAGCTGCACATAACCCGCGCGGCTGTCTGGAAGAACGTCCAGTCGCTCATCAGCGATGGGGTCGCCATTGACGCCGCCAGGACGCGGGGCTACAGGTTAAGCGAGCTTAACGACGCCATCTCCGGTTCGTGCGTGCGGAAATATGTGACAGACAAGGCGTATTCCATAGACGCGCGGGGGCTGGTGACGTCCACGAACCAGGTGCTGAAGGAGCACGCCTCGGAGCTGCCCGCCTGGCGCGTGGTGATCGCGGGACAGCAGAGTGCGGGACGGGGCAGGCTGGGCAGAAGGTTCTATTCGCCGTCCGGAACAGGTCTTTATATAAGCGTCCTGCTCCGTCCGACCTTCCCGGCTGAGGAGGCGACGCTCATAACCACAGCCGCCGCCGTAGCTGTCTGCAAGGCGGTTGAGGACTGCGGCGGCGGATCGCCCTTGATAAAGTGGGTGAATGACGTGTACCTGAATGACCGCAAAATCTGCGGCATACTTACCGAGGCGTCATTGAACGTTGAAACGGGCGCGCTGGATTACGCGATTCTGGGTGTAGGAATAAATGTCTACGAGCCGGATGGCGGGTTCCCGGAGGACATACGCAATATCGCGGGAGCGGTATTCACGGAGCGCCGTGGCGGACTGCGGTGCCGTCTGGCGGCGTCTTTTCTGAACCGGTTCAAGGAGCTGTACGACAATCTGCGCGGCAGGGAGTTCGTTTCCGAGTACAAAAAGCGCAGTTTCCTCATAGGCAAGCCTATTACGGTGATACGTCCCACCGGCACGCGGGACGCGACGGCGCTGGATATTGACGACGCCTGCCGGATGATAGTCCGTTACGCCGACGGAACGGTCGAGACGCTGTCCTACGGGGACGTGTCTGTTCGGCAGACAGGTGGCCGGAGATGAAGCTGCGGCCGCACCACGTGCTTTGTATCCAGAAATTCACAGGCCATGGATATGACGAGACGTTTACGGAGCGTATGACGAAGCTTGTGGATAGTCTTCGGTCAAGCCCTGACACGGTTGTGACTCTCGTCCCGGTATGTGACGACGTCTGCGGTTACTGTCCGAACAACTGCGGCGGAAGATGCCGCTCCCATGATAAGGTGGAGCGCATGGACAGGGAGGTCATGTCGGCGCTGGATCTGCGTTTTGGAGAGCGCGTTGACTGGAGGAATTTTGCGGAGCTGGCGAGGAGCGAGATACTCCTGACGCCCGGCTTTGACCGAATATGTGGAAGGTGTGAGTGGTATGAACTATGCAAAAACACAGAGAGTTGACAGCGGTGACAGCGGCGGGTTCCGCACATCTGACATCGTTTACTGCGCCGTAGCTGCCGTGCTTATATCCGTCTGCGCGTGGATAAGTATTCCGGCGGTGGTGGAGTTTACCATGCAGACTTTTGGCGTGTTCCTGACGCTTCTGCTCCTGGGAGGTCGCCGTGGCACGGTTGCTGTCGCGCTGTACATTCTGATGGGAATGATAGGATTGCCGGTGTACGCGGGGTTTTCCGGCGGTATAGGTGTGCTTTTGAGCACGACGGGCGGCTATATTGTGGGTTTTATATTTATGGGACTTATCTACTGGTGCCTGACGTCGTTCCTGGGCGACAGAGCGTGGACGGAGATATTGGCTCTGGTTCTGGGGCTAATTATCTGTTACACCTTTGGAACCTTCTGGTTCATCACGGTCTACGCGCGCAATGTAGGGCACGTGGCCATAATGACCGCGCTCGGCTGGTGCGTTTTTCCGTTTATCCCATTTGATATACTTAAACTTGTCCTTGCGTTCCTCCTGTCCCGCAGGCTCTGTCGGTACATAAAGTGACGGATACGCGGGAATGTGAACCGTGGATTGGCTCCTATACGAACAACACCTCACTTCGCGCCCACGGGCAATGTTGAAGTGAGGTGTTGCTTCTTGTAAAATCGGATTTGAACAAGTTCTTTTTATAGTAGTGAAGCGGGAGGATAAAACTGTCCGGCAGCGCTATCTGGTTTCAAAGCGCCTTATCTCGCGCAGGAACGCCGCGCCGTACCTGTCGGCTTTGACGCGTCCCACGCCGGAAACTTTCATAAAGTCGCTCTTCGTTCGCGGCCTTTTCTCCGCCATATCCGCAAGCGTGGCGTTGGAGAAGATTACGTATGCCGGTACCTTCTCATCCTGGGCAAGTCGGAGCCGCAGGGCACGGAGCACATCGTACAGGTCGCTGCTCGCGCTGTCTGGCAGAGCTACGTCACGCCGCTCCTTAACCTGTACCGGATTCTGGCTCATCTCCCTGACCGGCATATTCACCTTTTTACCGCGAAAGAGGACGTCGCCAGCCGCAGCTGTCAGAGATAACGCGCCGGTTGAGGGGGTTTTATATATGTACCCCTCCCGTTCCAGGAACATCATCATGTCCCGACACTTGCGCGAAGGCACACCCTTCATTATGCCGTAGGTGGACAGACTGTCAAGTCCCAGATCGAGCACACGCTGGCTCCTGCTGCCGCAGAGGACCTGACCGGTCAGCGCGGCGCCCAAGTTGTAACCGAGTTTGTCCCTTATGCGCCTGACGCAGGAAAGTATCTTTTGCGCCTCAACGGTGATGTCCTGGTTTGAGATGTTTGCCAGACAGTTGCCGCAGTTACCGCAGCGGGGCGCGTGCTCCTGACCGAAGTAGTCGAGTATCATGCCGCGCAAGCACCTGGTTGTGTTGCAGTAATCGCTCATAATCGCCAGCCTTTTATAATCCTCCAGGATTACCGCGTTCCGCTCCTCCGGCGACAGGTTGTCATTACTGTGGGAATTATCAATCAGAAATTGCGCTGTGGAAATATCGGCGGGGGAGTATAGCAGGATACAGTCGGCGGGCGCGCCGTCACGTCCCGCTCTGCCCGCCTCCTGATAATACGCCTCAAGACTCATGGGCATATTATAATGTATAACATAGCTGACGTTGGACTTGTCGATACCCATCCCGAAAGCGTTCGTGGCCACCATAACCGTCTTGCGGTCATATAGGAAATCCTCCTGGCTCTGATGTCTCTCCCAGTCCGGCAGCCCCGCGTGATAGCGCGCGGCGGACACGCCGTGGGACGTAAGCAGCTCGTGCACCATCTCGACGTTTTTCCGCGTGGAGCAGTAGACTATCCCGCTCCGATCCAGCCGCTGCTGTATGAGATCCATCAGCGCGCCGTCGCGCCCCGAACCCCTCCATACGTCGAAATACAGATTGGGCCTGTCGAATCCCGTTACGACGCGTACCGGGTCGCGCAGGTTCAGCATATGCTCAATATCGTTCCTGACCCTGACTGTCGCGGTGGCCGTAAACGCGGCGACAGGCGGACGGTACGGCAGCTTCTCAAGAAAATTCTCTATCTTCAAATAGCTTGGCCTGAAATCCTGCCCCCATTGCGAGATGCAGTGAGCTTCATCCACCGCGACTAATGATATGTCAACGTTCCGGCACAGCAGCGGGAACGCGTCGCCCTCAAGCCGTTCCGGAGCCACGTAAACAAGCTTGTACGCTCCGTTCATCATCCCCTGGACAGTGTCACGGTACTCCTCCGCGCTGAGTGTGCTGTTGATAAACGCCGCCGGAACGCCCATCTCGCCGAGCGCGATGACCTGGTCACGCATAAGAGAGATGAGAGGAGAAATCACAATCGCCATCCCCGGCATGGACAGCGCCGGGAGCTGATAACATACGCTCTTTCCGCCGCCCGTCGGCATAATACCCAGAACGTCTCTGCCCTCAATAATTCCGGTCACAAGAGCCTCCTGCCCCGGCAGGAAACTCTCGTGACCGAATACTTTTTTGAGCGTTGAAAGCAATTCCGTCACGGTCACCTCCTCGAGTCGGCAGCCGCTTTCCGGCTGGCCGCAAAAGTATAATATGATGCTGATTGATACTGGTCCCAGATTAAAGGATGCAATCTGGCACGCGCCCGCGATTGCGTGCTCGTGCCGCGATGGGCTATGGGAGGTTTATTTATGTACGGTTTCCCGTTCCTCGTCCGTGTCGCGCTCGGCGTTAGCCTTGTGCTCCTCCTGAGAAGTCTCCCAGTGCACCACAAACGCTAACGCGGTACGCAGCAGCACCAGCGCGCCGACCATTGCCGCGCTCTTCAGGTCTTTTGTTACTACGGTAGTCAGAATCTCGCCGCCCATGAAGAATTGCAGCCCGGTGGCCATGCCCTCGCCCAGGTGCAGCCGGAGACATGACTTGCGCTGTATAAGCTCGACGAGTCCCCTCACACCTGTAAAGCACATTACCGCGACGCCGATATACTCAAAAAACAGGCTTAAAGCTTCCACTATCGTGCATAGGACTTCCTCAACCACATCCATATATCTCGGCCTCCTATTCTTTTTCTATGTGGACATTCAGATGGTTGTAAGTCATGGTGATCCCACGGCTCGCGAAGACCTGTCTGACTGTCTCCGTTATGGCAAATTTCGCGCTGATAAAGCTATCCGCGTTTACCCAGACGTAAAGCGCGTATTTAATGCTGCTGGAACCGTACTCAAGAATGCCGACAAGCGGTTCAGGCTCCATAAGAACCCCCTCTACCTGTTTTACGGTATCCAGAAGAGCGGCCTTGACCTTTTCCGTGTCATCGTCGTAGGAGACGCTGATTTCCAGATCAACTCTCCGAGCGGGATACCTGGAGTAATTAGTCACCTTTGCAGACGTGATTGAGCTGTTAGGGAACCGCACTTCTTTACCGTCAACGGTCTTAAGCACCGTGTAGAAAAACCCAACTGCCGTAACCGTCCCGGTGGTGTCGTCTATATCCACAAAATCGCCCACCGAGAACGGCTTCGTGGCAAGTATCGTCATGCCCGAGAACAGGTTCTCCAAAAGTCCCTGCAGCGACAGTGACAGCGCGAGACCGGCGACGCTGAACAGCGCGACTATGCTCGTCATTGGAATGCCCAGCTTGTCCGCCATTATCATCACGATGAGCAGCCATAAAAGCACGTTCACCGAAGATGCCAAAAAGCTCTTGAGGCTGGCGTCAAGACGCGACTTGTTTATCGCCTTGACGAAAGTCCTGTTCACGACCTTCCTGACGATCAGGAAAACTATAAATACAATAAGCGCCGACAGAATACTCATAAGAGACAGACTGCCTATTCGCGTGCTCTCAAGCTTCTCAACAAAATTAGTCATTATCCGTACCCGTGTTCATCTGGTTAAGATCATAAGGCGTGCCCTGATAGACTATCCAGTTGAGCCAGTTGGAATAGAGCAGATTGGCGTGACCGCGCCATGTCACCATCGGCTCACGCTCCGGGTCGTCGTCGGGGAAATAGTTTTTGGGTATCTCAATAGGCAGTCCCAGGCTCTTATCCCGTAAATACTCGTTTTTGAGTGTATCCGGGTCATATTCGGAGTGCCCCGTGACGAAAACCTGCCGTCCGCCCTTTGTCTGCATGACATATACACCCGCCTCATCCGAGGACGCGAGGATGCGTATCTGCGGGATCTTCTCAACATCCTCACGCAGTACCGTAGTGTGCCGCGAGTGCGGCGCGTAGAACTCGTCATCGAACCCGCGCATGAGGATCCCGCGCTTATACTCCACATGGTGCGCGAAAACGCCGAACAGCTTCTTTTCAAGCGGCACCTTCGGTACACCGAAGTGGTAATACAGCCCGGCCTGGGCGCCCCAGCAAATGTGGAAGGTACTGTGGACATTGCTGACGCTCCACTCCATAATCTCACACAACTCGTCCCAG
>CAYQWH010000017.1:14664-21459 GCA_964421265.1 uncultured Oscillospiraceae bacterium | reverse complement strand
ATTCATCCCCCATATTTTCAAAGGTAATACGAACAGATGGCTTTGGTCCGGTGTCTGCGCGCGCGGTCACAGGGAGGGTTACGAATAGCGTCATACAGCATAGGAAGAATATGGCAAACCGTTTTTTCATTTATAAACACCTCCACAACAGAATTATCCGTTTTCGTTTTAATAATCCAAAGGCTTGCGCTCGGTGACAGCTTCAGTATACGTCTCCGGATCGCCGTTCAGAGCGAGGTTGGCATATGTCAACAGGTGGCTATGGGTAAGATGCTGTTGCCTCTGGTGCAAATTGTCGGCAACTTCGTTTTCCACGGCAGCGCAGTCAACGCTAACCACTGCCGTCACCGGACTTCATCTCCACGCAGCCGCTATACACGTTGAGCGCGCCGGACAATCGCTTTCTCATCCGCCGCTCTTCCACCCAAATCCGCATTGTTGTGTACACACATTATTGTACATGGAAATAGCGCGATTGTCAACAAATTGGTCGGAATATGCCCCGATGAATATCTATCTGCGCTACGAGGACAATCGCGGAAAAATTATTTGGAAAAACTATTGACAAAGCTCTATACAGGGTATATAATTATGACATTAAATACCCACCAGGGGTATATTCGGAGGGGAGAGTGTGAATAATATAGAATGTGAGCATTGCGGCAGGACGAAGGAGCGGGACGAAAAGGAGTTTAATAGCCTGATGAATCGGCTCAAACGAATAGAAGGGCAGGTACGAGGACTGCAGAAAATGCTGGAGCATAACGCGTATTGTCCCGATATTCTTATACAGGTGACGGCGGTAACCGCCGCGCTTGACAGCTTCAGCCGTGTGCTTCTGTCAAACCACATTAAAACGTGTGTCGCTGACGGCATCAGGGATGGTGACGACAATGTGATTGATGAGCTGGTGACACTTCTTCAAAAGATGATGAAATAGGAGGACTTCCACTTTGGTTCAGTATGTAGTGACAGGTATGAGCTGTGCCGCCTGCAGCGCGAGGGTCGAGAAAGCCGTATCAGCGGTCCCCGGCGTCACATCCTGTTCGGTTAGCCTTCTGACAAATTCAATGGGTGTTGAGGGTACTGCGCGAAGCGAAGAGATAATCGCCGCGGTAGAGAAAGCCGGTTACGGAGCGTCTGAAAAAAACGCTTACGGAACGCAGGCTCATAGTACCTCAGATGACGAGGAATTTCTGCGTGACAAGGATACGCCGGTTCTTAAGCGCCGTCTTATAGCGTCACTGGGATTCTGGCTGCCGCTCATGTATATGTCCATGGGACACATGATGTGGGGCTGGCCATTGCCGGGATTCCTAAGTGACAACCACGTCGCCATGGGAATTGCCCAGATGCTTCTCGCCGCGATAATCATGGTTATAAACCAGAAATTTTTCATAAGCGGTTTTCGGAGCCTCGCTCACCGGTCGCCAAATATGGACACGCTCGTGGCAATGGGCTCCAGCGCGGCGTTTCTTTACAGCACATACGCGCTCTTCGCTATGACCTCCGCGCAGATGCGGGGTGACATGGACGCTGTTATGACGTATATGGATGAGTTCTACTTTGAGGCCGCCGCCACTATCCTGACGCTCATAACGGTTGGCAAGATGTTAGAGGCGCGCTCAAAAGGTAAAACCACAGACGCGCTCAAGGGTCTTATGAAGCTGGCTCCCAAGACGGCGACAGTAATTACTGATGGCGTGGAACGTACTGTGGCAATAGATCAGGTCATGCGCGGCGATGTTTTCGTTGTGCGCCCAGGTGAGAATATACCGGTTGACGGCGTCATAATAGATGGCGAAAGCGCGGTGAATGAGGCGGCCCTCACCGGCGAGAGCATACCCGTTGATAAAGCCGTGGGTGATAACGTTTCCGCCGCCACTATCAACCAGTCAGGCTTTATAAAATGTGAAGCGACGCGGGTTGGAGAGGATACCACGCTGTCCCAGATAATACGCATGGTCAGCGACGCCGCGGCGACAAAGGCGCCTATAGCAAAAGTAGCGGACAAGGTTTCAGGCGTGTTCGTACCGACAGTGATATGTATCGCGGCTATCACATTTATAATATGGATGGTCAGCGGTGAGACGTTTGGCTTCGCGCTGGCGCGAGCTATCTCGGTACTTGTAATAAGCTGTCCCTGCGCTCTCGGTCTGGCGACCCCTGTCGCGATTATGGTTGGTAACGGCATGGGCGCAAAAAACGGTATACTATTTAAAACCGCCGTCTCATTAGAGGAGACAGGAAAGGTGCGCATAGTCGCTTTGGACAAGACCGGCACAATAACATCGGGCGAACCGAAAGTAACTGATGTGCTGCCGGCGGATGGCGTGAGCGAGACGGCGCTTTGGGAGCTTGCGGGTTCCCTGGAGGCTCATAGTGAGCATCCGCTTGCGCGGGCGATTCTCGCGCGCACAACAGAACTGGGTATACATGCGCGTGAAGTAAATAATTTTTGTGTCATGCCAGGTAACGGACTTGAGGCGGAACTTGATGGCGAGACGGTTGTTGGCGGAAATATGAGTTTCATCAGTTCCAGAGCTGATGTACCGGAGGAGATGATACGTAAGACCGCAGAGCTTTCTGAGAATGGCAAAACACCGCTCTTTTTCAGCCGAGGCAGCAAGCTCTGTGGAGCCATAGCTGTGGCGGACGTCATCAAGGAGGACAGCCCAGGAGCAATAAAAGAACTTCAGAACATGGGGATTCGTGTGGTAATGCTGACAGGCGACAATGAGCGGACGGCAAGGGCAATAGGCCGTGAAGCCGGAGTAGATGAGGTAATAGCCGGTGTCCTTCCGGAGGGCAAAGAGGCCGTGGTGCGAAAACTGGCCGCGAAAGGGAAAGTCGCCATGGTGGGCGATGGAATAAATGACGCGCCCGCGCTGACTCGCGCCGACACCGGTATTGCGATAGGAGCCGGCACGGACGTGGCAATAGACGCCGCTGACATTGTTCTGATGAAGAGCAGGCTTACCGATGTTGCCGCCGCAATACGCCTGAGCCGCGCGACACTGAGAAATATCCACGAAAATCTCTTCTGGGCGTTCTTCTACAATGTTATAGGTATTCCCCTCGCGGCTGGATTGTGGATACCGATTTTCGGGTGGACGCTCGACCCCATGTTCGGGGCGGCGGCAATGAGTCTTTCCAGCTTTTGCGTCGTAATGAATGCGCTTCGTTTAAATATGTTCCATATGTATGATACAAGTCGGGACAGAAAAATAAAAGATCATAAAAAGAATAAGGAGAGCGGAGAAATGACTAAGACACTTAGTATTGAGGGCATGATGTGTGAGCACTGCGAGGCGCGGGTCAAAAAGGCGTTAGAGGCGCTGGACGCGGTGGAATCGGCGGAAGTAAGTCACAAGACCGGCTCGGCGGTTGTGACGCTCATATCCGCAGTGGACAACGACATTCTGAAGAAGGCCGTTGAGGACCAGGATTACAAAGTTCTGTCAGTCGAATAAAATAAATCAGTAAAATCGGTATAACATTGTTGAGGCAGCTTGGCAATATAAGCTGCCTCAACATATAAGGCAGGAGCAGAGAAATATGATGCGCGATATTTTGATTATTATTGATGTACAAAACGATTTTGTAACCGGTACGCTGGGCACGTCTGAAGCGCGGAAAATGCTTCCGAAGCTTATAAATAAAGCGCGCGGTTTCCAAGGTGAGATCATCATGACGCAAGACACTCACGGGGATGATTACTTCCGGACGCAGGAAGGGCATATGCTCCCTGTAGCCCATTGTGTGAAAGGTACAGATGGATGGAACCTGGTAGATGAACTGGAGGCATTGAAACACGAGCGATGTATAAAAGTCTACGAAAAGCCCTGCTTTGGGAGCGTAGCGCTTATGGATGATATACGTAATCGAGACGATGTGGGAAGTATTGAAATAGTCGGGCTATGCACGGATATATGCGTTGTATCAAACGCGTTGATGTTGAAAGCGGCACTGCCGGAAGTTAGAATATCTGTAGACGCCTCGTGCTGCGCTGGAGTGACAGCGGATAAGCATAACGCGGCGCTGGAGATCATGAGAAGCTGCCAGATTATAGTTAAGGAGTGATCTGTTCAATGACGCAGTTTGACAAGCGCAACGTATCCATGATGATGGACTTTTATGAGATGACCATGGCTTACGGATATTTCCAGACCTGTGAAAACAGCAATGAGTTGGTAACGTTCGACGTGTTTTACCGGAGGAACCCGGATGGCGGCGGGTTTACCATCTTCGCGGGACTCGAGCAGATTTTAGAATACCTTGAAAATCTGCACTTTGACGATGAGGACATAGAGTACCTGCGGTTACAGAACGTTTTCGATGAACAGTTCCTCAGTTGGCTGCGGTCATACAGGTTCCGTGGTGACGTCTACGCTATGCGGGAAGGTACTGTGATGTATCCAAACGAACCGATAATAACGGTCTGCGCGCCGCTGATAGATGCGCAGCTCGTGGAAACCGCGATACTGGCGCAGATTAATCACCAATCGCTTATCGCGACTAAAGCGCAGCGCATAGTGCGGTCAGCCGATGGACGCGGCGTGTCGGACTTCGGCGCGAGACGCGCGCATAACGTGGACGCGGCGGTATACGGAGCGAGAGCGGCGTACATTGGCGGTGTGGACAGTACCGCAACCGTCATGGCGGGTAAGCAGTTTGGGATTCCGATTAGCGGCACCATGGCCCACAGTTGGGTGATGTATTTTGATGACGAGTACATGGCGTTTAAACGCTTCGCCGAAATCTACCCCGATATGGCTATTATGCTTATTGATACATATGATGTACTGTTATCGGGTCTTCCCAACGCCATACGCGTGGCTAAGGAGGTCCTGGAACCGCAGGGCAAGAGGCTAAAGGGCGTCAGACTCGATTCGGGGGATTTGTCGTACCTGTCGAAAAAAGTGCGTGAAGAACTGGACGCCGCAGGACTTGCTGACTGCAAAATAATAGTATCCAACAGTCTTGATGAGCTAACTATCCACTCCATAATTTCGCAGGGCGGCTGCATTGACAGCTTCGGCGTCGGCGAGAGACTGATAACGGCGGCGAGCGATCCGGTGTTTGGAGCGGTGTATAAGCTGACGGCGGTACAGAAAAACCGGGCGTGTTATCCGAAGATAAAAGTTTCGGAAACATTCGAGAAAATAACAAACCCCGGGTGGAAGAGGCTCTGGAGAATATACGATGAAACGGGGCACGCTATAGCGGATCTGATAACCAAGGAAGATGAAACGCCGGATGTGAGCGAACATTATCTGTACATAGATCCGCAGAAGCCTTGGAAACGTCGGATGTTTACCGGATGTACCGCGAAAAAGCTGCTAAGCCCCGTCATGATGGATGGTAAAAGGCTGACGGATCCGGAACCGCTGTCTGATATACGCGCTTATGTAAAATATCAGCTTAATACGGAGATATGGGAGGAGGAGCAGCGGTTCGAAAACCCGCACTTCCATTATCTGGATATGAGCCCGGCATACTATGAGATGAAGATGGAACTTCTGCGTTCCGCGCAGAAAGAGAGGAAGGACGTTTAGATGGCACAACTTCTACTCGCCGTAATCTATCTGTCGTTTATAAGTCTCGGACTTCCCGATGGGCTGTTGGGCTCCGCATGGCCAACCATGTACAGTGAATTTGACGTCCCTGTGTCATATGCCGGTGTAATTTCCATGACTATAGCGCTTGGTACAGTCGTGTCGAGCCTGCAGAGCGACCGATTGACAAGACGTTTCGGGACAGGTCTGGTGACCGCCGCGAGCGTAGGCGTGACGGCTCTTGCGCTCTTTGGGTTCTCAATAAGCCGTTCGTTTCCGGCTCTCGTCCTCTGGGCAATTCCTTACGGTCTTGGCGCCGGGAGCGTTGACGCGTCACTTAATAATTATGTCGCGCTCCACTATAAGAGCCGACATATGAGCTGGCTCCATTGTATGTGGGGAGTAGGCTGTTCCGTAGGGCCAGCTATAATGGGATACGCTTTGACAAACGGTCGCGGCTGGACGAATGGTTATAAAACTGTCGCGATAATACAGATATTCTTGACAGCCGCTCTGTTTTTCTCGCTGAAGCTGTGGAAGAAAAGACCTGAGGTAAACTTAACTGAAGGGAAAGAGGACAGGCCCCTGAAGCTCCGTGAGATTGTCGCGCTCCCCGGCGTGAAAAATGTCATGCTGACTTTTTTCTGCTACTGTGCCATTGAGCAGACATCCGGTCTCTGGGCGTCCAGCTATCTCGTGCTGCACAGGGGCGTCTCAACGGACACCGCCGCGAGTCTCGCGAGTCTTTTTTACATAGGCATTACCATAGGGCGCGGCGTCAGCGGTTTTTTGACGATAAAGCTCAGCGACGCGCAAATGATCCGTTTGGGCTGCGTTATTATCGGTGTTGGAGTTTCTTCAATGCTCCTGCCATTCGGAAGAATGTTCGCAATGGCCGGTCTTATACTTGTAGGGCTTGGCTGCGCGCCGGTATATCCCTGCCTTATTCACTCTACGCCCGCCACCTTCGGAGCTGATAAGTCGCAGGCAATTATTGGCGTTCAAATGGCAAGCGCCTATATCGGCACCAGCTTTATGCCGCCACTTTTCGGGCTTATTGCGAACCATATAGATGTCGCGCTTCTCCCGGTGTATCTCGCTGTGTTGCTCGTGCTTATGGCGCTTATGCATGAACGCCTTCAGCGCAAAAGGCAACCTGTATGATGTCAAGTCCGAGTTTTTATGTCGCTGCTATATGAGATAGTTTAATACTGATCCCAAATTAAAAGATTTAATC
>CAYQWH010000017.1:0-14564 GCA_964421265.1 uncultured Oscillospiraceae bacterium | reverse complement strand
GGGCGTTTACTGGGATCCGGTGAGCATTGGTTCTCCTGTCAACAGCGGACCTGTCCTGGCGGATGATCCGGACAACGGAGGCTTAGCGGAACGTTGACGATGCCCTCAATGACTATACGGCGTTCTTCCGGCGACGGTTGGGAACAGGCGTTCATGTTCTTCATAGCGTTGTCTCCGTTTCAGGCGGCACCCGGGAAAACCAACTACCCTTGCGCCGCTCAAAAGCTGGAGTAAAGTTTTTTACATGACTGCAAAAAAACTTTAAAAAATTTTAAAAAAACACTTGCAATATTCGTAGATAAATGTTATAATATACCAAAATTGGATGAATTATCATGTTAATTTGAAAGCAGGTGCAGGTTGGACAAATTGAATTAAAAAGACACTTATCAATTTTTGCGAAGGCTGCCTTGCCATGATAATGCGTTCAAGTACTGGTTAATCATTATTTTTAGAAAAGGAGTGGTTCAAATGCGCGTGAAAATTGTTTTTGTTTTGGTTCTGTTTGCATTTTTTACCGGAGCATTACCGGTGTACGCCGATGAGTCTCCCGGAGCTGTCGTTTTTGACAGTTCCTTGCCGGATGAGGGTGGTTATTTTCAAGTGACCATGACCATCAGCAATATGGAGTTTATCGCGTGCCAGTTCGTATTGCGCTATGATACCGACGCTATTATTCCTGTAAACGCCGAAGGGCAAACCGCGGAAAGCTTCTGGGACTTTGCCAACCTAAAGGTTGGCTGGCTCACAACCGTTGGCACGAATGTGGATCCCGATAACGGGCTGATAGATTTCTCGTTGTTTCTCATGCCCGGTGTGGAAAACGAGTTTGTAATTCCCGGTCAGACTTGTGTGACAGTTGACAACCGTGAGCTGACGGTTTTCACGTTTACTTTCCAGCGGTTGCGCGATGGCGCGGGTCTGTGGATCGCGTCGGAGGACAAGGATGTACCTTATAGCGAGGCCTGTCCGGACGGCGTAATCATAAGCGATGCCGACGGGCGTGTCGCCGCCGATATTATTTTCCGAGAGCATATTCAGTCAGCGGACGGCGAGGGAGAAACAACGGTTGAGCGCATAGAGTACATACGCGACGTTGGTTCGGCAGGGGATAAAAGCGTGCAAAATCTTCTTGAAAACATTATCATGCTGAAAATTGACAGTCACGCCGCCGTGGTGGGCGGAGAAGTTGTGGCCATTTATCCCGGTGAGCGGCTTGTCACGGCATATATAATGGATAACAGAACTTTTGTACCGGTACGTTTTATCGCGCAACGTCTCGGCGCGGCCGTGACGTGGGATGATGACACGCAAACGGTAACCATTAAAAAGGACAGCCACGTTGTCAGCATGGTGGTCGGTGAGAGCGTCTGCACTGTTGACGGAAATGAAATAGCTATAGACGCGCCGGCTCAGACTGTACCTGCCGCTGACGGGTATGTGAGGACAATGGTACCTATCCGATTTATCAGTGAGGGTTTAGGATGCCGCGTTGAGTGGGATGATGAGCGGCGAACTGTCGTTATCATGTCCGAGGAGCTCGACTGGACAGCCGACGGAGAAATTGAGACCGGCGCCATAGAAGAAGCGGATCGGCGTTTGACGCTCTATGGTAATTTTGTATGAACGAAGGTGATGGCACTGTGAAAAAGATAATCTGTATATTGCTATGTCTTTGCGTGATCTTATGCGTTCTTCCGCCAACATCTCTGGCGGCGGATGATGACGTGAAGTATTACGCGTGTGACGGCTGCGTAATTAACTATGACGGCAGCGCTTTTGCCGTTACCTGTTCCGGATCTGATATGGACGGGACTAATTATGTGCTTCTTGTTGTCAAAACCAACTCCAACGCCACCGAGGAAATACTGATGAAGCCTGGAGAAATAAACAGCAATTACTATTCAATTTCACCTTACTCAATTCTTTACATGAATCAGACAGCGCCCGAAAATGGGGACGTCTCGTTCCGCTTCATGTTGAGTTCTATGCAGGACTGTGTATTACTTCTTGGCGGCTCATTTTACAATTCGGAATCGCCAAAGGTGATTGGCACAATTGACGCGAAGGGGGTCGAAGTTCAGATAACCGGTCAGATCAGCTGCTGCGGCAACGCGACCAGGCCGAGCGCGGTTCTGAAGCGGATAAAAACCGACAGCGAGAAGCTGAAAGAAATTATCTATGAGGATGAGTTCCCGCTTGACAGCTCTTATTCCGTCTCAGGGATTACTGACGGAAATTATATGCTTGTCGTAAGTAAAGCGGGGCACCTCTCCTGGTACAAGAGAATTACCGTTTCCGGAACGGCCATCACGGTCACTGACGATATAACATTAATCGCGGGTGACGCGAATAATAATGGCGAAATCAACGTTGAGGATCTGGCAATTCTGATAACATATTACGGAAAGCGAACAACCGATGGCGCATATGCTGACTGTGATTTTAATGAAAACACTGAAACAAATGTAGAAGATTTGAGCCTTCTCATTTCCAACTTTGGCAAATATTCTTTTATCAGTTATTGAGGTGATTAGAATGAAGATCGTAAAATCAGTTTTATCGTTTGTCCTGGCCATCAGCATGGTGCTCAGCTTGTCAACATTTGGAATGCTGCCCGTGGCCTCCGCCGAAGCAAGCAAACCCATAGTCTCCGCTACAACAGAGGAAGTACAGGATGGTGTCTATAAAACAACCGTTCACGTAAGCTGGGATTCCGCTGTTAAGCTGTTCAACATTGTACTGTCCTATGACACGGAAGTAGTGGTTCCCGTAGAATACGTTATTGATGTTACCAGCTATCGGGCGCTAACAATTACCGACGACAGCCAAACCACGTCCTGTTTCAAGGTGAGCGGATTGTACGACAACAGTAACCACTACTCTCCGTTAGCCATATGGCGGGTGGATGAAATAGAGAAGCGCGCGGCGTTCTCACTTGCTCTATATGCCACTGCGGGAAATAGTAACATAACCCGAAGCTGCAATCAGGATATGTTTGATTTCTACTTCCAACTCCTGGATGGAAAGAGCGAAAGCGACATGGAGAAGGGTACTCTGCGTTTTGAGACTGACACCAGTGAGGGTTCCATGCTGTCTCTTTTATACAGCTCTGATACCGAACGTAAAAATAATCTCCGCATAACTGACAGTAATGATAACGTCATTTATTATGAGGACGGCGGGATCACGTGGAACGGATTAACTTATCCGAACAGTGACACAGCGAAGCTGGCGTCTATAGAATTAAGCGGTTATCCTAACACAATAAACGTCAGCGCGGCGGCGGAAGCACAGAAATTCTCTCCGGCGCTTGTCTGCAAAGATACGGTAGGGGATACCATAACCGCTCCTCAGTCCATCGTGTTTTCCATAACACCTGAAGTAGACGGGAGTACGATTCTATTTGATACCGGCACCGGAGAACTCGCCGTAACAAGGGACGCTCTGCGGGGCATTGGCCGTGAAATCAAGTACACAATCATGGCCTCAGATGGCACTGTCTCGTCAAACGCAGTGGCGGTTACCATCAACCGTCCCTCGTCCATACTTTCTTATGTGAAGCTTGAACCATCGTCTGTCACAGTACACGGCACATACGGCGCAACTGTAAAACCGATAGCGATAGACCAGTTTGGGTATGAGATGGACGTCTCCGGTTTTTCAGTAACTTCACCAGATGGAGACGTCAGGGGAGATGATGTTACATACGAAGATGGAATGATAAATGTCAGCGGCAAAGCGGAATCGGGTGAGTATATGGTTACCGTCTATGGGACAAGCACCGGTGCCAAACTAACAGTCACGCGCAATGAGAGCGTAGCATCCGATATTAAGCTTGTACCTCCAGAAACAACGCAGACGCTCATTATTCCCGACTCCAGCGGAAATGTTCCCGCAGGCTATAGATGTTACTCTGACAAGTTTGTCTGTGAGGTGTATGACCAGTTTGGGGAGCTGATGACCGAAGATCTGCCCGATATTGCCTGGTCACTGGTGGATGAGAACGGCAACGCCGTCAGTGCTGAAATAATAAGTATAGATAAGGGAATTGTAACTGTAACTGAAGCGGCAAAGAGCATTGTCACTGATAGCGCGGGAGCAAAATTCACATTATCGGCCTCGTTTATAAACGGCAGCGGTGAAGAAGTGAAAAGCGCTGCGTCGGACAGCGGCGCAAGCGGATGCTCCATTATCGTAAAGCGCAGCGCGCAAAGTGTATCCGCTCTGGAGGTGTACCGTGACAATACTTTATTGGCGTCCGTCAAACCAGCCAATTACGTTAGCTGCACAGACACGGTTACGGCGCCATTGCCGGGTGGCAATGGTTCCGCGTCATTCAAATACAGCGTCAGGTTTTTCGACCAGTACGGGGTTGAAATGGACTCCTCCGACGCTTACGTTATCTGGGGCGGAGCCGTCATTTTTGGAGACACGACCGGCAAAATTAGTTTTGACAATAGCACAAGCACGCTTACCGTATACGCCGGAGCCGCAAATGGCAGCACGGCAACATTCAGCGTGTCGGCCAACGGCGTTACCGCGCAGATCACCGTTAATGTCACCGACCTGGAGGCTGACTGGTCTGGCGTGTCCGTTAAGTCCGGTCTTATCTATGGAACCACAAACGCGGAGACGGTGACGTTACCAGGTTCTGGTACCGCCACAGTAGGCAACATCACTGTGAAAGGCTCCTTCAGCGTAAAATCCGGCGACACAATTCAGGGCGCGGGAGAGAGAACAGTGACGGTAGCTTTCAAAGCGGACGATTCCGAATCGAACGGCATCTACCGCGGCATTGAAATGACAAAAGAATACACCGTTCGGATCCTCAGACGTTCCGTCGCGGTCACCATAAGCAGCAAAGAAAAAACATATGGTGAAGAGAATCCCGGTCTTAGCTTTACCGTCACGTCCGGTGAACTGGCCGCCGGCGACACATTATCTTCGCTTGACATAACTCTCTCGTGTGAAGCGACCAGGACGTCGTCCGCTGGTACCGTTGCGGCAATAACAGGTGTGAGCAATAGCAGCGACTATAACGTGACATTCACTAACGGCACACTGACTGTCAGGAAGGCCACAATCACCGGGTACGCAACAACGCTCGCGACTAAAACAATCGCGTCAAACAGCAGCGTTAACACCAGCGCCGACAATCTCAAGACATATATGGATTTGCCGTCAGAGGTAACTGTTGAATATAAAGGCGGAACAGCCACTCTTCCGATTACGTGGTCAAACTCCTCAGAGTCTTACAATCCCAAGGGCGGTACATATACTTATAAAGGCACAGTAAACCCGGGAACGAATTTCAATAGCTACTCGACCGCGCTCACCGCTAAGCTCATCGTAACAAAGATCTCAATCACATCAATTTCCGGTATGCCGGATGATTTCACCGTCACCAAGGCGAAAGTCAACAGCGCCGGCAAGCTCACAGACACGGCGGTAGGTTTCCCGGTAACTGTCACTCTGACTTTTGACGGCGGCGCATCACAGACGGACGCCATTTCCGCGTACGACTGTACAATCAGCACGCTTAAATCCGCAGCGAATAACGTTACCGAGTCGTTACAGCAATCCGTCATTGTCACATTGACCGGCGACAATTTTCCCGCATGGGCGACGCTGCCGTCCTCAATGCCGAAAACCGTTGTGACAATCATAGAGAAGAACCAGATTCCCGCGGAAGATATAGTATTTGCGGGCAATGTGACTGTCGCATACGGCGATACCAATGCAGAGACAACCGTCAAAAAAGCCAAGCTTAACGCAAGCAGCAGTGCGTGGGCAGACGCAACTGTCACCTACAGCTATCTTGACTCCAAAGGCAATGAACTTGACGCAATGCCAACAAGCGTCGGCGAATACACCGTAACCGCTACATACGCGAATGGCGATTACGCGGGTTCCAAATCCATAAAGCTGACTATCACGCCAAGATCGGCGGCAAACGGTATAGTAGTTACGCTCACTCCCGAGTCGTTCACCTACAATGGGCAGAGCCGCAAACCGGAAACCGTTACAGTTAAGTACGGCAATACGACACTTACGGAGGGCGTCGATTACACACTGTCATATTCTACAGACACGGTAAATGTCGGTGAAGCTGCAGTTACGGTCACGCTCAAGGGGAATTATACCGGGACACTTTCATGCGAATATACTATCGAAAAAGCGTCCATTGAGGATATGGTACCGACTATAACCGGAGACGCGAAAGCCGGAGGCGTGCTGAGCGCGTCTATCACCAACGTTTCAAACGATCAGGTCACATGGAAGTGGTACTGCTCAGGTCAGAAGATAGGCGAGGGCGCGTATATCGCGATATCTGACGCTCAGTCGGGCGCGGAAATAACGGTCATCGCCGAAGCAAATGGCGAGAATTATACTGGCGTCTCTCAGACAAGTGAGCCTGTGACGGTGATGAGAACAGAGATTACCGGTTCCATCAGCATTGTCAGCAGCGGCGACAAATTTGAGCCTGGTGACACGCTCCATGTGGACGTAAGCAATGTATATCCCAAATCCGCGCAGGAGAACTACAAAATTACATGGTACCCGACCGATGGGGACTCGGTTAAGAGCGGCTATCAGGTACCGGATAACGCCACCGGCAACATAACCGTGACTTTGAGGCCGGATTCCGACAAGTTCACCGGAGCGCTGACCGCTTCTGTCGAAATCGGTAAGAGCTGCCTTGAGGCAGCCGACTGGAGTATCGGCAGCATTTCAGGTATCATTTCCACAGGAACTGTGCTCACGCTTGACTATAGTGGATATTTGAATCTCACCTCCGGTGAAGATTACAATATACAGTGGACGGCGGACGGCGCTGACATCAGCGGCGCGACAACAGCCTCTTACATGATCACCTCGAATGACCTTGGAAAGACGATAAGCGCCACAGTTATAGGTACCGGCGATTACACAGGTACAATAAATATCGGCAGAATTGATGTTCCGGCGGATTGCCCGTCCGCACCTGTCGTGACGGCGGAAACAGGCAATAAGAAAACAGAAATTAAATGGACAACAAGCGATAATGGTTCTCCCATACTTGGCTACACGCTTGTATGCAGCTACGAGGACGGATTAGAACCGGATGTAAAACTCGAGCTTAGCCCCAATATCACATCTTACCTCTTTGAAGACCTCATTAACGGTGTCAAATACACCTTTACCGTTACCGCGACCAACTCTCTCGGCAGCCGGACCGGATACGTCACCACTATACCTGGCTCCGCGAGAATTGACAGCAACGACGAAGAAAACGCGTGTAGTTATACTACAGTTCAAAATGCCGACGGTTCCGTAACGACCACTACTAAGTACCAGGACACCGGCGTTGTAAGAATCGCGACCGTAAAGACTGATGGTCAAACTGAAACTTTGACGGAAGTAATAACAACCCCGACAGGCAAAACCAATGCGGTAACGGAAACTGTAAAGAAATTCGACGGTTCCTCCACATCCACTACCAACTCCGCAACCACCAAAAACAACGGAACGGTCATAGAGGCGAAAACCGAAACTGTTACGCATAGCGACGGGTCAGCCGAATCAACCACAACTTCAACTGCCACGGAGAAGAACGGCAATGTAACTGAAGCTGTAACGGAAACGATAACAAATTCAGACGGTTCAGCTAAATCCTCAACACAGGCTGTAACATCCTCCGTTAATGGCACAGTAACAAAATCGCAGACGGAAACAATTACAAATTCCGACGGTTCTTCCTCATCAATAACTAACTCTGTGAGCACCACGGCTACTGGAACGGTTACTAAATCGAACACAGAAACCAAAACGAGCAAAGACGGCTCATCAAGATCCGTAACCAAATCTGCTGCCACCGCGTCGGATGGTACTGTAACCGAGAGCGAGCAAATCACCGAAACAAACATTGATGGCTCCGCCACCGCAACTACCGAAACTATAACCACCAAGCCCGATGGGACCGTCACCACATTGAATTCCACTACCGAGATAGCTTCAAACGGAACATCTGTCACGACCATAACCTCCAGTGATGGCATAACCGGAACGGTTGAGATGGACGACTGCAGTGCTGTCACACGCGCAAAAATCGTTATAAATGGAGATGACCTTGACACCGGCGCCGTTGTGACGATTCCCGTAGTTATAGGCGCGACGGATAATTTCAGTGACGCCGCAGAGATAAAAATTACAGTGCCGTTTACAATATCTGATCCCGTCAAGGTTGAGGTGCCTGTTGAAAATCTTACATCAGGAACTGTAGCCGCCGCCGTTGCCATTAACGGTGAGGAAGAGATCATCTCCAAGTCAGCCATAACCAACGATGGAATATCGCTTAGTGTCCGGAACAGTATGACTATAAAAATAGCGAACAACGCCATGGACTTCAATGATATCAGCGATCACTGGTCACATGACGCGGTTGATTTTGCCAGCTCGCACAATCTTTTTAACGGGACAGGTAATAACGAATTTTCACCTGACGTACCGATGAACCGTGCCATGCTTGCGACAGTGCTGTTCCGCCTCGAAGGTGCGGTCGCCGAAGGCGTTAATCCCTTTGAGGACGTTGAGAACGACACATGGTACTCAGACTCTGTTATCTGGGCAAGCGCCAACGGCATAGTGCAGGGAACCGGCAACGGATTTGAGCCTCTCCGTGATATTACACGGCAGGAAATTGTCGTGATGCTGTATAGGTACGCGAATATGCTTGGTATGGACACAAGTTCCAGCGCGGCGTTGGAATCATATGAAGACAGCGACGAGATAGCTGACTGGGCAATAGACGCCATGGAATGGGCAGTCAGCGTTGGCCTTATGACCGGACGCACAGCCACAACGCTTGTGCCTCAGGGCAGCGCAACGAGAGCCGAAGTCGCCACGCTTATGCAGCGGCTCGTAAACCTCATGCTGAAATAACGAAAACCGGCGCGGCGAACCGCTGTAAAAAACCAGTATACCTTGAGTAAACACGAAAACGCATTGCAGAATGACCGGTGCCGGAAATCATCTGTTCAGAAAGCGTGTAATCCTATACACTCGTATCGAATACGCGACGGTTTTCAAGACCTGGCATCTCAAGCGGAAAGTCAAGTGGTGGTGAAGGGCATCTCCTTCACCACCACTTGTTCATACCTAAATCTGAGCGCTTCAGCCCATGAAAATATTGGATCGCGTAAAATCAATACAGCTTTCTTAACCAGTTCCAGCTGCGCTTTTCAACCAAATACATGATCAATGCCGCAACGATAATCGACAATCCTGATACAGCGAAAAAACGAATAAGTGAATGAATCTCTGTTCCGTAAAACACTTTCATAAACTTGTTTATTGCCGCCATGACAGGCTGGTCAATCCATGAATGTACCAGATATATCAAAAAGCTTGTGGTTCTCAGCCTCTTATAAATCTTATTTTCCCTGAGCTTAATATGCGATACTATGTAAAACAGAAAGAAAACCGCGGGAACAAGAAACAGATACATATCTGTCGCTCGGCACAGCTTAAAATATTTGACAAATATCACTTCCGATAATAAGCCGAGCATCGAAACAGCAAACCCGATAACCGCGTACCTGAATTTCAATTCTATTTTTCTCCACGCAAAAAGCATACCAATTCCCATAAACAGTATGCCTTCAAAAATTCCGTTTCTTGTTGTGCAGATAATTTCTTTTATCAATTTTAAAACTGTCCACAGCAGCGGAATATCCCGCAGCGGTTTGATTAGCCCAAACCAGCTTTGCCCAAACAGACCGAGCATATATAATCCCATGCCCAAAATAATAATACTTTTAAGCTTAATCCTCTTTTTCAATAAATACGTCAATGAACATACAGCAATAACGGTAGCAAGTAAATACCATAAATGATGATAGCCGACAAAGAAAAAGTTCCTTACAAAGCTGAAAAGACCATAAGCTGTTCCATTGTCATTTTTTAAAACGGTATAATAGAAAGAAGGTACCAAATAAATCGCAGACCACCGCAAGTACAGTTTTAGAATCCTTTTAGAATACGCCAACGGAACAGATATATTAAAATTATCATATTCTGTCTTGCGAAAGAGAAAGTAACCACTCGCCACAAAGAAAAATGGCACAGCCAATTTCGCAATATAGTTTACTAATACAGAATTGAGAAGCGGACTTATGCTTGTGAGAGGTGGCACATGAATAGCCACGACTAAAATAGCGCACAAAAATTTCATAAGATCTACGCACGCAAAATGCGCGTCCTTCGCCTCATCTGAAGATAAATCAATTTTAGCTACCATAATTTCCGCTCCTGTGCTTTCAAGGATGTAAACTTTCAAGCAAAAACCTATAGGTTTCGGATTGCAGGTTTAATCTTGTTTGTTGTCGTCAGTTTGGCACTAACTCTTCTAATATCATCGGATGATTATAGTAAAAATTAATAGTTTTTTCCGAAAAATTATAGATTTATTTTTGCACCGAAACCTATAGATTTTGGATTGCAGGTTTGTAATACGTGGTATTATCCGGTTCTGTTTATATAATGTCTCAAAATCCGATTTTCCCTCTTGACAAATCGGTATTACCGCTGTATCGTAATATTATCTTCATATGAATACGCAAGAAAAGCGCCGGTCATTGATTGTGCGGAGGATTAGTCGTCCCTGTAATACTAACCTGAATTAAGAGATCCGATTTGGGACTGCGCGCGATTTGCGTACCAGTGCCGCGTGCGGCGCGTCATTATATATCCGGAACTTCCGGCAACAGGAGGAAGAAAGGTGACGGCTAATATCGCCGGTTCTGTCCTGAAACCCGCAGCATTGCACCGGCTGCGGCGGACTTGCCGCGTCGCATATACGATCTGACATTCCGGAGATTCTATTGATACATATATAACGTAAGTTCTGGCACCGGCGACAAATTAACATTTTCTAATCAGGGGATGGTACAGTAATGAAGAAACTGCTTATAACCGGAGGTACGGTTTTCGTAAGCAAATATATCGCGGAATACTGTGTCGCCGGAGGGTATGAGGTATATGTCCTTAACCGAAACAGCAGACCTCAATCAACCGGAGTTAAGCTTATCCAGGCGGACAGGCACGATTTAGGAGATATTCTTGACAAACATCATTTTGATGTCGTAATTGATACAGCGTATAACGCCAATGATGTGGACTTGTTGCTTGACGCTCTAAAAAGTTATGATGAATATGTTTTAATCAGTTCAAGCGCTGTATATCCCGAGTATCGTACACAGCCATTTAGAGAGGGCACCCCGCTTGGTACCAATAAATATTGGGGAAAATACGGGACTGACAAAATAGAGGCCGAGGAAGCGCTGCGAAAAAGAAATCCCAGTGCTTATATTGTTCGTCCGCCGTATTTATACGGCCAAATGAACAATGTCTACAGAGAAGCCTTCGTCTTTGATTGCGCAATGGGAAACCGAAAATTCTATATACCACAAAACGGTGATATGAAATTACAGTTCTTTCATATAAATGATTTGTGCCGGTTTATAGAAATTATCATTGAGCAAAGACCCGATGACCATATCTTTAACGTGGGAAATCCCGATACCGTTTCTGTTCGTGAATGGGTAGAGCAGTGTTATAAAACCGTCGGAAAACAGGTTGAATTTGTGAATGTGTATGATCATATAGAACAACGTAACTATTTTAGCTTCTACAACTATGAATATTATCTTGATGTATCGAAGCAATTAAAACTAATGCCTGATTTAAAAGCCTTACCCGAAGGTCTGCAGGAAGCGTTTGATTGGTATAAGCGCCACCTCGATCAAGTCAACAGAAAGCCTTTCATGGAATATATTGACAGATATTTGGCCTGAGGTACAAGTTGATATTGCTGATATCACGTTTTAAGATATAGGAAATCCAAAATTAAAGGGATTCCGAGGCGCCGCCCAAAAATTGGGTCATCTCTGAATCCCTTTCCCGTTTTGCCGTAATGTGAACATCGAATTTGGTGGCGGATTCCATACTGATATCAGGGATTAGTATGAGTCCGTCGGCCAGTATGCGATAATTGTTACAATACAGGATTTTGGCAACAAACCTGCGAATTATCCTTGACCTTCCGCCGAGCGAGGAGTATAATAGTATCATCATGTATGTCGATCTTTTACTGTGACTATAACTCAAACATTGAGAATGAGTGGCAGAAATGCAACGTCACCATTTCAGAAAGCAGGTACATCTAAATGTCAAAATATCATTTCCTTGTCGTGGGCGCGGGTATCTTCGGCAGCGTTTTTGCCCAACAGGCCGCAGAAAAAGGTAAACGCGTCCTCGTAATCGATCGCCGCCCTTTTGTCGCGGGCAATCTGCACTGTGAACTTATGGACGGTATCCTCGTTCACAAGTACGGTCCGCATATTTTCCACACAAAAGATCGTGAAGTTTGGAATTATGTTAATCGCTTTACCTCATTTAATAACTATCTTTATACCCCTATGGCGTTATGCGGCGATGAACTATTCAATTTACCGTTCAATATGCACACATTCTATCAGCTTTGGGGCACAAAAACACCCGAAGAGGCGCGGAAACATCTCCAGGATTCCATCAACCGCGAAAAAATAGATGTACCTGTGAATTTTGAAGAGGTCTGTATTAAAACCGTGGGCAGAGAACTGTACGACATAATTTTAAAGCCGTATATTGAAAAGCAGTGGGGTATGCCTTGCTCTGAGATGCCCACAAACGCTCTGAAGCTGAGGCCGTTGGACTTCACATTTGACAACCGTTGGTACGACACTCCATATCAGGGCATACCGACCGAAGGGTACGATGTCATGATAAAGAGAATGCTCGCCGGGTGTGAAGTAATGCTCAATACGGACTTCAACGCGTTCGGCCGCGCAAACGCCGGCATTGCCGATAAAATTATTTATACCGGCATGATTGATGAGTATTTCAGGTTCAAACGCGGTATGCTGGACTACCGAACCGCCACATATAAAACAGAGGTTTTGGACATTCCTGACTATCAGGGAACGGCGGTTCTTGAGAACATGAACCCATCTGACCAGTACGCGAGGGTAATTGAACATAAGCACTTCATGTTTGGTAAGCAGCCAAAAACCGTTGTGACACGCGAGTATCCGGCGAAGTGGAGTTCCGGTATGGAGCCATATTATCCGGTTGATGATGAGCAAAACAGGCATCTGTACAACGCGTACCGCGCGTTATCGGTAACTCAGCTTGATGTGATATTCTGTGGGAGACTTGGAAGCTTCAAATATTACAATATGGATGAAGCTGTTCGCGCTTCATTAAATCTTGCTTCAGAGGTAATAAAGTGACTTTTGAACTTGCTATTCTCGACGCAATCCAGAAAACCCGTACACACTTTCTTGATGTATTCATGAAAACCATCACGCATTTAGGCGATGGAGGCGTATTCTGGATATTAGTTACGCTTGCGCTCCTGATTATCCCGAAGACACGAAAAATCGGGATAATGGCGGCAATCAGCCTGATAATGGAAGTTTTGATAAACAACGTAACGCTAAAACCGCTGGTAGCGCGAATACGCCCCTATGACATAAGGACAGATATAACCTTGCTTATATCAAAGCCGACCGACTGGTCATTTCCATCCGGACACTCAGGCGCTTCTTTTGCTGTCGCGTCCGCGATGTGTTTTGGAAAGTCCAAATGGGGGATCCCCGCTGTTATCTTAGCCTTGATCATCTCATTTTCCAGGCTCTACCTCTACGTCCATTATCCGACTGATGTTCTGGCGGGTATAGCCTTAGGTATCCTGACAGGATGGCTCGCAAGGCTCATTTTCACGAAGGCAGAACGGCGCCTGACGGAGCGCAGATCAAAACCGTAATGCAGTCCCCGCTTTCTAACTGCCACGACGCAGGTGCCGTGCTTGAATGTCGGTAACAGAGCACAGATAATAGAAATCAATTGAACTTTACATTTTTTGTGTGCGCTCGGCATATAAGCGCGGTAACTGAGTTGGAAACATCTTGCCGCTTATACGGTTCCGTCCTGCTGCGAAGCAGGGCGGAATTTTTCGCGCTGAAACAGCGCAGCAAAGTCCATTGCCGCTGTGAAGCAACCGGCGCGCGCATGGTACTGGGTGAGCGCCGCGTTGACGGCGCCGGAAGCAAGCCCGCTGATTGTCGCTGTCTCTAACCTTGTAAGCTGCAACTTGGAGCCTACAGGTCGAAAAGGGCGCTTAAATTTCTTGATTTGAACGCCCAGATGCTTGATTTCCGTGACATTGGCAAGCCAACTCACATCCGGCTTGTTCAACTGAAACTCACTGTTCGATATATTGTCCACTGTTGCCTCCGACATTGACCTGATTTAATTTGTATCTCTTTTCGCGGCACACCGATCACGAATGTGAGACGCTCGCTTCATATTAAAACTCAATAAAAAGTTTAAGGCTTTTATTGAGTCTGTCTATATGGCCATGGAACGCTGTCAACGAACAGCGCGTATAGCTCAAATTAAAAAATCTGAAATCCACATCAGGTCAAATACTCCACGCCTGTCCGATTGCCGCACTCCATGTATCCGTGCGGATGGACAGT
>CAYQWH010000016.1:0-21888 GCA_964421265.1 uncultured Oscillospiraceae bacterium | reverse complement strand
ATATTTGCCTTGCCGGACGGAAAAATCCGCTCGCCATGGTTCAATCAGCGCTTTCTTAGGAATGGAGGAACATATGCCTAAACCACTTGTTGCTATTGTTGGCAGACCAAATGTGGGTAAGAGTATGCTTTTTAACCGCCTTGTGGGGCGGAGACTTTCAATAGTTGAGGACACTCCGGGGGTTACACGGGACAGACTTTACGCGGAATGTGAATGGTGCGGCAGAAGGTTTGATATTGTGGATACCGGAGGGATAGAGCCGCGGACAGACAGCCAGATCCTGACATTTACGCGGGACCAGGCGATGCTGGCTATTGACACGGCGGATGTTATTGTTTTTGTGGGAGATATATCTACAGGTGTGACGGCCACAGATAAGGAAGTAGCGGGTATGCTGCTGCGCGCCGGAAAGCCCGTTGTCCTGGCGGTGAACAAGATGGACGCTGTTGGGACAGTAAACTCGGATATATATGAGTTCTATTCCCTGGGTCTGGGAGATCCGATAGCGGTTTCGGCAGTCCATGGGCACGGAACGGGGGATTTGCTTGACGAATGTATCAAGCATTTTCCACCGCCTGAAGATGATATGGAGGAGAGCGCCGCTATAAAGCTTGCGTTTATCGGCAAGCCAAATGTTGGAAAATCATCTATAGTGAACAAAATCCTCCGCGAGGAGCGCGTTATAGTGTCGGAAGTCGCGGGGACGACCCGCGACGCGGTAGATACGCCGTTTGAGAACAGATATGGCAAATATGTCCTCATTGACACGGCGGGAATGCGCAAGCGGTCAAAGGTTGAGGACAATATAGAGCGATATTCCGTTATGCGCGCGGAACGGGCCATTGACAGGGCGGATGTGTGCTTTATAATGCTCGATGGCCGTGATGGAGTGACGGAACAGGACACGAAGATAGCCGGGAAAGCCCACGAGGCCGGCAAGGCAAGTGTAATCCTTGTTAATAAGTGGGATCTTGTCGATAAGGACGACAGGACCATGGACCGGATGCGTGACAGGATACGGGACGACCTGTCATTTATGGCATATGCCCCGATACTGTTCGTGTCGGCGCTGACTGGGCAGAGAGTGGAAAATATATTTGAACTTGCGAATATGGTTGACAGACAGAGCGCGACGCGGATAACCACCGGGACGCTCAACAGCGTATTGGCTGACGCGCAGGCACGCGTCCAACCGCCCTCCGACAAGGGCAGAAGGCTCAAAATATTTTACATGACACAGACAGGCGTCAGGCCTCCGTCTTTCGTCATCTTCTGCAACAACGCTGAACTTTTTCATTTTTCGTATCAGAGGTATATCGAGAACCAGATGAGGAACGCGTTTGGCTTTGAAGGCTCCCCGATAAGGTTGGTAATACGCGAGAGGAACGATGAGCGCGGCAAGTGAGCGGCTTGTCAAGCCGACATCTGCGGCGACATCACTTGAGAAGATAGACAGTCCAGGCATGATATGGCGCGGCGCTTGCGTGGAAGCGTGTTTATGGGAGGACCTGCCTTAAGAACAACGGGCCGCAAGTAAACGCGGACAAAAACGGCCGCAATCAATGTAAAAGTCCAAGGGAACAACAGATGCGTTCCACGGACTTTTAACAAAGAGTGCGACCGTTCTCGTGAAAAGGATAGATAAAAACGTTTATGAAGAAAAGATTCAACAAGGGATATGGGGCCTGGACTTAAACGGCACGGGTAACTTTGCCGCTGCGGAGGCACCTTGTACAGACGTAAACATGGCGCGGGGAGCCATCAACGACTGCCTTTACACGTTTTACGTTTGGTTTCCAGGTACGATTTGAACGCCTGTGGGAGTGGCTCACCTGAATGCCAAAACTTACACCCTTGCCACAAAATTCACACTTTGCCATCTGCTGCACCTCCTTTATACTGTTCTCCGCTATTTATAATAGCAGATGTAAAGGAAAAATGCAAGAGGATTTTTAAAATATATTAAAAATTACCTTTTCCCTCTTGCAAAACTGATTTTTTTTGTTTAAAATACCTATGTAAGCATTGATTGTTTGAAGACGCAGGAAAAGAATAACCTACACGAGGAGGAAAAATATGGAAAAGCGAAATGGACAAGGTATGCTTTTAAAGAAGCTTGCGGACGAAGTCGGGCTTCAGACGGTATATAAGTCATCAGATTACGACAGTATAGTTATCAGCGTGCCGGTACTTAACAGACCTGGGCTTCAATTAGCGGGCTTTTTTGGTCACTTTACACCGGAGAGGATACAGATTATTGGTATAAATGAGACTGCGTACCTCCTGCACATTTCCGCTGAGGAACGGCAGAAGAGCATTGATATGCTTATGGGCAGCGGTATTCCGGCTCTCATAGTCGCGCATGATGTGGAGATGCTGCCGGAGTATGAGATTTCGGCAAAGAAGCACGATGTTACACTTCTGCGCTCACATATGGAGACGTCTGAAATTCTTATATCAATTATGTCAAAGCTGTCCGACGCGTTGGCCCCACGGATTATGCGCCACGGTGTGTTCATGGAAATATACAGTGAGGGGGTTCTTATCGTCGGAGAGAGCGGCATGGGCAAAAGCGAGGCGGCGATTGAGCTTATAAAGCGCGGTCACAGGCTTGTGTCGGATGACGCAGTGAACATTACAAAAATAAACTCTCATACTCTCCAGGGTACCGCGCCGGATCTGATACGCAACTATATAGAGCTGCGCGGCATCGGCGTGGTGGATGTCCGCAACATTTTCGGCAACGGCGCGGTAAAGATGTCGGAGAAAGTTGATCTTGTGGTTAAGCTTGAGAGCTGGGACGCCGACAGCACTTATGACAGAATTGATAACGAGGATACTATTGAAATTCTTGGAGTAAAGCTGCCTTACCTGACGGTTCCCGTGCGACCTGGGAGAAATGTAGCTGTCATATTGGAAGTCGCCGCCATGAACAACAGGCAGAAGCGGATGGGCTACGATTCGGCCCGCGACTTCTCAGAACAGCTTGACAGATACTTTGACAAGCTGGAAGGGACCAATTGATGGATAATATTTCCGCGGCGTTATCCGGCATAAGGGAACAGTTTCCGAACGTTAAAGTTTCGGAATGGGAAGCCATGCGCCGACACACCACATTCCGTGTCGGAGGAGCGGTGAGGGCGATGGTTTTCCCGGAGAACGGCGAGGAACTTGAGAGTGTAAGCCGGATCTGCCTGAAGCGCGGCGCCAAGTGGATGGTTGTCGGAAGAGGTTCAAACCTCCTGTTTTCTGATGAGCCGCATGATATGATAGTTATCGGTACCGAGCGCCTTGCGGCAATATCTCAGGATGGGGAGGCAGTGCTCTGCGAGGCTGGCGCCAGTCTCGCGAAAGTAGCGTCTTTCTGCCAGGAGCGGGGACTGACCGGCTTTGAGTTTGCTCACGGCATCCCCGGATCCGTTGGCGGAGCGATGGTTATGAACGCGGGCGCTTACGGGGGAGAGATGAAAGACGTCGTACAGTCAGTTACCGTTCTGGACCCGGGCTTGAACAGAAAGACGATTACTAATAATGACTGCGGGTTCTCATACAGGCACAGCGAACTTGAGGGGCGCGTTGTACTTGGCGCGAGGCTCAGGCTGACGTGCGGTGATTCGGAAGAGATACACGCGCGGATGGAGGAGCTTGCAAAACGGAGGCGGGAGAAGCAGCCGTTAAATTATCCCTCGGCGGGGAGCACATTTAAACGTCCCCGTGATGGATACGCCGCGAAGATGATAGAGGAAGCGGGGCTGAAAGGCTACAGAGTCGGTGACGCGCAGGTTTCGGAAAAACACGCTGGATTTGTGGTGAACCTTGGCAGCGCCAGCTTTGATGATGTGTTGGCGGTTATGGAGCATATACAGGAGAAAGTGCTTGAGAGAACGGGAGTCCTTTTGGAACCGGAAGTAAAGGTGATAAATTAAAAGCGATGGAAATACTGATCATATCCGGACTGTCGGGGGCAGGCAAGAGCTGCGTTGCCGCGGCGCTTGAGGATCTGGATTTTTACTGTGTGGATAATATGCCGGCGGCGCTGATACCGCGGTTCATGGAACTCTGCGCCGCGACTCGCGGCAGATATGAACGGGTCGCGCTTGTTTGCGACGCGCGGAGCCGCGAAAGCTTTGATGAGCTTTTCAGCGCGCTGGATGAACTTATTTCACTGGGGTACCATTACAAGATATTGTATGTTGAGGCGGCGGTGGATGAGATAGTTAAGCGCTATAAGGAGACGCGCCACCGCCACCCGCTGGACAACGGCGGAGTGGGCCTGGAGCTTGCGGTGCACAGGGAAATCGAACTTTTAAAGCCTGTGCGCGAACACGCGGATTACACGTTGGACACTACAGGTATGACGCTTGGGAAACTGCGGCGGACATTGTTCAGGCTGTTTGGCACTGCCGATGAAGATAAGCTCAGGCTGATGGTCATGTCTTTCGGATACAAATATGGGATCCCTATAGAAGCCGATATAGTTTTTGATGTCCGGTTCCTTCCGAATCCGTTCTACGTGCCGGAGCTTATGAACAAGAGCGGCCTTGATAAGGATGTGTCGGATTACGTGCTGGATTCAGAACTTGCGGGTATGTTTTTAGACGGATTTGAGTCGCTTATAGATTCGTTGCTGCCGAGCTATGAGGAGGAGGGGAGGACGGGACTGACAGTATGTATAGGCTGTACGGGTGGACGTCACCGCTCCGTGGCGGTCGCGGAGCAGCTTGCGAGGCATCTCACCGCCCTTGGACACGAGACAGATTGTGTACACAGGGATATAAATAAAGTTTGAGACACGGGGAGAATAGAAATGTCGTTTTCCGCAGAAGTAAAAAAAGAGCTGTGCCGTGCTGACGTTGGCTGTAAGGTGAACGCCGTGGCGGAGTGTTACGGGACGCTGCTTTTCTGCAACACGTTTTCAGAAAAAGAGATACGTATTGTTACCGGCAGCGCGCCGTTTGCCGACAGACTGCCAAAGCTTTTCAAGAGAGCATTTGAGATAGAATTTGATGAGATGCCGAAAGAAAAATCCGGAAAGCGCATATTTATTCTCCGGACGGAACCCGGAATAGCGAAGATTCTTGACGCGTTTGGGTGCAATATCGGGGAAATGATAGCACATCATCTTAATCTTGGCGTACTGGAAAACGAGGGGACTGAGGTCAGCTTTCTCAGAGGCGCGTTTCTGGCTGGAGGGAGCGTTACGGATCCGGAGAAAGGATATCATCTGGAGCTTGTGACGGGTCACCATAATGTGAGCCGTGAGGTGACAGCGCTTCTTATGGACATGGGATTTGAGCCTGGGAGAGCTGAGAGAGGCGGAAACTGTGTGCTGTACTTTAAGCAGAGTACGGCGATAGAGGATTTTTTAACAACGGTCGGCGCGCCGCTGTCAGCGATGGTGGTCATGTCCGCGAAGATTGAGAAGGATATGACAAATTCAGTCAATCGCAAGGTCAACTGCGACACAGCCAATGTCTCAAAAACAGTTGAAGCGTCAGCTCAACAGATTGCGGCGATACGCAGGCTCAGAGAGCGCGGGGAGTTTGACGCGCTGCCGGACAAGCTCAAGTGTGTGGCGCGGCTGCGGGAGGAGAACCCCGAACTGGCGCTCTCGGAGCTTGCGGCCACGGCTGTACCGCCGATGACTAAGTCCTGCGTCAGCCACCGACTCCGCAAAATAATGGAACTGTCAAAGGAGTTGCCTAATGTTTACACATCTGCACGTTCATAGTGAGTACAGTCTGCTTGACGGCGCCTGCCGGATAAGAGATATTCCGGCAAAGGCAAAGGCCATGGGGCAGCAATCTATAGCCATTACCGACCACGGCGTTATGTTCGGCGCTGTTTCGTTCTATAAGGAATGTGTCAAGGAGGGTGTAAAGCCCATAATAGGCTGTGAGTTGTATGTGGCGCGGCGCACGAGATTTGACAAAGAACATGGCATAGATAATGAGCGGGACCATCTGATCCTCCTGTGCAAAAACGATACGGGTTACAGGAACCTGTGCTATCTTGTGAGCATGGCGTTTATTGAGGGGTATTACATAAAACCGAGAATAGACATGGATCTTTTAAAAACTCACGCCGAGGGACTTGTCGCGCTGTCAGCTTGTATTCAAGGCCGTGTGCCGAAACTGATTATTCAGGGGCAGTATGACGAGGCCAAACAGAGAGCGCTGGAGATGCGTGAAATTTTCGGAGACGACTACTATCTGGAACTTCAAAATCACGGTTTACCCGAAGAGAAGCTTGCGGCCACGGGACTTATAAAGCTCTCGAAAGATACGGGGATTCCACTTGTATTGACGAATGATGTCCACTACCTGGCGCGCTCCGACGCCTATGCGCAGGACGTGCTGATGTGTATACAGATGGGCAAGACGGTGGACGATGACGACCGCATGAGGATGAAAGGGGAAGAGCTGTATCTTAAAAATGAGACGGAGATGCGGACGCTGTTTCCTGATTTGCCGGAAGCGGCGGACAACACAAACCTGATAGCTGAAAAGTGCAACCTCACATTTGAGTTCGGGCATTATCACCTGCCGGAATTTCAGCTGCCGGAGGGCGAGGACAGCGCTGAGGATTACCTTGAGAAGCTGTGTGTTGCTGGGCTGCGTGAGCGTTACCCGGAGAGACACGATGAGCTTATGGGACAGCTCGGTTATGAGCTTAATATGATAAATCAGATGGGCTTTACCGATTACTTTCTTATCGTACAGGACTTTGTCCTGTTCGCGAAAAGAAGCGGTATACCCGTTGGACCGGGACGAGGTTCGGCGGCTGGGAGCCTTGTGAGTTATTGCCTTCATATCACAGATGTAGACCCGATAAAATACAACCTGTATTTTGAACGGTTCCTTAACCCGGAGCGCGTGTCAATGCCGGATATAGATATGGACTTCTGCGAACGGCGCAGAGGAGAGGTCGTGGATTACGTCAAGCGAAAGTACGGCGCGGACAGGGTAGCCCAGATAATTACATTCAGCACCCTGAAGGCAAAAAACGCCGTGCGGAGCGTGTCAAAGACCATGGGACTTACGTTCCAGGAGGAGAACGAACTCGCGAAAACTATACCTAACGGACCGAAAATCACAATTAAGGACGCGCTCTCCATGTCGTCACAGCTGCGCGATATGATTGAACGGGACGAACGCATCAGGAAAGTGATTGAAGTAGCTCAGGCCATAGAGGATATGCCAAAGGATTCCGGCACGCACGCCGCGGGAGTCGTTATCACGAAAAATCCCGTTTATACTTACGTTCCGCTTGCGCTCTCAAAAAAAGATAATACGATTGCCACTCAGTACACCATGACCCAGATAGAGGAATTGGGACTGCTGAAGATGGATTTCCTGGGTCTGCGGAACCTGACAATCATAGACGACGCGGTAAAGGATATACAGAAACAGGACCCGGATTTTGACATTACGAAAATACCGGATGATGATAAAGGCGTGTACGCCATGCTCTCGGAGGGCAAGACGAGTGGCGTGTTCCAACTGGAGAGCAGCGGCATGACCGGCGTGTGTGTGGGGCTTAAGCCGAAGAGCATTGAGGACATAACCGCCGTAATTGCGCTCTATCGTCCGGGACCGATGGATTCAATTCCGCGTTTTCTTGCCGCGGCTCAGAATCCCAGTAAGGTAACGTACAAGCACCCGCTCTTGGAGCCTATTCTGAATGTTACTTACGGATGTATAGTTTACCAGGAGCAGGTTATTGAGATCTTCCGCAAACTTGGGGGATTCTCACTGGGACAGGCCGATATGATAAGGCGGGCCATGTCTAAGAAAAAACAGGCGGAGATAGTCAAGGAGCGGGACACATTCATAAACGGGGATCCTACGCGCAGTATATGTGGCGCGGTCGCGAATGGTGTGCCTGAAGACATTGCCGGCAGTATTTACGACGAGATTCTTGATTTCGCGAATTACGCGTTCAATAAGGCTCACGCGGTGAGTTATGCAATAGTTGCGTATGAGACGGCTTATCTGAAGTACCATTACCCGAGGGAGTACATGGCCGCGCTTATGAGCACAGTACTTGACTATCCCGAAAAAGTAGCGGAATATACCGCCGAATGTTCACAGATGGGTATAGATCTGCTGCCGCCGGACATAAATAAATCCAAAAACCGGTTCTCCGTGGAAGATGGAAAAATACGTTACGGTCTTGTCGCCGTAAAAAACATAGGCAGCAAGTTTATTGAGAGCGTTATGGAGGAGCGCGAGGAGAACGGCGAGTTTGAGACGTTTTATGACTTTTGCGACCGCATGGTCGGACAGGATCTCAACAGGCGCAACGTAGAAAGCCTTATAAAGTGCGGAGCGTTCGACTCGACAGGCGCGAAGAGGAGCCAGCTGATGGAAGTCGTGACGTACACTCTCGAAAGTGTCTCAAACGCGCACAAGAAGAATATTGACGGGCAGATGGATCTCTTTTTCGGCGGCGTCAAAAAAGAGAACAGCATAGAACTGCCGGACATACCGGAGTACAGCTTGCACGAGCGGCTTATTATGGAGAAAGAGGTCACGGGGCTTTATCTCTCAGGCCACCCGATGGACAGCTATCGCAAGGCGGAGAAGCTGAAAGGTACTGTGCCGCTTGGTTCCATATTGAGCGACTGCGCGGAGGAGAGTGAAACCCACCGCTATACCGACAATCAGGAGCTGACCGTGGCCGGGGTAGTAGTAACCTGTAAGGTCAAGCCCACAAAGAATGGGAGCCTGATGGCATACGTTACGCTTGATGACGCGACGGGAAGTATGGAGATGCTTGTGTTCCAGAAAACACTGGACGCGTCAAGAACCTATCTGCAGGAGGGCGAAGTCATATTTGTCAGCGGCAGACTGTCCCTGCGAGATGAAAAGGCTCCGCAGATTGTGGTGAACTCAGTTCAGCCTGTCTCGGGCGGAAGGCAAGGGAAAACTGAGGTTGACCCGAGTGAGCTTAAGCTGTATGTGAAGCTGCCAAGCGAGTCAGACCCACTGTTCAGAAGGGTGCATATCGTAAAGGAAATGTTTCCCGGGAACCAGCAGATGGTAATATATTTTGCCGATACAAAAAAACGTGTTGGAACGCGGTGCCTGATTCACGACGCGTTTTTGCAGGAGCTGCGTGAGCTGCTGGGTGACGAGAACGTGGTAGTTAAATGAGACGGCGCGCGGTCCGCTGTCCGGTAAAAGTATACGGCGCGATAATACACGATGGTTCTATGAGTCAGCACCCATCACGTCGGGTACAGGTTCAGAATTATCGCGCGTGGCTATAAGCCGTTTCCATTTATGCGTAATGGGCAAAATAATTGTTGCTTTTTACAGCGGATAGTTGTATAATAATAGTTAAGAGACCCAATAATTGAAAGCATAAAAGCAAACGGCAATGTTCTTATCGTTTGCCGTATTTCAAAATAATCTCTTAAGTCAGGAGCTGCCACATATGCGAGGAATACCATCACTTATAACAGATATACGAAGAAAAGTTTTTACGGAAGTCGCTAAGATGGCCTACGAGAGCGACGATTACACAAAAGCTGAAGATTTGCCATACGTGATAGTTCCGGGTGAGGATCCAATGCACCGGGAGTCAATATTCCTTGAGCGCGCTATCGCGGGGGAGAGGATACGACTTGCTATGGGCCTGTCTGTGCAGTCGGTTCAACAGCGCTCTCTTGTGACCGAGGGTATGGACAACGCGGCTATCGCGGAACAGTATTATGAGCCTCCACTTGTAAATATCATCCCGTACGCCTGTCACAGGTGCCCGACTAAGCGTTATGTTGTGACCGACCTCTGCCAGAACTGCCTTGCCGCGTCATGCCATCAGGTATGCCCGAAGGACGCCGTTTTCTTTCACAATGGAAAGAGCGTTATTGATGAGAAGAAATGCGTGAAATGCGGTCGCTGCGCGGCGGCGTGCCCGTATAACGCGATCTCATACATTGAGCGCCCGTGCAAGGCGTCATGCGGTGTGGACGCCATCACGGAGGATTCGCACGGACGCGCGGTGATAGATCAGGACAAATGTGTTGCCTGCGGGCAGTGCCTTGTTGAGTGCCCGTTTGGTGCGATTGTTGACAAGGGTCAGATATATCAGGTTGTGCGCTCAATAATGACCGGCGAACAGGTAATAGCCATTCTCGCGCCGGCGTTTATTGGACAGTTCGGGAGCAACTGTACGCCTGAAAAATTTGTGGTAGCCATGCGGGAACTGGGATTTGACCGCGTCGCGGAGGTCGCGGTGGGAGCTGATATATGCGCTGTTGAGGAAGCGAAGGATTTCGTGGCGAAGGTTCCAAATGAGCAGCCTTATATGGCCACATCCTGCTGCACAGCGTGGCATACCATGGTTCATAAGCTTTTCCCAACGGAGGAAAAGAACATATCCATGACGCTTACCCCCATGGTGTTTACGGCGAGACTTATAAAATCGCAATATCCCGGATGCAAGGTTGTATTTGTAGGCCCGTGTGCCGCGAAAAAGCTGGAAGCTATACGTGAAGATATACGGAGCGACGTGGATTTTGTGCTGACGTTTGAGGAACTCATGGGTATGCTCGACGCGAAAAATATTGACGTTTCCAATCTCCCGGACGGAGATGTGTTAAACGAAGGCACCGCCGCGGGACGCGGGTTTGCCGTATCGGGTGGTGTCGCGGACGCGGTCAGGAGTATTATCCAGGAAACGGATCCGGGACGCGAGATAAAAACCGAGAGAGCCGAAGGTCTGCGCGATTGCCGCAAACTTATGGCAATGGCAAAAGCCGGAAAATATAACGGGTACCTGCTTGAGGGTATGGCGTGTCCGGGAGGCTGCATTGCGGGCGCGGGTACATTGCTTCCTCTTGATCGTGCGGAGAGATTTGTTAAAAAATACCAGTCGGAAGCGAAGCGCAGAAACTCCCTGGAAAGCGGTTACAAGGACATCGGTGAAGATCTTGCCAATGATGAGTATACTCAGTAACAATACAACAAGCGGCAGCCCCATTGCTATTTCATAAATATAAGCAGGCAAGTTTCCAATTTGCCCGGAGCGAAAGGCCATGATTCGCGGGATTGAGAGGGGATTCACGAGAACCTTCTCAATGCCGGAACCGGTCGTCTTATACCAGTTCTTTTAATATAGCGCCGAAGGGTACGTAAAGAACTTATAAGACGGCGTGCCGCGCCTACGCTTATGAAGCGGCTCACGATACGTTCCCGGCTACAAGGAGACAGCCGGTTTTACATATGAGCCTGATAAGATAACCGTTGGCACCTCACAGGATGCGAAACGCTTCCTTTCCCGTTACGCGGTTTGCGGCGGATGAACGAGACATTATCTGCTGGCGCGCTTTTTCGGGAAGAAGATATGAGTAATTTCAGTATGTTGGTGACCTGAAAAGGGACTTTATTACTGCATACGCTCGTGAATGACTTTTTTACGCGTATACAATAAGACTGTGAAGTTAAGCAATCTTTTACAAGAAAAATGATTGCTTTGATTATATTAAATTTTTGAGCCATCTTTTATTCAGATTGGATGTGCCGGGTGGATTATCCTGCTTGACGGGACAGAACTGACGGAGAGCTTGGCAGTGAATGATCCGCGCCGTGATAGAATATTTTGGACAGGTTCATCAAGTTGGCGCGGCTGGTGAGACGAGAACAGGAAATTGGACGCGAAGAATCTGAATACTGACGATACGCATATGGATGACGTACCGTCTCTTGAGGATGATTGACAGTGCAATTCTGCCGACGTGCGCGTTCTAAAACGCGTACATATGGCAGTTTGCCGGTTGCCTTTTGAGAATAAGTCATGAATATATTGCATACGGGGAGTTAAGAATGAACGAAACAGATTCAAGAAGCCGGATCCTCATAACCGATGACAATGAAATGAACCGGGAGATTTTGAAGGAGATACTCTCCGATTCATATGATTTAGTGGAAGCGGAGAACGGGCGCCAGGCGATTGAAATAATTGAAGAGATGGGTTCTTCACTGGATCTTGTTCTCTTGGATATTGTCATGCCGGAGATGGATGGATTTGATGTGCTGGCGGTCATGAACAGGAGGCAGTGGATAAAGACACTGCCGGTGATAATGATTTCGGCGGAAGTTACACCATCGTATATAAACAGAGCTTATGAGCTTGGAGTTACTGATTATATAACAAGGCCATTTGACGTATTTGTTGTCCAACACCGGGTGAACAATACGATGGTGCTGTTCCAGAAACAGAAGAAGCTAATAGAGCTGGTTTCAGAGCAGATTTATGAGAAGCAAAGAAATAACAATATGATGGTACAGATATTGAGTCATATTGTTGAGTTCCGTAATGGCGAGAGCGGATTGCACGTCCTTCATGTAAATACCTTGACAGAGATTTTACTGAAGACGCTGATGAAAAAAACAGATAAATACGGTCTTACAAATGAGTCGATCGCGACGATTACGATGGCATCATCGCTGCACGATATTGGGAAAATATCAATTCCGGAGGAAATACTTAATAAGCCCGGGAAACTGACCAAAGAAGAGTTCGAGATAATGAAAACCCATTCAGCGATTGGCGCCGAGATGCTGAAGAACATACCTTTCGACCAGAGCGATCCGCTTATTCAATATTCGTTTGAGATATGCCGCTGGCACCATGAGCGTTGGGACGGACGCGGGTATCCTGACGGCCTTGTAGGGGAGCAGATACCGATTTCGGCACAGGTTGTCGCCATGGCGGATGTGTATGACGCGCTTACCAGTGAGCGCGTATATAAACCGGCGTTTACTCACGAGAGAGCGGTACAGATGATCGTGAACGGTGAGTGCGGGGCGTTTAATCCGCTGATCCTTGAGTGCCTTGAGGACAGTCAGGATGAGATTCAAAGAGAACTGAAGGTAGTTTCAACGGGCAATCGCTCTGAAAAGCAGGCGAATAACGCCGCGGTTGAGATTCTGCGCAGCAAGAATATTATTGACGGTGAGGGAGTCTCACCGTCACGTGAGAGGAACATTTTACAGTATTACGGAAGTACCGGGGAACTGCGGTTTTATCTTGATAGCGCTTCGGATGTTCTGGTGCTGACCACCGTCGATGCTGACGGCGGTAATACGCAAAGAATAATCGCCACTCAGCAACAGCACGAGCAATTCAAGCGGGAACTGCTGGGATGCGCCATCCAGTCGCTCTGGAAAGATTGCCAGAACACGACCGCGCAGATGCCAATGGTAAGCAGTATAGTGGACTTTGAAACCGAGAAAGGAAAACGCCATTTTGCTCTTTCAATGTGCGCCATATGGACGAACGACAGTACACCGCACATTAAGGGCGCGATGGGATTCGCCGTGGACGTAACGGATTATCTTGATGTAGCGCCGGGTTGATGGCAAGAGCGCCGGAAAAATATATCTGATACCAAGCCATTTAAAAAAGCTTTAAGGCATTATAATATACATAGCACTGAAGGTACGTAAAGAACTTATAATACGGCGCAACGCGCCGCACGGCACGGGCACGCAATCGTGCGCCCATCCCAGATGAAATCTTTTAATCTGGGATTAGAATGAGATGTCAGGCCGGAATGTTCTGACAAACCTGGTGATGGTTTGATGAAACTCAACACAAGTTACAGGTCGCCTTGGAAGTGAGGGAAAACAGATGTCAGCAAGATCGCTTTATAAGGGGGAGATATTTTTTACTCGCGATTATGACGGGCTTATGGATGAAGACTTGGAACAGATCACCAGGATGCTTTTTGCGGAAAGCTTTAATGCGGGTTTTGTGGGATGCATACCTGAAAAGGAGTATCCGGTGTGCTTTATAAGCCGCGGGGCACTTAAGCGTTTGGGAATGACATTTGATGAATTTATGGCGCGGACTGACGGGCAATTCCTGCGAATCGTTGCGCAGGATGGACGCGATGGATCTTCACGCGGCGGAACTGATAGCGGGGAATACAGTCTAATCAATAAAAGTGGTGACAAGATCCGGGCACGGGAACGCGGATGGCGTTTAAAGCCGCGTAACGGTCAGGAGATGGCTGTCATTACTCTTGAACCGGCAGACCCGGAGCGGCCCGGCACTTCATGGGAGGAAACCTATCTCAGGATAAGCACGGTGGATCTGACGGCGGGTACGATTGTGGATCTGAGACTGTCGGCTGACGAGAGTGACAGCGACTCGGCTGCGCCAGACGATTATCGGCGCGTCGTGCGCCAATGGAGCCGGGAACACGTTTTGGAGGAATATAGACATACTTTTGAATATATTATGTCTCCGGAGTATCTTGTGCCAACACTTTCGGAGCAGGATGTTCCGGTATTTTTCGAGTTTGAGGGGGTAATCAATGGGGAAACACTACATATGAGCACGGAAGCGGTTCTGTTAGACGCGTTCAGAGCCTTATGGATAATTCGGGGCAATAGCGACGCGGATGCAGCGCTTACGGAACACAGCCTGTTCGCGCGGCAGCGCAAGGAATTGGATGAGACACGTGAGGCGCTGCTTCAGGCGCAAGCGCAGATAGATACGATTAACGCGCAGCTTAGGAAAACCCTGAATGAGGGTGAGCAATACAGGCAAGCTATTCTATCTGACACAGTTTTTGTATTCAACGTAAACGTAAGCAAAAATTTAATCGAGGAGGATTTTTATGAAGTTGTAGACGGAAGAAGAACCTTCGTGCTGCAGAGCGTCGGGCTTAGCGCGCCGTGCGACGCGGACGAATTTTTTGCGAGATGGATGGAGAAAAATGTATCGCAGGAGGATCGTCAGGCGTTTGCCGATACGTTTGATACGAAGAGACTGATGAACTCGTATTCACAAGGGAAGCGAGAGGTGACGTTAGAATACGAAACTCTTGCGAGCGGAGGAACACTGCGTATATTGCGGCATACTGTTATCCTGATGAAGGAGCAGGGCGGCAATGACATAATCGCGCTCAACTACCTCAAGGATATTACAGAACAGCGGAAAGAGGACAGGGAAACAAAGCGCACGCTTATGACCGCGTATGAGACGGCAACGACAGCGAGTGAAGCAAAGACGGACTTCCTGTCAAAAATGTCACATGATATTCGCACGCCAATGAACGCTATAATAGGTATGACCATGCTCGCTCAGACGCATATGGATGATATGAAGCGCGTCGAAGGGTGCCTGGATAAGATCTCTATGGCAAGCCGGCATATGTTGTCGCTCCTTAACGATGTTCTGGATATGAATAAAATTGAGTCAGGGAAACTGACATTAAGAGAGGAGGAATTCTCGCTGCCGCAGCTTCTTGAGACCATAAAGGAGTTGTTTATTGCCACAGCGGAAGAGAAGAAGCTAACTTATGAAGTAAAGGAGGTATCATTACACAATCCAAACGTAGTTGGGGATGAAACCCGATTGCAGCAGGTTTTGACGAACATAGTCAGCAATGCCATAAAGTACACGCCTGAGGGCGGAACGGTAACACTGGAACTGCGTGAACGGCGCCCCGAAGAGAGCCAGATGGGAATATACGAGTTCATCTGCCGGGACAGCGGTATCGGTATGTCAGAGGAATTTCAAACGAAGATATTCGAACCGTTTGAACGGGCGGAGGATGTCCGCGTCAGCAAAATCCAGGGTACAGGATTGGGTATGTCCATAGCTAAAAACATAGTCGGTCTTATGGGCGGAGATATAAAGCTCAAGAGCGCCTTGGGCAAGGGCAGTACCTTTACCGTTACGGTGCCGCTGCGCCATCAGGAGATCGGCACGTCCACCGGACAGGCGAAGAAAAATCAGGAGTCCGGACTGCAGGAGCTGCATAACAGGAGTTACAAAGGCAGACGGGCGCTGGTCGTAGAGGATAACGAGCTGAACCGTGAGATCGCCGCGGAGATTCTGGAAATGACCGGACTGACAGTGGAGGTCGCGGAAAACGGCCAGGAGGCGGTGGACAAGGTACTGGCCTCGGACGTCGGATATTACAGCATTATCCTCATGGATATCCAGATGCCGGTCATGAACGGATACGAGGCGACGGCCGCAATTCGATCCTCCAGCAGGGAGGACTTGAAGACCATACCGGTGATCGCGCTGTCGGCAAACGTCTTTGCCGGGGACATCAGCGCTGCCACGAGCGCTGGAATGAACGGACACCTGGCAAAGCCACTTGACCTTCCGTCACTGAACCATATGCTGGAGCTATGGCTGTGAGAACATCGGCACCGCAGTTCTTTGCGGTCAAGAAATCGGTCAAAAAAATTTAAAAAATTACCAAAAAAACACTTGCATTTTATAAATTTGCGTGGTAAAATGTGTAACATAAACTGATAGCGAACAGAATGACAGAATAAGCTATTAGAACTTATATATATAATATTTTCAGGATTGTTGGAGAGAAAGCAACATCCGTGAAAATTACTATCTCTAATGTAAAATAGCGGTTAAGTGGGAGTCCGATTGGAGTGATTTCGAATCATGAATAAGAACATTAAATTACTGCTTATTGATGGGGATGACGACTTCAGAAGCACTTTGGAGCGCATCCTGAACGAGGAAGCTGATCTCACTGTTGTTGGCAGCGTGGCAACTGGGCTGAATGTGTTAGAGATTATAGAAAGCACGAAGCCGGACTTGATACTTACAGAGATGCTCTTGCCGGATCTTGACGGTTTGTCAGTTCTTGAGTGCATTTCGCAGCTTCCGAAAGAGGACAGGCCAAGGTGTATGGTCGTGTCCGGGTTCTTCAGCAATATGGTACTGGCCAAGGCAGCGAAGTTAGGTGTGACGTACTACATGGTGAAGCCGTTTGCGGTACCGACACTGGTGGCGCGTATACGTCAGTCAATGGAAGACGAAGAGCCGCCACAGGATGATGGTGACTTTACTGACAGTGACTTGGAGTTCAAGGTGTCGGAGATCATACATGAACTGGGCGTCCCGGCGCACATCAAAGGCTATCAGTATCTGCGGGAGGCGATAATTCGCACGGTCGCGGATATGGATGTGATCAATGCCGTGACGAAGGTGCTGTACCCGGAGGTGGCGAAGAAGTTCGACACCACGCCCTCTCGCGTCGAACGGGCTATCCGCCACGCCATAGAAGTCGCGTGGGATCGCGGAGACGTAGATGTACTCCAGGACGTGTTCGGCTACACCGTGTCTATCGACAAGGGTAAGCCTACGAACTCAGAGTTCATCGCCATGATAGCGGATAAGCTGTATCTGGAGAAGAAGTCTAAAAATAAAACAATAAACTGAGCAATTTCAGCGCGCATTTGGAGTCTTTATTAAAGGCTCCTTTTTTGTGCGCTGAACCTCCATAACGTAAAAAACCCGGCTCCCTTTTGGGAACCGGGTTTTTGTCGCGCCAATCAATAACTGCTCATCAGGCTGTCAAGCGCTGAGCTTTGGTTGTTCAACTCGAGCATAAGCGTCTCAAGCTGTGTGTACAGGTTATTGTAATAGTCAATGCGGTCGCTCATCTTATCCTGCCACTTCTCAATCTGTTCATCGTAGTTGTCAATCTGATCTTGAAGCGTGTTGTCCATCTGCGACAGGGAACTGTACGAAGAACCGGCCTTGCGAACAAGTATGCCGTAACTGCCGTATGTGGTGGAACCGTAGGCGTCGAAGGTCTTGGAGAGCCGCGTCATAAGACCGTCAGTGCTGCTGCCGTTCTCCGTGTCACCGGTGAACACGCTCTTAACGGAGTCGGGGTTCGTCTCCAACGCTTCACGCAGCGTGTCCTCATCCAACGAGAGCGTGAGCACACCGTCACTGTAGGACGTGGTCAGGCCGATGGACTCCATGGCCTTACGGGAATCGCTGCCGGGTGTGATCGCGCTGCGCAGACGGTTGTAAAGCTGATAGAGATCGCTGTCGCCGAAGAGCAGACCCGTCTTAGCCTTAGTCTCGTAACGCTCAATCTCCGAATCGGTCATGTCATCCTTATCGTCGTCCGTCAGCGGCTCATAGGCATTGTTGCTGGAATCCTTAAGCGGCTGAGTGGAGAACGCGTCATGCACATCCTGCATGAGCTGGTTGAACTCATCGACAAACGACGTGATGGCGTCCACTATCGTATCCGCGTCCGCCTTCGTGGTGAACGTGACTACGCTGGAAGAGCTAAGCTCCTTGATCCTTATCTGGCCACTGTCATTGTAGATGTAGTCTCCGTTCTCATCAAGCTCCGGAATACCGACCTTGTTGCCGCTTACATAGAACTCCTCGTTGAACGTGCCCTTCAGAGTGACGCTCAGACCATCCATTGATATGACATTGGACGAACGCTGGAGCGTCATGTTCTCACCGTTGACCGATACGTTCACGATCGCGTCGGTACCCGCCGTGTAACCTTTGCGGGACAGTTCGCGCATCTCGTCAGTTATGTCGTCCTCTGTGACCGTAACCGGTTTCCGCCCGTCGCGCACACTGTTGCCATCCTGGTCTACCGCTGAATACGTACCGTCGTCATTAACTCTAATATAATACGTTGTGCCGTTGCTGGTGGTACCCGCTTCAATCAGATTGCCATCGCCATCCGCTATGATACCATCGACGAGGTTCAGCTCCGGCTCACCGAAGAGCGCGGTGCCAAGCCCGTCGCCGAAGGTGATGTCGTTGTCCGCGCCCGTCTCCTTGGCGGTGAACGTGAACTTGTTGGTCATCGACGAATAGGCCGCCGTGACGCCCGCGTCGGAGCTGTTTATAGCGGAGATAACAGATTCCAGAGCGGTGTCAGCGGTGTATTGTCCCACCTCGACACCGTTTACCACGAGACTGTAGAGAGCGTTTCCGTCGCTGTCGTACCCGGCAATATCCAGATCGTTGATCTTATCGCCGAGGAGGTCACCGAGGCTGCTGCTTGTGTTCAGATAATTTGTAAGGCTGCTGGTGATACCCAGCGCGCTGCCGTAATCGGAACTGACTTTGAGAGAGACGCCGCCGTACTTGGTGCTGAACGACAGGGCGCCGTCGTCATTTGTGACGGAGACCTTGTCGCCAAAGGCGCTCTTTAACCCCGCGCCGATATTGCTGACAAGCTGATCCATCAGGCTGACGCTGCTGGTGCTGTCAAGGGTGCCCATGCTTATTTCCTTCGTCGTGTCGTCCAGCGTGACGGAAATCGTCTTGCCGGACAGATACTCCGCCATAGACGCCTCATGGGAGAGCGCACTCGCGTCTGTCACGGAGAGCGTGCTTGTGAGAGTAGAACTTGTGCCGGTCTGAATGGTCAATCCGCTGTTCTTCGTAAGATCTCCCGTGGCGCCGCTGATATACACGCTGTTACCGGCGTTCATAAGGTCAGTGAACTTAATGCTGTCCCCGTCAACGGAGACGCCGATCCTTGTACTTGCCGCGACTGTAGTGCCGTCGCTGAGAGTGATTTTCTGATCCGCCAGCTTCTCGCCGATAAGACGGCTCAGATCCGTGACGCTGGACACCGTGTCCGTCTCCGAAAAGTCAATGGAAACGGCCTTGGTGCCGTAGGTGATCGTCATGGAACCGGATATGTCGCTGACGTCGAACGTATCTGTCCAGTCAATCTCGTTGGCGGTGAGGCTCCCTCCGTTCAGGTTGTCGGCGGAATAGGTGTACCTGGCGGCGGAGGCAAGCTGCTTTACGGCGTTGATCTGAATATCGCTGTTGGTCTTGCCCGTAGCGGATATGAGGTCACTGTATGTACCATTGGTTGTGGTCAATATGTTGTTGGAAAAGAAACTGGGACTGGACAGGTTCGTCTTGGACGTGTATGACGTGTATTTATTGGACAGCGACACGAGCTGGTCGGCAAGAGTCCTGTAAGCGTCCTGTTTCCATATGAGCTTAGTCTGCTGCTGCTGAAGGGTCTGGATCTTCGTTAAGTACGCCTGAATGCTGTTCTCAATCAGCGTCTCGGTGTCAAGACCGCTGGCGAGACCGGACAGCACATTCCTGCTGCCGTATATGCTGGAACTGGAGCTGGAACTGCTCATTATGCTGCTGATGTTTGACAAAGTTTATCATCTCCTTAACTGTAGTCTATTGCGGATCCGCCCACCAATAACCGCCTTCTGATGAGCCGCTGCCGTTGCTGGTCTTTTGCCCGACATAGATCTCAATAATTACATCGTCATTTATGTTTATCTCCTCTTCGATGGCAGAGAAGTTTACCATACAATCTACAGCGATAGGTAAATTGCCCGACGTACTACCGGCACTGATAATGTCAACGTAGTCAGAACTATCACCGCCTATATCGAAAATCTGACGCTCATATGTTGGATTTTCGCTGTCCGGATTATCATATTTCAGAACAAAAATAGATAATATGTAGTAGCAGCCTACCTCAGTATTATCCGCTGTCCGGATCTCTACTGAGAGTTCGCTGCCAACGGGCTGAACAATTCCGCTGGCGGTAACGTCCACGCCGTCAACAAACACTCCCCTGACATTTTCTTCCGTTGTCCAAGCTTTCGCTCTAGAGTCATCAATGAACTCAAACGTTACTGTGTAATTCGCCGGGTCAAGTTCAAAATCGAGCACGATGGTGATGGTAACTCCATCCGGCTTATCGCCCAAGACTATGGGGTTATCCGTCCACACCTTCGCGCCGGACGCGGTAGGAATATTGCAGTCGCCGATAATGCGGAACTCCGCCATGCCACCGGCGGCGACCGTCACGGACGCGGTGTTGCCGGGAGCGTCCAGGATCTCGCTCCCCACCAGCACAACCTTATCGGTGTCCTCCGTATAATCAGCGGGATCTATCCACTCGTCATTCGAAGCGGTGTCCCGCAGCTGAAGGAGGAAGAAAGCGTACTTATCTACGGTTTCGGCACGGACAAATTTTGTGGTGGACATAGTCGCCAATATCACCTCGCCGGTCGTCTCCGCGTTGGCGTACGCGGTAATCTTCAAAGGCGCGGCCGTGTTGTTGTTCGTCAATGTTGTCGGCGAGGATACCACACTGTTATTGGAAACAGTACCGTCCGCCGTCTCAATCGCCATCATGTAGGGATTGACGTAGATGTCATACACATCGCCAATGGTAACGCTTATAACTCCATTGCTCTCCGCTGATACAGTCGGCATAGTAAAAGGGATAAGACTGATAAATAACGCTGACGCGACTATAAGGGCTATTTTTCTCCTCAAATATTATCATCTCCCCTCTGACAAAAAGAGCCGCGCCGGTATGACGCGGCTCTATGCCGATTTATCCGTTATTCACGATGTGGTGATCAAGAGCCAGAGCCAGCATCAGTACTTCCAATCACAGGCTGGAAGTCGAAGACCAAAGTCAAAGTTATTGTGTCATTATCCGCATTCCACGGGTTATCGGGGTCGGCATAGCTATTACCCTGTATACAGAAAGCACCATACCCATTAGTTGTGGTTTCGTCACTTTTTGTAGCAGCGTCCATGGTGGCGGTTGCTGTATTCGATGTATTTTCCTTGGTTATCACAGCCAAGTTTGCTTGGCCACTTACGTAAGCAGTAGTCCACGACAAGCCGCTTGTCGAGCCTGATGTTACTTTATCGCTGCCCAGCGCTTCCACATAGAGGAAGACACTCTTCGAATTATAATTAGCATCAGTCGGCATGGTTGTCTCGAATGTCACTTTACTGTCCGATCCCGATACAGTAGCGGACGGAGTTATAGTGTACTTAATAGCAACATCGGACCCATTAGTCAGCAGAGTTGGCGCAGTCAAAATGCTGGCAGTGGTGGTTGTGTCGCTTTCATTAAGTTTAACCTCCATCTGGTATGGGTTCACGATAACGTTAGAAACATCACCTATGGTTATTGTAATTGTGGGGAGCTGGAGAAGAGTTTTGATTGTTATTGTCGCTGAATTGCCAGTGCCACCGGCATTAGTGACTTCATTACCATCTGGAATAACAGTAACAAAAGTAATTAAAAAGATTATAATTGCAATGGCA
>CAYQWH010000015.1:0-22924 GCA_964421265.1 uncultured Oscillospiraceae bacterium | reverse complement strand
GACATTGTGCCGGATGTGAGCGACCACATACTGACGCTGTCCACGTGCACCGGCAACGGTCACTCCACCCGCTGGATAGTCCAGGCGGTGCTGACAACGGAGGTGCCGCTGTGAGCGTTGCGGACACGCTGATTATGGCGCGAATCAGGACTTCGTCTTCTCTCTTTATCCCGGTTATAGCACTTTATCTATAGTAGCTTAATAAAACAATCCTGAAAAATCATGTTTTTCACGGTAGCAAGCTCAAATTATCTGTGGTATAATAGCTATAGAATAGCTGTTATACCACTTACTTTTATTCAATTTTCAATTCCGAAACAGGGGATGGGAAGACCGTGAATTACTTTTCCGTGACGCTCCCGCGTAAAAATCTTCAGGCGATGTCTGTTCTGGGGCTTGCTCATGTAGGCGACGCGGTATATGAATTGATGGCGCGGACGTATCTTGCCGCGTCGGGGCTGGAAACTAACCGCGACTTTCACAAAGCCACCGTTGCCATAGTGTCAGCCGCGTCGCAGGCATCGGCATCTGAACGTATCGCGCATATGTTTACCGATGAAGAGGCCGAAGTGTTCCAGCGCGGACGTAACGCCCATGTTCACACAATACCACACGGCGCAAGCGTCGGGGAATACCACGCGGCTACCGCTCTGGAAACACTTTTCGGGTATCTGTACCTGACCGGGCGGATCGATCGGTTGAACGAACTGTTCACCGCAATATTGGAGGTGTAATATATTTATGGCTATTATTGACTCAATCTTTTTGCAGGCACTTACGAAAGAGCTGTCGGACAAGCTTGTCGGAGCGAAAATTGAAAGGATATGGCAGCCTGTGCGAGGCTCCATCATTATGTCGCTTTTCAAAGGGAAACGTTTCAATCTGTATATTGGCAGCAGCGCCAATATACCTCGTATCCATTGCTCACCGTTCACTTATGACTATCCCGGAGAACCGCCCGCGTTCTGCTTGCTTCTTCGTAAGTATCTCATGAACACAACGATACTTGAGGTATCACAGCCCAGACGTGACCGCATAGTCACATTAAAATTTTCAGTTCATGCAGCATTCGGAGAATCCAAGTCGCAATATCTTACTGTAGAACTGCTGGGCAGAACAGCGAATGCAATACTGACAGATAGCGAAGGTATGATAAGAGATTGCCTCTATCGTGTCGGTACAGTAGATAAACCGCGCGCGTTATTGCCCAATGTACAATACAGCCTGCCGCCGCTGCAGGCCAAATCAGATCTGTTTGCCGTCGATGGCAACGATATACTGCGCGTTTTACAAAATGGCAGTGGCGGCTCCACTCTTGATCAATTCCTCGTTCGCTCGTTCATGGGCCTGTCACCTATTGTGGCACGGGAGCTGAGTTTTGTCGCGTACGGCGATACGTCACCGCAGCTTGCCAGTGTATTGGCGCGTGACGGTGGGGAGATGATAACAGAAAAATTGCTGGCTCTTCGTGAGCTGGATCCGGAGCCTTACGTGGTATTAGATCCCAGCGGTACGCCATTTGAGTTTTCTTATATGCCAATATTACAGTATGGTTCCAAGTATCGTCTCAATCGCGCCAACAATTTCTCTGAGCTTTTGTATGAATTCTGCAAAAAGCGGGATGAGGAAGAGAAGCGCTTAGCTCGTGGACGCCAACTTATAAAGGTGGCCAAAACCGCCCGCGACAGAGTCGCGCGTCGGCTTGCCGCGCAGAACGAGGAACTGAGAGCTACAAATAATCGGGAATATCTGCGTCAATCCGGCGAGATAATAAAAGCTAATATGTACCATATGAAAAAAGGCGACAAGGTTTTAATCGCCCCTGATTTTTTCGACCACTGCGGCCGCGAACGTGAGATAAAGCTCGACCCGTTGAAAACTCCAAACCAGAACGCTGTAACATATTATAAAGAGTACAAGCGATTACAAAGCGCCAATAAGCACCTGACTGAGTGCGTTGCCGCAGGTAAAGAGGAGCTTGATTATCTTGACAGCATTTTAGAGGAACTCACGCGCGCTGAGACTACAGTAGATATCGCGGAAATACGCGATGAGCTTTGTGATGGCGGATATATGACCAAGCAGGAGCCATCCAGAAAAATGAAGCGCGCATATTCCGGACCTATGCACTATTGCTCCACCACCGGGCGCTTTATAGATGTAGGGCGTACTAACATCCAGAATGACACTATTACATTCAAGCAGGCCGCCAAAACCGATATGTGGCTCCACGCGCGAAACTATCACGGAAGCCATGTCATCATATTAACGCGCGGGGGTTGTGAGGTTGACGAGCAGTCAGTGCAAGAGGCGGCTGTACTGGCGGCGTATTATTCCGATGGCCGTTGTGCCGGACACGTACCCGTTGACTATACCCTTGTCAAGTATGTCAAGAAGCCCAAAGGCGCCAAGCCAGGAATGGTAACTTATACGGAATACAAGACAATTACAGTAACGCCAGACTTTGAGTTTGTAAACAGCCTACGCGTGAAAAAGTTTGGTGACTGGTTAGATGATCTGGAAAGCTGACTTTCGCTTTCAAAAGCGCCGGCGGAAAAGTGCCGCTGCTACCGTTAAGAAAGAGAGGACTTTAAGCAAAAACGTCACGCGAAGCGGAAAACCGGCGAGCCGCGAATAACCCTGTCCCCGGGCGCAAGTCCATATGCGAAAATGAGGGAAGCGCTGATTAAATCCCTGCACACCTGGATTTAATCAGCGCTTCCCTTAGATAATACCATCAACCGTAGATATCGCATTGCCGCGTCAGCTATGAGCTTAGCTGTGTTCGGTCACTGTAACAGCGCTTCACCCGGAAGTTGGTTCCAAAGACGGTAATAAATTCCATGTTTCGCAAGCAGCTCCTCATGCGTACCTTCTTCCTCAATGCCCTCCTTATCCATTACCAGGATCCTGTCATAGTCTTTTATAGTTGTAAGTCTGTGGGCGATAGTAAGCGTTGTTCGTCCGTGAGCGAGTTTTTCCATGCTTTGGCTCACAAGAATCTCGCTCTCGTTATCCAGCGCGCTCGTCGCTTCATCCAGGATAAGGATCGGAGGATCCTTCAGAAACACGCGCGCAATAGACAACCGTTGCTTCTGTCCGCCTGAAAGCTTAACGCCGCGTTCACCGACGTAGGTATCATAACCGTTTTTCAGTTCGGAGATGAACTCGTGCGCTCCCGCCAGCTTCGCCGCGTTAATTATCTCGTCGGTCGTTGCGCCGGGCTTACCGTAACCTATGTTCTCCGCGACAGTGCCGCTGAAGAGGTACACGTCCTGCTGTACAATTCCTATCGCTCCACGTAAGCTTTTGAGCGTCACGTCATTTATATTCTGACCATCTATAGTAATAACGCCGCTTGTAACTTCATAGAAACGCGGAATGAGATTGCAAAGCGTAGTTTTCCCGCCGCCGCTGGCGCCGACAAGAGCAAGCCGTTCCCCGGCTTTAATATGGAGACTGACGTTCCGCAGAACCTTGTTGTGGTCATCCGGATATTCAAAGCTTACATTATCAAAGTGTATCTCTCCGGGACCGGGTCTAAGCTCTACCGCGTTCTTCTTATCAGCAATGTCAATTGGCGTGTCCATTATCTCAAAGAACCTCTCAATGCCCGTCATGCCTCGCTGGAACTGTTCAGCAAACTCCACGATTCTGCGTATAGTCGCGATGAGAGTTGTGACATACAGCGTATACGCTACAAGATCGCCCGGGGTTATCCATCCCTTTACAACGAAAATACCGCCGCCCAAGACCACCACAAGATACATAAGCCCGTCAAATAGCCGTGCGGAAATCTGATAAAGCGCCATCGCCTTGTATGTGTATTTTTTGAGCTTCTGGAACAGTATATTGCCTTTCTCAAACTTGTCATTCTCCGTCTGCTCCGCGCAAAACGCCTTGACAACCCGTTCGCCCAGAAGGCTCTCCTCAATCTGCGCGTTTAATTCTCCGACCTGCACTCTCTGAGCGCGCTGCGTGGCGCGGAGGCGACCGTTGAGCTTTATTGAAACTATCGCCATCAACGGCACGCATATGAAGAGCAGCAGCGTTAGCTTGACGCTATATGTACAGAGTATGCAGAAACTGACTATGATCTTGATACCCGCTATAAAAAATTCCTCCGGGCAATGGTGCGCGAATTCCGTCACGTCAAAGAGATCGTTCGTGATCCTCCCCATGATCTGCCCGATTTTGTTGTTGGAGTAGTAAGACACACTGAGCTGCTGCAAATGCGCGAACGCGTCACGTCGCATATCTGTCTCAATATACACGCCCATTACATGTCCCATATCTGCCATCACATATGCGGCCGCGCCGTCAATTATCCTGAGAACAAAATACATAAACCCCAATCTCAGAACGAGCGGAATGGTAAGCGCGGTAATATCATTCACAGCGGTATTTGTAATAGTGCGCAGTATCTGCGGCAATACCAAATCACATATGCACGTCATCGCGGCGCAAAACAGGTCAAGTATAACTGTTGACAGATACTTGCGTTCATATGGCCAAAAGCGTTTTATAAGCGCCCCCGTCGGTGTACCGCGTTTATTTGGGTCGTGTGATAACATTTTTGCCGGATCTGCTGATGAAGATTTTGCCATATGTGATAATCCCTCCTTAAACTTGAACTATCTGATTATACAGGAATCCGTCAATTTTTTCAAGCGAGGAACACCAATTTGTACCATGAGAAAAATATAATTTACATAAGCGAAAACGGGGCTGTCTCAAAGCGATGGAAGCACCGTTTTGAGATAGCCCCAAGTACCAGAACCTTCTTCTTTTTAAGCTGATTCGAAAGGTGAAAAGGTCAGATCCAAAAATCTGATTTTTCCATCTTCGCTATAGTCAAACAGCACTTGCGCTGTACCCCAAATATCCTCTTTTCCGGAGCCTTGGATACCGTGAGTTGCTTTCAGACATATATGTCCCTCATATTCTGAAGGCTGCAGTTCCCAAATACCCCAGTCGCAAACGCTGCCGCAAATACTTCCCGCCGGAACTTGAGAATACTGTTCGTACCATTCCACGTACTTAACGGCAGATTCTTCGGTTTTCGCCAGCTCCTCCCATTGTAAAACGCGTCCGCTTAAATCGACACTTATTTCCTTTTCCATTCCCTCGCAGGAAATAACTGCCTCATAAGCCGCTTCTCCCTTGGAAATCTGTAGTGGAAATTGGTTGTACAGAAGAGTTTCCCCCTGGATCATTTCTAACTTCTCCCAACTGTCGCCATTGTTTTTTAGCACAGCATACTCAACTAATGGCATGGAATTAACCCGCGGGTACATCGTCAGTACAATCTCTTCCCGGTCGTCCCGGTCAACATCAAGATAATAGGCCTCTCCCATATCTACCGGCAAAATATCTTCATGGGTGTAAATCAGTTCATTATTATAGTAAAACTCCAGCAAATTGCTTTCTTTCCCTTTTACGATGACATATTCCGGTCGCCCGTCTCTATCAATATCTGATAACACATTGGCCTCATCGGGAATCCCGCCATTCATCTCACTCAGATTCGCGGTTGCTTCAATTCCCATTTCTTCCGGATTTACAGATGCTTCAATTCCTATTCCATCAGGGGATATATCATTATTATTTTCAGGGTTTGTTAGAAAACACAACGCTACAACGCCGCATAAAAGAATCGCAAGCGCAATCATCCAGAAAGCGGGCTTCCTATAGTTCATCACAGCTTTTACTCTCTCCTTCACACCGACCTCCCCAAAAGCGAGAGGGCAGGCAGCTATCATACGATGACTCACACTAAAGGCGACAAGTGCCTGCGTGTAATCAGCTCTCTGCTCATTGTCAAGTTCTTTAATGACTTTCTCATCACAGGCAAGTTCAATATCTTTGCATAGCAGCCCATAAGCAAGCCATATCAGAGGATTGAACCAGTGAATTGTCAGAAGCAAAAATCCAAGGGGCTTCCACCAATGGTCTTTACGGCAAATGTGTGCCTGCTCATGCGCGACAATATATTTCAGATTATACTTATCCAAGTTGAACGGCAGATAAATTCTCGGTTTGATGATTCCAAGCACAAACGGGGAGTCTACATTTTCACTTTGGCAAATGTTGTCCCGTAGCAGAACCGCGGTATCAATTTTCCGATGTAGCAGCCAATAGCTTGTAATGGTATAGACCGCCATAAATAAAACGCCAATGCCCCATACAATCGTAAGGACTGTCACAATATCGGAGCCGTTGTTTGCGGAAACGATTACTTCTTCATAATTATCGTTCACAGGATAATCGCTCATCTGATTATCGGAATAAGCAATTCCTGTTTGAACATCGGAGCTATATCCGGAGATTACTTGTTGAGGTAATATTTCCGCGTCAGGGATCAGACTAAACGTGCTTTCGAGAGAAAACGGGCAAATCAACCTGATAGCCACGATGCCCCATAGCAGAACATTGATCCATCTGGGAGCTTTCTTCAATATGAGCCTGACTACGAGTACAGCCGGGACGAGCCAACACGCTGAGACGCTCATGCTGACGATTTCCAAAAATAGTTCTTTCATCCTGGTTCTCCTTTTCTGATCCTGTCAATCATTTGCTGAACTTCATCAAGCTCTCTCTCAGAAAGAACCTGATGTCTTGTAAAGGCGGCGATAAACGCCGGAACAGACCCTCCGAATTTCTTTTCCACCAGCTCATCAATTTCATATGCCTGGGCCTCATCTTTGGACACAAGAGAAGTCACGGTCCCGTTTTTGTTTTCCAAAACGCCTCGCTCACCCAAGCGCTTTATTACAGTATAGGTGGTCGTTCGTTTCCATCCGAGCTGATCCTGGCATAGCTTCGCAAGCTCAACCGCTGTAACCGGTTCATGCTCCCACATAATTAAACAGAACCGGTATTCGCTTTCATGAATTTTTGGCACATCCATAATAAACCTCCTTGTCTACTTCGTTAGACTGAATACAGTCTACACCATTAGACAGAGGATGTCAAGAGGTTTTTATGAACTTTTTATGAATTTTGAAATCATCCTTCTCAGAACCGTTCCCGCAGACGGTTCGGAAACAAATGTAATACTGATCCCAAATTAAAAGGTTTAATCTAAGATACGCACGCTTTGCGTGCTCGTGCCGCGCGCATCACGTCACGCCGTCTCATAAGTTCTTTACGCGCCTTCGGTGCTTTGCAAAAAGGCTTTAAAGCTTTTTAAAAAGAACTATTATAAAAATGATTACTGAGCACTTGACGAATCGGCTCGATTATTATAAAATATATCGGTAATCGCGCTACATAGCTGTAAAATGGGGGTGTTTGGCGTAATGGGAAGTGATTTTCTCGCGAGTATATGGCCGGAATGGAATACAGCGGGGCAGATTGGCAATGGGCCACGCAGCACGGTCTATGAGGCGGTGAATGGTAAAATCCACAGCGCGGTAAAGGTAGCGAGTATCTCGCAAGTCGATATTGCAGACGGCATTGTACAGGGGATTGAATTTGCTTTATCTCTCAGGGAACATCCAAATTTCGTCCGCGTCGATGATTACAAAGCCATCGCGAATGCGGATGGTACCGGATGTACCGTCTATACTCTTATGGAACTTCTTACACCTATCGGCAAATATGCCCGTGAAAACGCGTTAAGTGAACCGGAAGTCATAAAGCTGGGCTGCGACATATGCTCCGCGCTTGAGATATGCGCACAGTACGGCGTCATCCACCGCGATATAAAACCCGAGAATATCTTTGTTGACAGATACGGGAATTTCAAGTTAAGTGACTTCGGGTACGGCAGCATACCTTCAGCATCCGCTTTTGCCGCGCCGGAGCAGGGCAGGGGAGAGCTTGCCGCGTCCACGGACATTTACTCTCTCGGTCTCGTGATGTACAGTCTCCTCAATCACGGTCAGTTACCATCCGCTCCGCCGACAAATGAGATCCAGTTCGCTCCGCCAGGCAACGCGTCCTTTGATCTTGCGCAAATTATACTCACTGCCTGTTCCTATGACCCGACGAGGCGATTTTCATCGGCAGCAGCTATGAAAAACGCTCTGCTCAGTATCTCAAGCCCATCGCCAGAGGCCGTGAGTTATCAAAGCCAGTCATCCGCTTATGAAATACCGGAGCAGAGGAAAAAGAAGCACGCCATTCCTAAGGCCGTACCAATATCTCTTGCCGCTGTCATTGTCGTTGGAGCCGCGTATTATGCCGTTCTTCATTTCAGCAAAGACAACGATGTCGGCGATGACGCTGATAATAGCGCCGGTATCGTCGTCGAAGAATCAATTGATGAAAACAATGACCTGACCGCGGAAGGAGTCGAGAGCGGCGCAATTTTTGACGATACACCCGTCGATTCTGCCGGCGCCGATTTAGTCGCGGACGGCATCGTAAACCTGACAGGCAGCGTGAAAATATCAGCCGACGAGGAACTGTTTCTCAAGTGGGACGATCCTGTTTCCATACTGTTGACCGACTCCGACGGATCCTATGTCATTGCGAACGATGTAACCACAGCTTACATTATAAATAATGGCGTAAGTGAAGAGGTGTGGGGTCTTCTGCCTTATGACGGTTCTCTGACGTTTTTCGGAACCTTGCGCCTTGAGGATAGCCGTCTTTATATGGATGTGGAGGATATAGCCAAAGAGGATGGCAGCGCTCTCACCGCAGACGCTGTGGAGCCTCTTGACCTTATAGAACCGGAGGAACAGCCCGAAAAGGAGACATCGGATAACGGCGCGTCTGACGGAACCGCCGCTCCTGATGGCAACGTGGCTGTGGACAGCGCAAGCAACAGCGCCATCGCGTCCGTGACATCGTCGTCCCATCTGGAGGAGTATTACGCTGACACCGGATACCTGCACCACATAGCGGAGAACGTCATTGACGGCAGCGACAGTACAGCCTGGATAGAGGGCGTCTCCGGAGATGGGGTAGGAGAATGGATCCAGCTTGACCTCGATGGTGAATATGTCCTTAATGGGCTGGAAATAGAAAACGGCTATTGGAAATCAGCGGAGCTTTACTCAAAGAATGGCCGAGTTAAGAGCTTGCGGCTTACTTTCTCTGATGGTTCCTCTCAAACGTTTTCGCTTAACGATGAGTTTGGCGTGCTTCAGACAATCGCGCTTGATGCGCCGGTTGTCACAAGCAGCATAAAAATTGAAATTCTTGAAGTGTATCCCGGGAACAAATATGACGATACATGTATAACATGGCTTAACTTATTTTAAATGATGAGATTATATTTCAGACATTTTTTCCGCAATGTGGTTCCTGTGATTGTTCTGTTGACAGCTTTTTTAACAGGCTGCTCCGGGCAAACCGAAACGGCGCATGAAGCTGAAACCGCCGCAATAGAACCAGAGCAGCTGGAGGTCATGGCAGAAAGCCCGCCGGAACCGGACAACGTGTCCGTAATAACCGTTGACGAGCCGGATGAGATAACCATAGTACCGGAAATCGCGCCGGACGACGCGTCAGGCTCTGACGATGAATTATTTATCACGGAACCTGAGATACCGGAATCGGACGATACGTTTGTACGGGTACAGGATTATATAACGGATATCGCTGTTGATCTGCGCTACGCCACAGAAAACAATTTTACCGGTACTGTCATATATGAATATGAGGACGCGTGGCTGCGCTATGGGACAGTGAAAAAGCTCGCCGTCGCGCAGACCATCCTGAAGGAACATGGCTACAGGTTGTGCATATGGGACGCGTTCCGGACACACTCGGCGCAGAAAAAGCTGTGGGATGTCTGCCCTGACGGGAACTATGTGTCCAATCCGTCTAACGGATATAGCGGTCATACGCGAGGAGACACCATAGATGTTACGCTTGTGACTCTGGACGGAGAGGCGGTCGAGATGCCGTCTGAATTTGATAACTTCACAGCGTCCGCGGACCGCGACTATTCCGATGTATCCTATGAAGCCGCCGACGCGGCCAGACTTCTTGAACAGGCAATGGAAGAATGTGGGTTCGAGGGCTACAGCAAAGAATGGTGGCATTACAGTGACACCAACAGATATTCTCCGGCGCTTGATTTTGAACCGCCCACATGATTTGGAGGAGAGTGAATGTTTACAGTACTGAAAAAAGAGGGGAGAGCGCGTCGGGGCAGACTTGAAACAGCTCATGGCACTGTTGAGACGCCGCTTTTCATGAACGTTGGTACTCAGGCGGCGATCAAAGGCGGGCTATCCGCCGTCGATCTCAAAGCTTTGGGGTGCCAGGTGGAACTTTCAAATACGTATCACCTTCATCTGCGGCCAGGGGATCAACTCATCAAAGACATGGGTGGTCTGCATGAATTCATGGGTTGGACAGGCCCGATTCTGACCGATTCAGGCGGCTTCCAGATTTTTTCCCTTGCGCGGCTCCGCAAAATTACAGAAGAGGGCATAAAATTCAACTCGCATATTGATGGCCGTCAGATTTTCATGTCGCCCGAAGATAGCATACGTATACAGTCAAACCTTGGGTCTGACATAGCGATGGCGTTTGACGAATGTATTGGGCTCCCAGCTGAATACACTTATGTAAAAGAATCCTGCGCCAGGACATATCGCTGGCTTGTCCGATGCAAAAACGAACTGACTCATCTTAAAAGCAGTGACGATGTTACGAATCCCGGTCAGGTACTCTTCGGTGTAAACCAGGGTGGAACATATGTTGATCTGCGCATATCGCACATGGACGCTATCAGTTCCCTTGACCTTCCCGGTTATGCGATAGGCGGTCTCGCAGTGGGGGAGAGCACACAGGAGATGTATGATACCATAGACGCTGTTGAGGAACATATGCCGGAGGACAAGCCGCGATACCTTATGGGTGTAGGCACGCCATCGAATATTATCGAGGGTGTTTATCGTGGCATTGATATTTTTGACTGCGTAATGCCGGCGCGGAACGGCCGGCATGGCCATCTCTTCACATGGAACGGAGTCATTAACATCAAAAATGAAAAGTATAGCCGTGACAGCGGACCAATAGACCCTGAATGTGACTGTCCTGTATGTCGGAAATATTCGCGGGCGTATTTGCGCCACCTCTTCGCAAGCGGTGAGATTCTTAGCCTTCGCTTCGCCGTCACCCATAACCTGTATTTCTACAACCAGCTTATGGAGCGTATACGTGAAAGCCTTGTGAGAGGCTCTTTTGAAAAATTCCGTGATAAATACTCCAAAGCTCTGGCAATTCGCAAATAAGTTTACAAATTAAAGGTAAATATACCTTGAAATTCGGTTTGACTGCTATTATAATAAAAGAGAATTATTCCGAGTAAATTTGGAGGTTAAATAATGCATTCACGAAAAAGAAAAAGCAACACAGCGCAAACGCTTAAAAAGTACCTGACCGTCGTGCTCTCAATCGCTCTAATCATCACAGTGTCCGCTGGGTGCGCGACAACAACCACTACTGACTCCGGAGAGACCACATCAAGCGGCAGCAGCAGTATAGTTATGATCGTCTACCTTCTTATAGTAGTCGTCATTTTCTACTTCCTCATGATCCGCCCGGAAAAGAAACGCAAGAAGCAAGCCAATGATATGCGCAACAGCTTGGCGATTGGCGACAACATTGTTACTATTGGCGGCATAATCGGAAAAATCGTCAATATCAGTGATGAATACGTAACGTTCGAGACCGGCGAGGATCGTGTGCGCATAAAAATCGCCAAATGGGGCATATCTTCCACCGGGAAAGATGTAACCGAACCCGATGAGAAAGCCGGAGAGTGACCTGAAATAACGTCATAACTATAAATTTAAGATAGTAAATGGTATTCGAACTATCGTTTACTATAAAAATACGCCTGTTCTGAATGAAGCGAAAGCTGATTTCAGAACAGGCTTTTTTATTTTGTCATTAAACTCCGATCCGCTGAATAAACCTTTTGCAAGGTCAAAGGAGGGATATTATCTATGGTCAAAAAACCGCAAGCCAGGAGCGGCCTGTTCCTGGGAAGTTTATATGGCGCCGCTGTGACTCTTATAATATCTGCGCTCCTCAGCGGTATATTCTCAATTCTGGTAAGTACCGGGAGAGCAGGGGAGGGGAGTGAAGGGGATCTCGTAGCGGCTTCAGCGTTTCTTGCCTCATGCGTTGGAGCCATTATCGCCTGGCGAAAAAACGGGGGCTTCGCGCTCCTCAGCGGAACATTCGCGGCAGCTATAGCCGCGGGCGCGAGACTGCTGCTCCATCTATTCGCCGGAACATCAATTAACGGTCAGTCATTGTTCATATCCGCCTGTATGCTGTCAGGCGGTATACTAACCGGATTTACCGCGTCCGGACGACGCAGCAGACACAGATAGCAGCTCCCTGATTACTTATTGTATACACTGATAACAACCTGTAAAGTCTGTAATCAACGCCGATTACAGACTTGATTACCAATATATAGTAAAAATAAGTAGTAATCATCAATATACAGAGTAACGTTAATCCGAATCGGTAGTCGAAGACGCACTTGAGACATCTGATGACAATGGACATTTAGTCCGAATGACGAAAATTTAAAAAAAGCTTGACTATGGCTGCGATTTATGCTATTATAATTATGGTAATCGAAAGCGGCTGATTATTGTCAGGGCGCATATTTTCTTCACCTTCGGAATATGGTTATGGGGGTGAAGAAAATGAACAGAAGAAGACATCTTAACGCTTTAGAAAATGTTCCGTCAAACCATGTTGTTCCATTTTTGATCTGTTGTGTTTGTTTCCTGGGCGGTTGCCTGTGTTCGGTGTGGTACGTCAGTGTATCCTCAGTCCCGGAGTCGGCAGTCCAGTACCTAACATCATACAGACAGCGGATCTGTTCTGACGGGGCGGCTGATTTCAGCTTTCTGGCTCAGCTGATGGAATCTTCGCTGCTTTTAATCCTTACGTTTTTAGCGGGCTTCTCGATGACCGGTATGGTTTTAGTCCCGGCTCTCGCGTTTATAGAGGGGTTTCTTTTGACTTATGTCGCGTCCGCTTTTTTCTGTGTTTTTGGCTCCGGATATCTTGCCTCGCTCTTCCTTTTAGTGGGCATCAGTGCTTTTTTCACGCTTCCCTGCTTCTTCATCATCGCTGTGGGAGCGTTCAGAACATCATTATCTCTTTTCTATGGAGCTGTTTTCCGGAATTTCAGCGAACCTGTCATTAACAAATCTCTTTTCCTGCGCTTCGCCGTGTGCCTTATCACAGCTGCTGTATCTGCTGCGTTAAGTCGCTTTTTGATTCAGCATTACATATTTTCCGCGTTTTCTTTCTGATAAAATTGATTGAGGTGAAATTTCCATGACTGATTCAACGAATTACATACAAAAATTTGAGTACTACCTGGTTAACACAAAAAAGATGTCCGCTAATACCTGTTCTTCCTATGTCAGGGATATCAGCCAGTTTAATAACTACCTGACGAGTAACACTGACGTAGATCTTCTTAACGTCACTCAGCTCCAGATTAGCGAATACGTTGACTGGATGCAGCGTCACAGGAAAGCGTCCGCGTCTATTTCGCGCTCCATCTCTTCCCTGAAGTGCTTTTATTCTTTTCTCTTAATAAATGATGTTGTATATCAGAACCCGGTGCACGATTTAAATCTGACGAAGTCGGAAAAGAAGCTTCCTCAGATTCTGACCGATTCCGAGGTTGACCTTCTTCTCCATCAGCCTCAGTGTATAGATCCGAAAGGATATCGCGACTACGCCATGCTTGAACTTTTGTACGCGACCGGGATTCGTGTCAGTGAAATGGTCGCTCTTAACATGGAAGATGTGTTTATTTCCGCCGGAGTAATAAAATGTTCCAAGAACCATAAGGAACGTATTATTCCAATCCACTCCGACGCTATCCAGGCTGTAAGAGATTATGTGCATTATGGCAGGCGCGGTATGGTAACTTCCGAGAACGAACACGCGCTTTTCGTCAATCGCAACGGTGATCGTATGTCACGTCAGGGCTTTTGGAAGGTTGTCAAGCACTATCAGGAGATGGCCAATATCAACAAGGACATAACGCCCCACACGCTCCGTCATTCTTTTGCTGCGCACCTGTTGGAAAATGGCACGGATCTGCGTTCCATACAGGATATGATGGGACATGCCGATGTGTCTTCTACTCAAATATATACGCACCTCGTTCCGAATCACTTGAAAGATATTTATAGTTATAGTCATACTAATTCACAGGTGTAAATTGTGGCAAGCAATGATAAAAGTTATCATTCGCTGTACTGCTGTCGCTGTGGAAAGGTGAGCAGGAGGACCCGAAAACAAATTATATAGTGAATGGCAAATTTATTTGCCATTCACTATATAAGTCTGCTGCGGATATTTCGGATGACCTGTTATTATTTGGAAAAAGGAAACCGTATACCTAATGTCCTTTTGGCTAAAGACGCGCTGTCTGAACAAGCTGTGGAATTTGTCCGGAGATGTTTGTGTCCGTTTTTCAGAAATCCATCAGAACCATACGGTTACTTAAAGATTCCCTACAGTAAAGCCCTGCTTTCGTAAACCAAAATGTCAGGTTGGCGAGGGATTTTTTCGCCGATAAAGGCATTTCGATTTATAAAAGCGGGGCTTTATCCGCTTCAGCAGGTCAAATGCTGTCAGAAATTTTTGCTTATTTTCAAAATAATGTGTAAACAGGTTTGAAATCCGTATCTTATCAGAGTATAATGCTTACTGAAAGCTTTATCATTGAGGGGATAATATGACATTAACTGATTATCTGAATAAGTTGAACGGTAAGAAAGTAACCGTTCTTGGCATTGGAGTAAGCAACAGGCCGCTCATTAAATTGCTTTTGCAGCATGGAATTGATGTAACAGCACGTGATAAATCGCCGCGAGACAAGATCCGTGGCATTGAGGAGCTTGAAAGTCTCGGCTGTAAACTTGTGCTTGGTGACGAGTACCTTGCGAATATTGAGGCTGATGTTATCTTTCGTTCTCCCGGTATACGCCCGGACATACCCGCAATAACTGATGCCTGTAAAAATGGAGCGGCGCTCACTTCTGAGATGGAGGCGTTCTTCGAGGTTTGTCCATGTCCAATCATTGCGGTCACCGGTTCGGACGGTAAAACCACAACTACAACTATCATATCGGAAATACTGAAAGCTGACGGTAAAAACGTATATGTAGGCGGTAACATCGGAACGCCGCTGCTTGATCAATCAGACAAAATGGATCCGAATGACTTATGTGTCCTGGAACTGTCATCGTTCCAGCTAATGACTATGCGTCGCTCTCCCGCGCGCGCGTTAGTAACCAATCTCGCGCCCAACCATCTTGACATACATAAGAGTATGGATGAGTATGTGGACGCGAAAAAGAATATATTCAGAAATTCTCCGCACCCTGCTGTAGTCGCGCTCAACGCGGACAACACGTTGACGCGTTCATTTGCTGCGGAACTGGTCGGGGACATAAGATTCTTCAGCAGGCGTGACGTCGTTGAAAACGGAGCGTTTTCAGATGGAGGCGTTATATATGTATCTGTCGGTGGCAAGGCAAGAGAAATAATGCCCTCATCTAAAATTCTTCTGCCCGGAAATCATAATATAGAGAATTACCTGGCAGCATTTTCCGTCATACACGATATGGTAAATCAAGCATCAATGACAGGGACGGCCGAAACATTCCAAGGCGTGGCACACAGGATAGAGCTTGTCAGGGAGCTGCGTGGCGTCAGATACTACAACGACTCAATCGCCTCAAGCCCCTCCAGAACCATAGCCGGGCTGCGCTCGTTCAAGGAAAAGGTTATACTCATAGCCGGGGGCAAAGACAAGGGAGTACCGTTTGACGAACTTGGCAAGGAAATATGCGAACACGTAAAAGCGCTGATTTTAACAGGATTGACCAGTAAGAAAATAAAGGACGCCGTATTGAAAAATGGCGGACAGATGCCCATAATAGAGAAGGACAGCTTTAAAGAGGCGGTACTGGCTGCCGCGCAGACCGCGACTGATGGCGATGTTGTGATCCTGTCCCCGGCATGCACGTCTTTTGATAAGTTCAGCAATTTTGAGGAACGCGGCAATTACTTTAAAGAAATAGTTAACAATCTGGAGTGAACATGAGTTATATAGAAAAAATTGGACTTTCAGAGAAAATCATGGAGCTTGCGCAGCAAGCTCAGGCGGATGTCGCTGACAAGTTCAGCGACATTGACAGCACTGCGTTGGAGAACACCGCGAAGGTAATGTCGGCGTTTATAAATAACCGTGTATCCGCACCCATGTTTGCCGAGTCCACAGGCTATGGCTATAATGACATCGGGCGCGAAACGTTGGATAAACTTTACGCGGATATCTTTCATACAGAATCCGCGCTTGTGCGTCCTGGGTTCGTCAACGGAACCCACGCGATAACGGCCGCGCTGTTCTCCCATATCCAACCAGGAAATACGCTTGTATCCGTTACGGGCGCGCCATATGACACATTGCAAAGCGTAATTGGCATTTCCGGCAACTACGCCGGTTCACTGCGGTATTACGGTATCAAATATGCCGAGGTCGAGCTTTTGCCAAACGGCGCGCCGGATCTTCCAAAAATCAGGCGCACCGTGTCTGATCCGAATGTCACGGAGGTAACGATCCAACGCTCCAGCGGGTATTCAACGCGTCCCGCTCTGACTATCGCTCAAATAGGCGATATATGTTCCGTCGTACACGAGGCTAACCCCAACGCGGCTATTATCGTAGATAACTGTTACGGCGAGTTCACCGAGCTTACGGAGCCAACGGATGTTGGTGCCGATCTCGCTGTCGGCTCGCTCATCAAAAACCCCGGAGGTGGTCTTGCGCCAACAGGCGGATATATAGTTGGCAAATCGCAGCTCGTTGGAGCCGCGTCCATGCGTCTGACAGCTCCCGGCATTGGCAGCGAGTGCGGCTGCACTGTAGGAGGTAGCAGGCTTTATTTCCAAGGGCTTTTCATGGCTCCTCACACAGTGGCTGAAGCGTTAAAGACCGTCATATTCGGTTCGAGGCTTCTTGAACTTATGGGGTTCCAGACGCATCCATCTTATGATGCCAGACGTTCAGATATCATCCAGTCAATTGATTTTGGCAAACCCGAACTGCTTGAAAAGTTCTGTCAGGGCATTCAGTCCGGTTCGCCGGTGGATTCATACGTCAAACCCGAAGCTTGGGCAATGCCCGGCTATGACGATAAAGTAATTATGGCGGCAGGTACATTCGTACAGGGAGCGTCCATTGAGCTTTCATGTGACGGCCCCATGCGTGAGCCTTACACAGGCTTTTTACAGGGTGGGCTTACGTTTGAGTCAGGCAAGCTGGGTATCTTAATAGCCGCAGACAGTCTCCTGCGTCAATGTCAAAAAACATGAAATTTTATGAGCTTGGCGCATAAAGTATCTCTAAGGAGGGGTACTTATGCGTCCAAGTATGTTAAAACGCCTGGTGGTCTTTTCCATAAAAAGGCACAAGCTGTCAGCCGGAGCGCTCATATTGCTTTTAACCGGAATAACGTTAATAATCATGGTAGTCCTTATAACCCTGCATTTCCGTCCTATAGTTATGGAGCTGGCGCTCTCTGAGGCATCTGACAATATTACAATCGCAGTAAACGAAGCTGTATCTGAGATCATGCTTACAGGTAACATTGATTACTCAAATCTCGTTACTTTGGAAAAAGATTCTAATGGCAATATAACAGCGCTTTCGACAAACATAGCGAACATAAACTTATTGCAGACAAAAATCACAAATTCTGTTGAGGCGTATTTTGCCGATTCCGGTATCACGTCAGTCAAAGTACCGGTTGGCAACCTTATCGGCGGTGCGTTGCTCTCCGGGAGAGGCCCGCTTATCAAAGTGGACCTTCTGTCTGTCACAAATGTAAACACCAGCTTTCGGAACGAGTTCATTTCGGCAGGAATAAATCAGACTCGGCACCGTATCCTTATGGATGTTGAGGTAACGTTCGGCATCCTACTCGCCGGGCTTGGGGAATGGAGTACGGTTGTAACGGAAGTGAGCGTTGCGGAAACAGTTATTGTTGGAAATGTCCCCAGCTCTTACGCAACAATAGAATAAAGTGGAGGGGAAGATGGAAGTAAAAGAACGCGTAAAAGCTCTTAGAGAACAGCTTAATATGCACAACTATAAATATTATGTATTGGACAGTCCCGAAATAAGTGACTATGAGTATGATATGCTGCTTCAGGAGCTTGATAAGCTCGAACGTGCGCATCCGGAACTTATAACTGACGATTCGCCGACGCAGAGAATCGGCGGCGCGCCAGTGAAGATGTTTAGCGAAGTGGCTCATGAAGTTCCGCTTGAGAGCTTGCAGGACGTATTTTCATTTGATGAGCTTGACGCGTTTTACGAACGTATCAAGTCAGAAATTGGTGAATCCGAGTTTGACGTAGAACCTAAAATCGACGGGCTGTCCGTTGCGCTCCGGTATGAGAACGGCGTATTTGTGCAGGGCGCCACGCGTGGCAATGGTGTCATTGGCGAGGACGTAACAGAGAATTTGCGGACTATTCGGAGCCTCCCGCTCAAACTTGACGGCGCGCCCGAACACCTCGTGGTTCGCGGTGAAGTCTATATGTCCAAGAAGGTATTCCGGAAACTCAACGGTGAGCGAGAGGCGGATGGCAGGTCCCTGTTTGCCAATCCGAGAAACGCCGCCGCCGGGTCGCTCAGGCAGCTCGACCCAAAAGTCGCCGCGGAGCGGCGGCTTGATATTATTGTTTTCAACGTCCAGTCCGTAGTGGGAATGTCTTTTGAAACACATTCCGAGTCGCTTGACTTTCTTCGGAAATTAAGGTTCAGAACCGTGCCTCACAAAGAATACACCAGTATAAGCGACTGTCAAAAACAGATTCTCGAAATAGGGGAGAACCGGGATTCGTTTGATTTTGACATTGACGGCGCGGTAATAAAAGTAAATAATCTGCGCGATCGGAGCACTCTCGGCAGTACCGCTAAAGCGCCGCGCTGGGCTGTGGCGTTCAAGTATCCTCCCGAAAAGAAAGAGACAGTACTCCGCAACATAGTCATACAGGTCGGGCGGACAGGTGTTCTGACCCCCAAAGCCATCTTTGACCCCGTGCGTCTTGCCGGTACAACTGTCACCAGCGCAACACTTCATAACTCAGACCTGATTGCGCAGAAGGACATCCGCGTTGGTGATACTGTAATAGTGCAAAAAGCCGGAGAGATAATCCCTGAGATTTTAGGAATCGACAGGGAAAAACGTCCAGCGGACAGCGTCCCATATGTGTTCCCGCGCAAGTGCCCTGTATGCGGTGCGCCAGTCAGCAAAGACGAGAACGGAGTCGCAATACGCTGCACGGGCGCGGAGTGCCCGGCTCAGCTATTACAGCACATCGTTCACTTTGCCTCCCGGCAGGCGATGGATATTGAGGGACTCGGCCCCTCCGTGGCTGCGCTTCTCATCGACCGTGGGCTTGTAAAATCCGCCGGTGACATTTACTCACTGCGTGTTGAGGATCTGGCTGTGCTTCCCGGATTAGGGCAAAAATCAGCGGAGAACCTTATAAACGCCATTGAACGTTCAAAATCCAATGACCTCGCGCAGCTGATCTGTTCATTCGGCATACCGCAGGTTGGAATCAGCGCGGCGCGGGCGCTGGCAAAGACGTTCAGAACATTAGATAAACTCCAAAGCGCGGAACTGGAAGCTCTGGTTTCCGTCGATGACATTGGAGATGTGACAGCAAGAAATATAATAACTTGGTTCGGCGCGGAGCAGTCACAGCATCTGCTGGCACGGCTTTCAGACGCCGGAGTTAATACCACAAGCCACGACGCGGAAACCGATAACCGGTTTGCGGGCAAGACGTTCGTGCTCACAGGAACGCTTTCCTCTTACACCCGCGATGAGGCGTCTGATATAATCCGGCGTCTTGGCGGTAAGGTGGCTTCAACCGTATCGAAGAAAACTTCATATGTACTGGCAGGGGAGAACGCCGGATCGAAACTTACGAAAGCTCAAAGTCTCGGCATCCCCATCATCTCAGAGGACAAGTTTAACGAGATGATAGTATAGAGAGACTGATATATAGCATTTTTGGAGAATATTATGAAAAACACAGCAAAAAGAATCTTCTCCATAGTCATAGCCGTAGCGCTCCTCGTGCAAACGGGAGCGCTGGCAGCGGCAGACGGAACAGGCGAAGCAATATACACAAACTCAACAGAACTTATAGACGGCTTTACATATACGACCTCAGTTTCAACCAACTCCGGCCAGCATAATGTGAATACTTTTTACTTAAGCGCATCCAGGGAAAGCTCTGTGCGTCCTATAGTCATGGCTTGCGATACCATATATGGAGGTATGACAATCTCCGAAGTAACAACGTATGCCGAGGGACTCGGATATAATGTAGCGGGCGTGGTAAATTCTGACTTTTTCTCAATGTCCGACCATGTTCCTATTGGTATTGTTATAGAAAACGGCGAATTGAAATCATCACCCAACAGCGAAAACGCGCTTGCTTTCGATGAAAATGGCGCATTCGTTTGCGCGCAGCCCGATATAGTCATGACGCTTGCCAATAACGGAGGTGGCGAGACTGGCGCGATTGACGCGGAAACGGGTGAGCTTCTGACAAACGCCGGAAAAACTGTATACCTGAAGAACCTGAACAAACAGCGCGGCGACGCGTATGGCCTTTATCTGTATACCTCCGCCTTCTCGACGGTTTCCACAAGAACCTCAACGGACGGCTGGGCCGTGCGTATGCAGATACTTGATGGCGGGTTTGAAATATCCGGAGTGACAACCATGCGAGTAGTGGAAGTTATCGAGAGCGGAACGGCGTTTCAAATAGGTGATGGCTACGCCGTTCTGACCGCCGCCACATCCTGTAATATGGGCGAGACATTTGCAAGCTTCGCGGTAGGAGACGTTGTCTCTCTGACAATGACCTGTACTGATGAACGGCTGGCATCCGCCCAATGGGCAACAGGGTGTGGGGATATTCTGGTGTCTGATGGCCAAATGACCGACACAGCGGGCTGGGATTCCGCGCTATTCAAATTCCACCCCCGTACAGCGGCGGGAATAACAGACGACGGCTCCATCATCTGTTATCTGGCTGACGGCCGGTCCGATGAGTCCTACGGGGCAAAGATGAGCGAGGTAGCGGCAGACCTTATAGATATTGGGTGTGTCACCGCTGTGAACCTTGACGGTGGCGGTTCCTCAGCTATGGCCGTCAGGCTTCCGGGCAGCGATACTGTAAGTGTAGTAAACAGTCCCTCCGACGGGCAGGAACGACGGTGCTCTACATATATTCTGTTCGTTACAGACACACCAACCGGCGATAACTCAGCCCACCGGCTTTTCCTGAAAAATGACGGTATTTATGTTCTGACCGGCTCTTCTGTACCGCTGGATTTCCTCGCGTCGGACATTTACGGGAGAAGCGCCGAAATTCCAGATGATGTAACTGCCGCGTCTACAGGCTACGGCAGCGTCACCGATGTCATATACACAGCGGGAAGTGAACCGGGCATTGACAAAATAGAGCTGTATTCCGAGAGTACCGGCGCATCGGGCTATGGCACAATTCACGTCATTTCAGAAGCGTATAAGCTAACCGTTATTGACCCCGTCACAGGCAAAGCTCCGTCCCTGGAAAACATGGAGAGAGGCAATACGTCAGAGTTCAGCGTATCCCTGTCGAAGCTCTCTCGAACAGTATATTTTGACAAGGACCTCGTTACTTACTCGGTAACAGGCGATGTGGGGACAATAACAGAGAACGGTACCTTCACCGCCGGCAACACATCCGGCGCAACCGGAAGCATAGTAATTGAAATCGGCGGACTGAGCGCTACATATCATGTGTCCATTAAGAGCGCGTTCACAGACACGTCAGGACACTGGGCGGAACAATACATTGAGTCTCTGTATAACGCCGGAATTGTGAACGGTGTGGAGAATAGCAAGTTTATGCCCGACAGCGATATACGGAGATGTGATTTTGTACTGATGCTATGGCGCGCCGCCGGCAAACCAGACGCTGAAACATCCGTCAGCTTCACTGATGTGCCGGAAGACAGCTATTACAGTGATGCCGTAGCATGGGCAAAAGAAGCCGGGATCGCTGAAGGCTCCGGTAATGGCAAGTTTGACCCGCAAAGCCCGCTGTTACGGGAACAGGCGTTTGCGCTCATATACCGCTACATGGCATGGCGTGGCATAGCGCTTCCAGACCCCGACCCAATCGTCCTGTCAGGCTTTGAAGATATATTGGACATCTCTGAATACGCATTTGACGCTATCTGCTCATTGCGGGCTTTCGGTATGGTCAGCGGCTCAGACGGCAGGATCAACCCCGGATACAACATTACGCGAGCTGAGATGTCAAAACTGCTGGATATTGCGTTGGCGAGCGACAATAATAGCGCCGGTTCGGATAACGTGGATGGGCAGGAAGAATCCGGGCAAGATGAAAACGAAGAAGTAAATCCTGTTGAATCAGATAATATTGATAACGCGGGTAATAACGATTCGTAGATCCTCAAATATACTTGATGTGCCTGAATCTTTTCGTCAGGCAAAGTGCGCGCTTTCGCGCGAAAGATAAATTTATGCCTATCAGGGCAAAATCGGTCAATGTGAGCCTCTGTCTTATAAGAACGCAAATGCCATGCCAACCTGTGAATCATCGGTTGACATGGCATTTTTCCTAAGCGTTCATACTAATCTATGGCAAAAGCTTTATCAAGATCAGGTATCGCATAAGGCGGCGTGACGCACTGCGCGCGGCACGAGCGCTCAATCCCGCGTAATCCCAAATTAAACATTTTAATCTGGAACCGGTATTAGGGAACCTCTGAATAAATCGTCTGCGGCTGGATGGAGGGTATTTTCCGCCCGAAACGCGTTGCTCAAGCTTGAAATACGCAAAGTATTCGAGG
>CAYQWH010000014.1:0-23019 GCA_964421265.1 uncultured Oscillospiraceae bacterium | reverse complement strand
CGAAACGCGTTGCTCAAGCTTGAAATGCGCAAAGTATTCGAGGCGCCTTGCCTTTTTCTGACGGGAAATCCTTGCTCTTGCCGATATAATCAGAGCTTCCTCAGATATAATAACGCGGTGATTACTCTGCCAGTATCTTTTTGAGCTTCGCGTGTCTCGGGAGGCCGTGCTCAAGGCTTACATTCAAATCGCCTTGAATAAGGGGCAGAACATAGTCAATAAAGGGTTGCTCCACGCCATTTCCGGCAGCGTTGATCCACTCACGCGGGACCTTCTTCTCATAGTTTGCTACAATGCTAAGAGGTTCAAGGATCATCTCGCACTTGTAACCGCCCTCACGAGAGCACTTGAACGCAACCATCTTATCTGTCTCGCCGGATATAGCCGCTTCAACAGCCGTTGCGCCGGCTTGCCATGCCTCTTCCACATCTGTCGCGGAGCCGCAATGCGCCGCGCAGCGCTGCAGCAGTGACAGTTCTATTCCACGCACTTTTGCGCCCGTCGCCTCTCTGACCGCTTCCGCAAGCATAGAGGCAAGACCGCCCAACTGCGCGTGGCCGAACCCATCTGTCGCGGATGTCTTCGCCTCTGACACAAATGTCCCATCGGCGTAATGAATGCCCTCAGACGCGGCCACCATGCACTTGCCGGTCTTGCCGTAAATTGTCTTAACATCCTCAAGGAACCTGTCCATATCGAAATCTACCTCCGGCAGATATACGAGATCCGGACCGCATCCGGTGAGAGAAGCCAGAGCAGCAGATCCGGCAAGCCAGCCCGCGTGGCGACCCATTATCTCAACAACTGTAATCATACCGGTATCGTACACGTGCGCGTCCTGCCATACCTCGGCGCAGGATGTGGCGATGTACTTTGCGGCCGACGCGAAGCCGGGGCAATGATCCGTACCGTTGAGGTCATTATCTATGGTCTTAGGCACTCCCATAACGCGGCACTCATAGTTCATTCGCTGCATATATTTGGAAATCTTATTGCAGGTATCCATGGAGTCGTTGCCGCCGTTATAGAAAAAGTAACGGACATTGTACTTACGGAATATCTCAAGTATCCTCTTGTAGTCGGTATCATCCTCATCAGGATCCGCCAGCTTGTAACGGCAAGAACCAAGTGCCGAAGACGGGGTATGCTTCAGAAGTTCCAGCTCGGCGGGATCCTCCTTAGCCATATCGTACAGCTTATCCTCCAGTACGCCCTTAATGCCATGCGCCGCTCCGTATACATTAGTAATACAGTCGGCTTTCAGCGCCGTCTGAATGACACCTTGTGCGCTGGCATTGATAACCGACGTCGGGCCTCCAGACTGTCCAATAATACATGATCCAATCAGCTTGTCCATCTTGTTATTCCCTCCTGAAATAATGATTTGGAAATTCTATATGAATTTTCTAAAATATTATAGCATAATCACTTGTATTTTTCAACCATTAATGGTACAATAAGATTTATCAAAAGAGAAAAGGAGATGGTCATTATGCCATTAGTAACATCAAAGGATATGTTCGAGAAGGCCTATAAGGGTGGCTACTCCATTGGCGCGTTCAACGTGAACAATATGGAGATCGTCCAGGGTATAACGGAGGCGTGTAAGGAGCAGCACGCGCCTGTTATCCTTCAGGTTTCCAAGGGCGCCCGCGCTTATGCGAACCACACTTATCTCGTCAAGCTGGTAGAAGCCGCGGTTATCGAGTGCCCGGAAATACCCATCGTTCTTCATCTGGATCACGGCCCCGATTTTGAGACCTGCAAGTCCTGTATTGATGGCGGTTTCACATCAGTTATGATTGACGCCTCCTCCAAGCCCTTCGCGGAAAATATCGAGATCACAAAAAAGGTCGTAGAGTACGCCCATGACCACGGCGTTGTGGTAGAGGCGGAGCTGGGAACTCTGGCCGGTGTTGAGGACGATGTCAAGGTTAAGGCTGAAGACTCATCGTACACACATCCGGAGGAGGTAGAGGAGTTTGTATCAAAAACTGGATGCGACTCCCTGGCTATTGCCATTGGTACATCCCATGGCGCGTACAAGTTCACTCCTGAGCAGTGCACCCGCAATGAGAAGGGGATCCTCGTACCGCCGCCGCTTCGTTTTGATGTTCTTGAAGAAGTGTCCAGGCGTCTGCCCGGTTTCCCGATCGTTCTCCATGGCTCCTCCAGCGTTCCGCAGGAATACGTCAAGATGGTCAACGAGAACGGTGGAAAAATGCCTGACGCCGTCGGCATTCCCGAAGAACAGCTCCGCCACGCCGCAGAGCTTTCCGTCTGCAAGATCAACATTGACTCAGACCTCCGTCTTGCCATGACGGGTACCATTCGTAAGTACTTCGCTGAGCATCCTGATCATTTCGACCCGCGCCAGTATCTGAAGCCCGCCCGTGAGAATATCAAGGCGATCGTAACTCATAAACTTGTTGATGTCCTTGGATGCGCCGGAAAGGCTTGACGAAATCCGAAAACTTGTTTATAATAAGGACGGTCGATGCTTTTTCTTCGACCGTCCTTGCTTCTTTTTATGAGAGGATAACAAGCCATGGATAACTTTAATAATAAACCTGATAACGAAGAAAGACTGCCGGGTGGATCCATACCTGACGATAACAGACAACCGAATAACGGCAACAATACTCCGGCCGGGACGAAGTCTGACGCGTGGAGCGGCGATGCAATGTATGATCACGCGCAACCTTATTCGGAAGCGCACGATTATGACAGCTATGATTTCTCCCCAAATTTTTACGCGGAATCGGGAGATCGGGAAATTGAGGCGCAAATTGCCGACGAGATCGGCGAGTATCTTGAGTCGCAATTTGACTCCGACGCTGAGTCTGGTACACCATCCCGCGGCAAAAGTCGATCGCATACGCGGAAAAGCTCAGAAAAGCAACATACAGCCTCCGTTAGCATCACGCAGATAGCGTTCTTCGCTCTGCGTATCATTGCGGCGATTACTTTGTTTTCCATAGCGAGTCTGCGAACGGTCCCTGTCGCCACGGAGCACGTTCTGGAAATCATCGCCTTTGTGGTTTGTTCGCTGGGAACCGTGTTCGCGTATATACGGGATATTGCGGATCGCCACCCACTTACTCGTAATCTGTCGATGTTGCTGATAACTACTGCCACTGTATGTGCCGGAGAAAGGCTGTCGGCTGTAATTACTATTATGCTCTTTGAGATCGGCGCTGAAATTATCAAGGCTTACAGCCAAAAGCAGCTGCAAATGGTTCTGCAGAGTGTTGAAAAAACGCTTGTTGAGGAAGGCGAGCAATTCAATACGCAGCTCTCACGCACTATACATGATATTTACGCCGGGAAATTCAATCAGCTTCGCAATTTTCGTGTGTCAAACCGTTATTATATATGGGCTGTTGCCGCAATATCCATTATAATTGGACTGTTCCCGCCGCTCATCGGAAGCGCGTCATTCGCCGATTGGGTGCCACGCGGCGCGGCGGCCGCATCTGCTGTAGCTTTCAGCAGCCTCGCGGGTATTCTTATATTTATGGTTTTGAATATGACAGGCTGGCTCTTCGCCCACAGAATCTATTTCAGCTCATCTGATACCCCACATAAGATGTCACAAATATCATCTGTCATATTTAATATGACTGGCGTCATTACGGAGGGCAAGTACAAGGTGACTGATGTATATCCCATACGGATAAGTGAACACGAACTGCTGTACCTTGCCGCATATGCCGAAGCATATTCAGACCATCCGTTAGCTCGCGCCATTATGGAAAGCGCTAATATAAATGTGAACAGATCACGTATATCAAAGCATACTGAGTACCCGGGTCTGGGCAGCGTTGTAGAACTGAGCGGTCAACTTATCGCGGCTGGCAACATGGAGCTTATGCGGTCTGTTGGCGTCAGTGCTGAATTAGAGGCTTCTGACTCTACGTCAGTTTTCGTGGCTGTGGGCAAAACCTTTGTGGGCAGAATTGATTGCCTTGATCTCATCAAGCCTGCCGCCGCTGAAGCTGTTCAGAAGCTGAAAGATACAGGAGTACCAAACATCGCGCTTATGACTGGCAACAACGCGGCAATGGCCACAAAAATCGGCAAGGCGGTTGGAATATCTGAAATATATGCCGACTATCTCCCGGAAGATAAACTCTCACGCGTCAAATACATCTTAAAGACCCGGTTGAAGGATGACAAGCTTGCGTTTATTACTGATGATGTTCAGGACAATGCGCTGTTAAAAGCTTCAGACGTAGGCTTTCTTTTTGATACAGGAGCGTCAACCAGTGAGCTTGCTGCTGATGGTATTGACATACTCGTTCAGTCTGACGACCCAAGAATGGTTGTTGATCCCATTACTATGTTCAAGCACTTATTCAGACAATTTAATCTTTACTGGCTCTTTTCAATCGTGGTAAATACTCTCCTTGTCGTACTGGCAATTATTGGAATTACGGGGCTGTGGCTCACAGTTCTTATTGAAATGGTAATCCAGATGCTGCTTTGTTATATCGTGTATGGAGGGACTGTTCCCATTGTGAAAAACCAGGGCGAATAAAACGGACGCTAAAGCGTCCGTTTTATTCGCCCTATGTACAGTGTTTCTATCTGTCAAACGCCGGATTTGTCATATACACGTTCTTCAGGTTCAGCTTTTCCTGTGTCTTATAGAGCGCCTCTCCGAAGCGCTGGAAGTGAACTACCTCACGTTCACGCAGAAACTTTATCGCATTATTCACATCAGGGTCATCGGACAGTCTCAGGATGTTATCATACGTTGTGCGTGCTTTTTGCTCTGCTGCCATATCTTCTGTAAGATCCGCTATAACGTCACCCGTGACGCCAATAGTAGCGGCGGTCCATGGCGTACCTGAAGCAAACTGAGGATAAACTCCCGCCGTATGATCAACAAAATACGTCTCAAAGCCAGCTTTCTTTATTTCCTCAACCGTCATATTCCGCGTAAGCTGGTGAACAATCGTAGCCACCATCTCAAAATGGCCTAATTCTTCAGTACCTATATCTGTTAACAGCGCCTGAAGCTCCGGGTAGGGCATAGAATAACGCTGACTCAAATATCTCAGCGAAGCCCCAAGCTCCCCATCTGGACCGCCATATTGACTGATAATAAACTTGGCGAGCGCCGGATTGGTCGCGGCTATCTTAATTGGATATTCGAGACTTTTCGTATACTTAAACATCTACCTCTCCGTCCTTTCGCTGTATTCCCACGGCCACGGGGCATTTATCCAGTTATATGACTCGCTGAACTGAACGTCTGAAATGTTAAGCGGTCCATACATCTCAACATATCTCCTGCGACCCTCTCGCTCAAGTGAGATTGCTTCTTTAAGCGCTTTAAACGCCTCCTGGTCATCTGAGTGAGTGTCGAGATAGAGCTGAAGCTCCCGTATAACAAACATCAGAGCCATCATCTCGCCGAGCGGTGTTCCCGCATAGGGATTCGTAGTATTCACCATATTACGAAACGGGAGATCCAGCCCCGGAAACAGCGTGCCTCTGGTCAACGCCTCTTCACTTCCATAGACCGGCGGGTTATCCTGCTGCATCGGTACCCATGTGGTTGCAAGCGGCGCGCACCTTGGGGTAACGCCATTTTTGTACCCGCACTCCTCCGATTTGTTGCATTTATCCAATTTTGTCTTCCTCCTGCTTAGTGCCCGTCTTCATAATCTGCTTTACTCATTCTTGCTGCAAAACTCAGTTTTATGAGGACATATTCTTGAATTCGACGCATCGTGCGTCCTTTCTATACTATGCCATTCCTATCACTTTGTGCAAATTCAAAAGAATGCCAGTATATTCCAGCCAATTCGATCATAGCATAATCAAGAGAGCGCTTATAAACGAAGCGTACATTTTGCGGACGTATACGCACTGGCTAAACAATATTATTTAGCCAGTTGGTAAAACCGCGCCAATAATTCGTTCCAAGCTTTTAGCGTGGAACTATGCCAGACCATCGGAAAATTGATTTCTCTGATGATAATATTTATTTTGTTGCTTTATCCAGGGGAGAGTGGTAAAATGAAATTGCGGGAGCTTGTAAGTATAGTCATGGCAGTAACGTTAGTATTTGTGGCATTCTTTTTGCTGTTCATACTCACCAACGAAGGACTGCCCGCTATGGAGTCGCAGGTAATAACGGCGCGTTCCGGAGTAACGCTCATTCTCGATCCGGGGCATGGCGGTGCGGACGGCGGGGCAGTGTCTATAACCGGCTCATTAGAGAGCGCAATCAATCTAAAAATAGCACTGAAAGCGGAAAATATCGCCGCGTTTTACGGCATAACTCCGGTAATGACGCGACGATCTGAAAATATCGAATATCCCAAGGGCGCTGACACAATACGCGCGAAGAAAGTCGCTGACCAAAAAAGCAGGGTGGCACAGATAAATTCCACCGCAGACGGTGTCCTTATCAGTATACATCAGAACACTTATATCTCACCTGAGCCCAGCGGCGCACAGGTTTTCTACTCAGCGACCGCAGGAAGTAAGGAGTTTGCCGAGTATACTCAGCAACTATTATCGGGCAACCTTGACAGTGGGAACCGAGTTTCAGCAAATCAAATTTCCGCAAGCATATATTTAATGAATTCAGTAGAGTGCCCGGCGATTTTAGTGGAGTGCGGGTTTCTGTCAAACGAACGTGAAGCGGCGCTGTTAGAGAACGAAACGTATCAGACTAAGCTTGCCGCAATCATTGTCGGAAGCTTTATCGGGTATTACAACACAATAATCTGATATGATGGACTCATATCGCTCACCAGAAGGAGCATCACATGAAGCAAAAGACTATATTTTACTGCACAGAGTGTGGGAACGAGTTTCCTAAATGGCTCGGGCAGTGCACTGTCTGCGGGAGCTGGAACACGCTTGTAGAACAAGCTGTCGCACCCGCAAAGCCGGACAAACGTCCGGCATCGTCGTCAGGAACACTAAAAAAGCAGCCCGTCGGATTGCGCGGCTTAGACGTTGCAGATGATATACGATTTGGCACCGGACTCGGCGAACTTGACCGAGTGCTCGGCGGTGGAGCGGTAAAAGGTTCACTGGTTCTCGTCGGCGGCGCACCCGGTATAGGTAAGTCAACACTGCTCCTGCAAATATGCCAGTTCCTCGGAATAGATCACAAAGTGCTATATGTAACCGGTGAGGAGTCCGAGAAGCAACTGAAAATGCGCGCCCTCAGACTTGGCGTAAATACCGACAATCTTCTGATTTTGTCTGAGACTAATCTGAACGATATACTTGAAGCGACGGAACAGGTGAATCCAGATGTTCTTATTGTTGACTCCATACAGACGCTTTACTCACCGGAACTTAACAGCGCGCCAGGAAGTGTCAGTCAAGTAAAAGAGTGTACTCTGTCACTTATGCGCCAGGCTAAGAACGTTGGGACTACAATATTTGTTATCGGGCACGTAAACAAGGAAGGAGCTATTGCCGGGCCAAAAGTTCTGGAGCATATGGTCGATTGCGTTCTATATTTTGAAGGGGAGCAGACAGCCTGTTATCGCGTGCTTCGCGCCGCGAAGAACCGTTTCGGTTCCACTAATGAAATCGGCGTTTTTGAAATGCTGGACACAGGGCTTGCCGAAGTCGCTAACCCATCAGAATTGCTGTTGTCAGGCAGGCCGGAGAATACTCCGGGCGCCTGCGTAACCTGCGTAATGGAGGGATCTCGTCCGGTTCTGGCGGAGGTACAGGCTCTTATCACATCCTCAAGCTTTAATGTGCCAAGAAGAACGTCAAACGGTATAGACTACAGCAGGGCCATGCTGCTATTGGCCGTGTTGGAGAAAAGAGGGAAGCTGCGCATTGGATCTTGTGACTCATATATCAACGTAATAGGAGGTCTGTATATAAATGAACCGGCAGCAGATCTTGCTACAGTCCTCGCCATCGCATCCAGCTACCGCGACATACCAATACCGGACGACCTCGCGGCGATAGGAGAAGTCGGTCTTACCGGTGAACTTCGCTCTGTCGCGCAGTTGGATCAGAGATTAGCGGAAGTGGCACGTCATGGGTTTAATAAGTGTGTCATTCCACGGCATGGAAAGGGGAGGGGAGGGGAGGGGAGACCCCAGGACCTGACAATCCTTGAGGCTGGCACAGTAGGGGAAGCGATAAGTCTGATTCTGAAATAGATATTTCCATCACTTCCCTGCTGACAGTTCCTCTATTTCCATAGCCCGGTTATGTGGAATAGGTTTCCACTCGACCTTTGAAACAGCGGCAATACACAGCGCAAGTCGGCCAATCACGTCAAATGTACACCACATAAGAGAGTAAAAAGCGACTTTATGCAAGGGGATGTGCCCAATGCGTTTGTGTTCTGATATAAATACATAGAGCGCTTCCGGAATCTTTCTTAAAACATATCTGCCAATAGTCAGGGCAGTACCCAGTAAAAAGCCTCGCCAACCGCCGTCAATCGCAACACCCAAAAGCAGCAGCGAAATATTTATAATAAGCATCAGAAGCTTGCGTATAGCCACGGCAAGGGATCTGGGGAAGACGATCAGAAGCATATCCCATGACATAAAACTTCGTTTCTTAAAGGTATTAGCGAAAAGTTTCCAGCCCGACTTTTTATAGATTTGCAGATGACCCTTTGCCCAGCGTATCCTCTGTCTCAGCGCGACGCGCATGGACGTCGGCTGCTCATCGTAAAACTCCGCGGCATTATTGAAGGTAATTCTGTATCCGTTTACTACCGCATCCGCCGAAAGCTCACGGTCTTCTGTCAATGACGTATAGTGCCAGCCGTCTCTGAGGAGATCGCTGGATACCAAAAGCCCCGTACCCTGTATACGCGTCGCGAGACGCAGCACTGAACGGGCGCGATGCTCAAAACGTACTGTTCTCAGCCAGTGTATGCCATAGGACGCGGAAATCCAATTATCAGCGAAGTTTTTCGTGTTTCTATATCCAGTTATTATCTTTTCGCCAGTATCATAAGCTTCATTCATGCGCGTTATGTAGTCGGATTTTAGCAGATTATCCGCGTCGAATATAAAGTATCCGTCAAAACTGCAAATTCCGAAATCCTTCTCAATCTGGTCAAACAGAAACTCCAGAGCGTAGCCTTTGGTCCGGTGCTCATCGTCGAAACGTTCGTAGCAGATAGCTCCAAGCTCACGGGCAATCCTGGCGGTACCATCTGTGCAGTTATCCGCGACCACAAAAACTGTCACCAGTTCTTTCGGGTAGTCTTGTTTGTGAATACTGTTAATGAGCTGCCCGATAACTGCGGCTTCATTGCGCGCGGCTATAACTATAGCGTATCTGTAGCGCCTATCAGTTGGCGGAAAAACCCTCGTTGTAAAAAGTCCAATACCCGTGTAAACTGAAAGATATGAGTACAAAACCGTCCCGACAATGCTAAGAGCACCTAAAACCTCCAGTACAGTTTGAAGCGCAGATTGTATATCGTCCATATTTTTCTCTCCCATTGTGATTCTTTAGTTCTCGTTCATATGTTCCTGATATAATCAGTCCGCATAAAACGCGCCGTAGTGTACCCAGTTGGCATCGGTTGGAATTTCTGCATCTTATTCATGTTGTTTTCTCAAGATTCTTGGTTCTCGCCCCGCAGCCTTTGCTCCAGCCGGAGTATCTTCTGCCGCCGGAACTCCTGTACCTTGTCACCGATACCCAGCATCAGCTTTAACTGATCGAGCATTATTCCCACATCCGCCACTTCCTCGGCTATATTTATAGTAGTGTCTTCGCCCCGCCAGAGCTTGCATATTTCCTTCTGAAGCTCCGACATCTCCTCCAATACCATCATCTGCTGGGCTTCCGTTCCATAAACACGTATGGCATCCTGGAACACTGTCTTCTCCTGATCAGACATAGCGTTTTTAACCTCCTTTTCAACTCAACGCTCACGTGTACTCATGTTCCAACGATTAACTTGTGGCAGCCTGTGTAACAGCATGCCTGTCACGATACCGTCATATTATAAAACCGGCGGCGAAAAAAGTCAACATTAGCCATGCTGTTTGTAGTAAAGAACGCCTTGCGGAAAGCAACACACCGCCACATCTGTATTTGCCCTCCCCTAAATTGAACAAAATTTTTATTTTGTTCAATTTTGTGTTGACTTTTACCGCCCTCCCCTTTATAATAGATTCTGTAAAGCGCATGATAATGAGATTGTCAGATTGGAAGTGTTAATATGGATTATCGCGCAGAAGCTCCGGAAATTATAAGAAATTTTTTAATCTATCATGAAACTGTCAAAGGCCACTCGCGAAAAACTGTGGATGAGTATTTTCTGGATCTGCGAACCTTTTTCCGTTATATGAAGATATTGAAAGGCGTAGTGCCTCGAACAACGCCATTGGAAGAAATTCCTATCAATGATATTGATCTTCAATTCGTGGCGTCGGTAACTCTGACCGACATTTATGATTACCTCGGATATATGTCCAGGGATCGTGAACGCAACCATCAGAGTCAGAATCCGGAATACGGCTTAAATGCGGCATCCAGAGCGAGAAAGATTTCAACCATACGGTCTTTTTACAAATATTTAAATCAAAAGACTAAGCAGCTTGATTATAACCCTATTCAGGATATTGACTCGCCTAAAATCCCCGGCCACCTCCCGCGATATCTGAATTTAGATGAGTGCGTCAGGCTTCTGGAGAGTGTTGACGGGAAAAACCGTGAACGTGATTTTTGTATACTTACGCTCTTTCTGAACTGCGGTATGCGCATATCGGAACTTGTAGGTTTGAACCTTACAGATGTAAGAACCGATCATCTTCGCATTATTGGCAAGGGTAACAAAGAACGTGTTGTGTATCTGAACGACGCGTGCGTAGAAGCTATAAACGATTACCTCGCAATCCGCAAGGACATAGCGGCCATAGATTCCAATGCGCTCTTTCTCTCCTCGCGCCGCACAAGAATAAGTAAATCAACCGTACATGCTTTGGTAAAGAAGCATCTTGCCGCCGCTGGCATTGATGAGAGCCTGTACTCATCGCATAAGCTTCGCCATACTGCGGCGACCCTGATGCTGCACAGTGGCGTGGATATCCGCACCATTCAGGAGCTTTTGGGCCACGAAAACCTCAACACAACTGAAATATACACCCACGTCGAGAATGAAGGTCTGCGTGAAGCCGCTCAGCTCTCCCCCCTCGCCCATTTCTCCAGTGTGAAAAAAGACGAGGAGAATAACACGTCAGATGAGCGCGATTCTTAAGTATTTTATCGCGTATCACACATTTCAAAAGCCTCTGAAATGCTTCTGCCCAAAAAAATAGCCAAAAAAATACATTTTTCATTTGACAAATCAAAATGTTTGCGGTATAATAATAATGTGAGTGGGTTAGGCAGCCACGCGTGACCGGTGAAAACCGTTACGTGAGGAAAGTCCGGGCTCCATAGGGTAAGGATAACGGGTAACGCCCGCCAGGGGCAACCCTCGGACAAGTGCAACAGAAATAGACCGCCTCATTTGTTCTTTTTGCCAAAAGGGACGATTTGGAAAAGAGCAGGCAAGGTTCGCAGTTTGGGAGGAGACTGTGGCGATGAGGTAAGGGTGGAAAGGCGAGGTAAGAGCTCACCCGCCAGTATGGTAACATATTGGTGCTGTAAACTCTATCCGGAGCAACACCGTGGAAGAACATATAAGACCTACCCGGTCGTTCTTAGGAGGTGGCTTGAGCTTTCTGGTAACAGGAAGCCTAGATAGATGGCTGTCCATGACAAAACCCGGCTTACAGGCCCACTCACTTCCCTTATAAAGCAGACTATAACCTTTAATTCAAAAATATAAAACGGTGTGACCATATGGGTCACACCGTTTTATTATTCACTACTCCTCGTCCCAGTTATGCCAAACGTTCTGAATATCGTCATTATCATCCATAAGTTCCAGCATTTTCTCAAACTTCCTGATGTTGTCTGGATCCGTAAGCTTCACATAGTTCTGCGGAACCATCTCCTCCTGTGCCGAGAGAAATCTGTACTTGCCTTCCAGCGCGGTCGCAACTGTTGGCAGAGTATCAACTGATGTATACACTTCAAACACCGAATCCTCTGCCGCGAAGTCCTCCGCTCCGGCGTCTAACGCGTCCATCATGACGACATCCTCTTCCAATTCCTCGTCCTCGTTATCTATAACAATGACGCCCTTCTTATCGAATGACCAGGATACGCAGCCTGACGCCCCCATATTTCCGCCATACTTATCAAAAAGGTGCCGTACTTCCGAAGCCGTTCGGTTACGGTTATCGGTCATAGCATCCACAATAACCGCTACACCCTCCGGGCCATATCCCTCATAGGTTACTCGTTCAAAGCTATCAGTGTTGCCGCTGCCAACCGCTTTCTCAATTGTGCGTTTGATGTTATCATTTGGCATATTGGCAGCCTTCGCTTTAGCAATGACTGTTGCCAGACGTGAGTTGTTGGCGGGATCTCCGCTGCCTCCTCCCTCTTTGACCGCGACAATCATCTCACGGGCAATTTTGGTAAAAGCCTGTGCTCTCTTGGCGTCAGCCGCCCCTTTCGTTTTTTGTATGTTGTGCCATTTGGAATGTCCTGACATATGTCTGACCAGCCTCCCCATATTTCTTTTGCTTAGTACTTATATATTTTACCACACTTCTTTTATGATAGCAAGTGTATAAAACCTTTATTTTGGTTCATAATAATAGTGAACGGCATAGCCACGATTTCAGCCGCTCAATGTACAATAGCATGATTGCGGGAGGTGATAATATGTCCAGCAAAAACGGCAAGAAAAATCAGTCGCAAAATAGTGAGCAGCAGAATACCCGTCAAAGCGAACAGCAGGATGTGAAAAGTAAGTGACATAAGAATTTGCTTTCCCAAAACAGAAATAAAACCGTTTTGGGAAAGCATTATTTTTGTCAGCTGATTCTGGGAATAAGCAGGACATTCTCGGAACCTATCGTCGTCTCCGGTGACAGCCCATTGTACGCTGTTATAAGCTCAACGGACGAACCGTACTTCTTCGCAAGCTCCCAAAGTTCACACCGTTCCCCTGCCCGCGTTACCGTTATGGACGGCAGCTCCCCTTTGCTTTTCACGGTTTCCTCGTCGTATTCCAGCTCTTCTATCACATTAAGCCGTAAAACGGTCGCTTTTCGCACACTTATATAAATTGGTACACGCAGTTCTATCTCGCTCCCCGTTATGGACGAGAAACACTCGCCGCAGGAGGCCGTCACGTCCTGGCTCTCCACTGCCGCTTCAAATTCATGGCTGCACTCAAGTTTCTTTGAAACAGACCACAGCCCGCCGGAACGGTCTTCATACATAACAGCCGCGTTAAAAACCACCGTCACTGACGTCGGCCCATCACCGGAACACGTTATTTGTATCGGATTAACTGAAAGCAGCCTCAAGCTGTCAGCGTCCTCAACAGGTATTGCGCACTTCACTGTGTCGGAAAAATCCGACGTGTCATCCTGACAGACAAATGCCAGTTCCTGGCTCACTGCTGTCACATCATACTTTGGACTGTAGCTATCCGATATAAAGCTGAAATTATACTCAGAGTATGCGGTCACCTGCGCAACAGCGTGCATTTCCACGCTGAGGCGTTCCCCTCCCGCTTCTTCAAGGCTGCTCCTGGATATGTATACTGATGTGAGCATCAGTGAAACACAAAACCTTGCCGGTTCTGATTCCGCGTCTATCTCCACTATTTGTGAAAACGGTGTTGTGAAATGTTCTAAGTTTACTTGTGCGCTCTCTTTCATGCAATATGCTATTTCCGTATAAGCGTTGCCTTTTATTACCGCTTTCCGTCCCACCGGTTTTATTTCATCGCAAACCAGGTTCACTTTCGCGCTCAGTATCTCTCCCACAGGCTCCGCGCCGGATTTAAGGTGAAGTTCATCCGTAAAGATGAATGTCTTCTCGTTGACACTTGCCGGAAGCAGCAACTGCCTCTGCTCGGCTTTTACAAAGATGTCCCTCATCTCTCCCGCCTTGCTCGCGTAGAAAGCGCACGGCACCGAGCAGGTTACTTTACACATAAGCTCCACTTTGATGACAAGCTTTCTGGAATTTATCATTTTAGCCTCAGCTGACGCAACGGAAACCTCCGCAACGATGAGACAATCCGATGTAATATTGGCTCCGTCTGCCGTGGCGGTAAACGGAACATTGACATCAAGCCGTTTCACCCCTTCACCGTTCTCCGGAATATACACAACCGCGCACTCCACGACTCCTGTAGTTGTAACACGCCCCGCATCCGCGTCCTTGCTCCTTAAGTAAGGAATGCCATCTGTATTCACTACACGCAAAACATCCTGCTGCGCGTCCGGTACTATAACCTCCAGGACCTCCTCGTGTGTAAACCTTCGGTTGAATATTGGCTTAACGTAGTTGATTTTTTCGCTCTTCAGGTCTATCTTCAATTTAGATCCTCCCTGTCCTTACAAAAATTCCTTCCTCGCGGCTGTGACTATGCTAAAGTATATGGCACCTTATGTGAAAATATTACCGCTTCAATACTGCAATGCCACCACAAATTAGTATAAGTCCAAAGATAAACCACCAGAACGTAGTCGGAAGCACCAGTGACAGCACAATCAGAAGTCCACTGCAAATCAAAATACACCCTATAAGCTTACCACGTCGCTTCATATATGATCCTCCCATCAAGAGCCTTGCCTGTAAGAATCCATACGCGTTCAAACTGGACATTTTTGCCCACATATATGGCGCAGGAAACCCGATAAAGTATCCGTTTCCATGCAGGCTCAGAATGTGTTATTCACATCATATGCTGGGAATCCTCATATATCCGTCATTTATACTATTTCTTTTTAAAAAGCTTTAAAGCCTTTATGCAAAGCACCGAAGGCGCGTAAATAACTTATGAATACGGCGTGCCGCGCTGTGCACGGCACGAGCGCGCAAAGCGTGCGTATCCCAAATTAAATCTTTTAATTTGGGATCAGTATAACACATTACTTTTCTGTTCGCTTCTCATCCTCTTGAGCTCCCACTCCGGTATTTCTTTCAACTTATTATAAAGCCTGACGTAACTCGTGTGACGCGTCTCCTGTATTTCTCCACGCGACATAGCGGCCAGTACCGCGCATCCCTTCTCTTTTCTGTGTGAACATCCGGTGAACTGACAGTCTTGCAAGAATGGCGCAAACTCCCGGAACATTTTCGGAAGTTCCTCCGCGCCCGCAAGATACATAATGGAAAGATCAAATGAGCTGAAGCCTGGCGTATCCGCGACAATAGCGCCAGGTACAACTTCAAACATCTCAACGTGCCTTGTTGTATGCCGACCTCTGCCGAGTTTATCGCTGACCTCCCCCGTTGTAAGCTCCAGTGAACTGTTCAATACATTAAGCAGGCTCGACTTCCCAACACCTGAGTTGCCAGTCAATACGCTGACCTTTCCTCTCAAGCTGTCCAATAGTTCGTCTGTTCCCTCTCCTGTCAGCGCGCTCGTGCGTATCGTTCTGTAACCAACCGCAGTATAAATTTTATAGAGTCTCGCCGCCGGGTCGAGATCGCACTTGTTGATACATATAAGCGCCTCAGCGCCTGAGTATTCAGTCAATGCGGACATCTGATCAATAAGAAATACGTCTGTTATCGGATTCACATTTGCCGCCATAATTACTATCTGATCCACATTGGCAACCGGGGGACGTGTGAACGCGTTTTTTCTTGGCAGAATTTCATCAATCACTCCCTCACCAGCGTTTATAAATGAAACCACTACCCTGTCCCCTACCAAAGGCACAATATTCTCATGACGGAAACGGCCCCGTGCTCTGCACTGGACCGTTCTTCCATCTATATTCACGTAATAAAAGCCGCTTAACGCTTTGAGTATAACCCCATTATCCATTTGGCGTCACTGCATCTCCCTCGTCCGTATCCGGTTCCTCATAATTATCCTCGCCGTTGTCCTCATTGCCTGTAATGGGTTCATCCGGCGGTATATCCTCAGAACCACCTGAATTCTCTGGATTTTCCGAATTCTCTCCTGTATTTTCAGGCCCAAGAGATACATAGAAGGTAATAACTGTCTGCGGCAAAACCGACTGATCGCTCTCAATACTCTGGAAATAAACTTGACCTACCGGTACCGTATCAGAGTACTTTTTCTGGCAATCGCCCTCAAGACCATAGCTTTTTAACCTGTCCAAGGCCATATCCTCTGTCAGACCGATCAGATAAGGAACAGGAATCGTCTTGACCTCCGGGCCTAATGACACATAGAACGTTATTTCAGCTTTGCTCTCCACCGTCGCGCCCGGATCATAGCTCTGATAGAATACCTCTCCTACCTCGGCGTCATCATCATAGCGCGACTCGGGATTAGGAACAAGACCCGCGTTTTCGAGAAGTCTTGTAGCTTCGCTCTCTGTTTTCCCAATCAGATCGGGAACTTCAACCGGAATCGACTCAGGGCCGGAACTATACATAAGCGTTATTGTCATTCCGCTTACGAGCAATTCCCCTTCCGCCGGATATGTCTCAAACACACATCCCTCTACATACTCCGCGTTAGGCGTTGCCACAGGATCTACAATAAGTCCCATGTCCAGTTGCTCTAACTTCACTCTGGCGTCACGGAAATTCATATTTATAACATTCAGCATATATACCGGCTCAGTTCCGGACGAAATGGTAAGCGTAACTGAAATCTTGCCCTCCGAAATGCTCATGCTATCATAGGCGTCAGGTGATTGCGCTATTATATTACCCTCAGGCTCGGTATCGCTCTCCTGTGTTTTTACCTCAAAGGTATAATACTTTGTATAATCTGAGTTGTTCAGCACATCCTCATATGCCTGACCCACAAACTGTGGGATCCGAACAGTCGCCTCCTCGTCCGGAGCGATAATACCTTTCAGAACATACGTCCACATAAACCAGACAAGTCCCGCTAAGAATACAAGTACGCAAAACACACCAATAAGCATGGATGTTTTAGACGCTTTCTTCCTGTTTTTCCTGTACTCTTCCGCCGTTACATGGTTACGGCTCATCGCGTTCCCGTTATGTTTTTTCCCTGATGCCGCAGCAACAGCTCTGGACGGTATCTTTCGTGTATCGTCCTGATCGCTATCCGCAAGCGAAGGTATAGCCGAATAATCAAACCTCACCGACGGGTTCTGACGAAATTCCTCCAAATCAGCCAGCAACGCCGTCGCGGACGGATAACGTGTGTTCAGATTGGGATCCATGGCGTGCATGGTGATGTCCTCAAGTCCTTTCGGAATCTCAGGATTTATTTCTCTCGGCATCAGCGGCACTGCGCTTATATGCTGAATAGCGATAGACACCGGGGAATCCCCTTCAAACGGAAGGCGGCTTGTAAGCATCTCATACATAACCACTCCGACCGAATAGATGTCAGACCGCGCATCAACTCGTCCGCCCTTTGCCTGCTCCGGAGAAATATAATGAACCGACCCCAGCGCTTCCTGCGTCAGTGTGTTCTGCGTCGTGAGAAGTCTTGCTATTCCAAAATCAGCGACTTTCACATTGCCATCTCGCAGGATCATGATATTGTGCGGTTTGATGTCCCTGTGGATTATTCCCCTTGAGTGGGCATGCTCTAACGCCTTAACAATTTGCGTCGTGAAATGCAAAGCCTCTTTCCAATTCAGGACACCCTTGCGATTTATGTATTGCTTAAGGGTGATCCCTTCAATAAGTTCCATAACAATGTAATCCACATTGTTTGTGTGGTTTACATCATAAACTGAGACAATATTAGGATGGGAAAGCATGGCGACAGCTTGAGACTCCGCATGAAAACGCCGACGCAATTCCGGGTTCTGTGCAAGATCACTCTTCAGGATCTTTATGGCAACAAAGCGGTTAAGCCTGTGGCAACGAGCCTTGTACACCACAGCCATTCCTCCGGTTCCGATCTTTTCCAATATCTCATATCGGTCGTCCAGGAACTTTCCTATATACATATCATCCATTAGATACGCCTCCTAATGCTGAAGTATATGCTATAAAAACATCTGAACAGCTAATAATTTCCTCTGAACAGCGGTACAGCATAATCCTCAGGCTTACACTTTTCCCTATCATTGCTTATACAGCACAACAGTCACGTTGTCTGGTGCGCCTCTCCCTATTGCCATACCCACAAGATTTTCGCAACACAACTGTAAAGCGTTTTCTGCTGTGACCTCCTCCGCCATCTCTTCGTCAGTGACAATATTGGAAAGTCCATCAGAACACAGAAGAAGAAAATCCCCTTCCTCCAGCTTGGTCGTGAAAAAATCGCACTCGATCCATGGAGCAGTTCCCAAAGCACGCGTTATCAGGTTCTTGTTGGGATGATAGCGGGACTGCTCCCGTGTTATTTCTCCGCGTTGTATCATATCTTCAATTACGGAATGGTCTCGTGTAATCTGACGTATCTTTCCGCCGGAAATCTGATACGCCCGGCTATCCCCTACATTCAGCACTATCGCATTGCCGTTTCGTACAATCGCGGATACCACCGTTGTACCCATGCCCTCGCAGTCAGGATCTACGCAGCTATACTCATATACAGCGCTGTTCGCAGTATCGAGCGAATCCTCCAACAGGTTTTGAAGCTCCATCTCTTCAAGCTCCGATTTAAGGCCTTTTTTGACTTCGTTTATAAACACCTTAACTGCCATCGCACTCGCAACATCTCCCGCGTTTGCGCCGCCCATTCCATCGCATACAAGAAGTAATGCCGCACCATCCTCACACGAAGCGTAAAACGCGTCCTGATTCTGTTTTCGCACTTTACCCTTATCCGTTATTGCCCAGGATTCCATAACTCTCAGCTCTTTTCCCTGTGCAGCCTCTCCGCAGCACTTTATTTATATATTTAATCTTATCGGAATAAATAACTTCCCTCTTCTATCAGGTACTTTTTTATATTTTTGATACATCCCCATAGTTCTTTCTTAACTGCCCACATGACGCGTCTATGTCAAACCCCAATCTGCGGCGGATTGTAACATTGATGTGATTGTCCTTCAAAATATCAATGAATCTGTTCATATTTTCCTTGCGGCTTGGGTGAAACGGGCTCTCCTGTATTTCATTCAACGGGATCAGATTTACATGGCTGCCTGTGCCTGCAAGTCTCTTAGCCAGAAGCGCGGCATGCTCAGGCGTATCGTTGATTCCGTCAATCATAGCATACTCAAAGGAAATACGCCGTCCTGTCGCCTTAAAATACCTCCTGCAAGCCTCCAATACATTATCGACACCATATTTTCTGTTTATCGGCATAAGCCTTGACCGTGTCTCGTCATCAGCCGCGTGGAGCGATACTGACAATGTCAATTGTAACTTATAGCTTGCCAGTTTGTCAATCATTTCTGTAATTCCGCAGGTTGAAAGAGATATATGTCTCATCCCTATGTTCATGCCTTCCGGATCATTTATCATCTTCAAAAAGCGAATAACTTCATTAAAATTGTCGAGCGGTTCCCCTATACCCATAAGAACAATATTTGAAATTTTTTTGTCGGACTCAAATCCCGCGAAAAGAACCTGACTCACCATCTCGCCTGCTGTCAGATTGCGAACCTTGCCCCCTATTGTGGACGCGCAGAAAGCGCATCCCATATTACACCCTACCTCCGTAGAAATGCACACCGTATTCCCATATTCATTTTGCATAACGACACTTTCGACGCAATTATAGTCCTCCAGCTGCCATAAATATTTTATTGTGCCGTCAGCAGCCGACTTCAACGCTCTCAATGTCTTAGGGTGCCCGATAAAAAATCTTCTGTCAAGTTTATCACGCAATTCTTTTGGCAGGTTTGTCATCTTATCAAATGAATCGATATTCAGACACAGCCACTTCTGTATCTGCAAGGCGCGATACGCCGACTCGCCTTCGCCTTTTATTATCTCCTCAAGTTCCTCTCTAAGTAGGTTCCTGATATCCTTTTTCTTTAAATTCGCCTCAGCCTGCATACAAAAAACCCATCCATATCTTCAGTTGGCAGAATCAACACGCTTCCGTTTTCACCGCTATAAGGCTCCGGCAGCGTCATTGGATCATACGCGAATCTCGCGTCCTGTTCAAGAAATCTTGAGACAACCTCCTCGTTCTCCTCCTGCAGAATTGTACAGGTGGAGTACATCAAAGCTCCTCCGGGCCGAACAAGCTCAGCCGCGCCTTTGAGAATTTCCAATTGAGTGTCTGGCAGCGCGGCAATATCCTTCTCGCTCTTATAACGTATTTCCGGTTTCTTTCTTATTACGCCAATCCCGGAACACGGTACATCAGCAAACACAACATCTCCCTTACCAATCAATTCCGGCTCTGGCTTCTTCGCGTCCATGGTCCCCGTCTCAATAATCGAAATACCAAGCCGTTTTGCGCCTCTGGTAATAAGCGGCAGTTTTTTCTCGTGAATATCGAACGCTCTTATTCTCCCCCGGTTTTCCATAAGAATACCAGCCGCAAATGATTTCCCGCCAGGCGCGGCACACAAATCAATGACATCCATGCCCGGCTTCAGCGGCGCGGCAAGCACCGCCATCTTAGATGACACATCCTGTACATAAAACAATCCCTCACGAAAAGCCGCCATCTCTGTAAGCGCGCCGGAGCCGTGAATCATAAACGCGTCACGCGCAACAGGGTGCGTCTTTGCGTCTATCCCATCATTTTCGAGCCTCCTGCCCAGCTCCTCCGGGGCAATTTTAAGTACGTTCGTCTGAATCGTCACGGACGGCTCCTTATTATTCGCCATCAGAATGGCTTCACAGGCATCATAACCGAATCTCTCTGTCAAGCGCTTTACGAGCCATATCGGGTGACTGTATTTTATGGAGAAATACTCTTCTCGTGTGCCACATTCTATTGCTGGTAATGAGTCCCTGTTCTCCGCTATTCTTCTAAGCACAGCGTTTACAAGTCCCGCTCCATGCTTGGAACGTTTTTTAGCCAACGCGACTCCCTCCGACACGGCCGCTCGGGAGGGAACACGATCCAAAAAAACAAGTTGGTAAACAGACATCCGCAATATTTCCAAAACCGACGATTCCATACGCTTGACTGGTGTGTTACTGTATCGTCCTATATAATAATCGCATAATGTCTGATTTTGTAAGACTCCCATTACCAGGTTGTGTGCCAAAGCGGTGTCGCGCCTGTCCATCCGTTCTTTTTTTGCAATCGCGTCAAGCGTAATCTCCGGACGTGACAGGTTCCTTCTGTAGGATAGCAGCGTATCAAGAGCCGCGGTCCTGGCGTCTACCAACATAACGGATGCCCTCTGAGGTATTCAACCGCGCTCATCCGTTTCCCGCCGGGCGCCTGTAGCTCCTCAATCATAACCACTCCATCCGCGCACGCGACCGCAATACCTCTTTCGTCCGCGCTTACCGGCGTACCACATACCGCGTCATTCTTTTCGTTCAAAAAAGACGCTTTGTAGATTTTAAACTTCGTTCCCTTTATAACGCCCTCAGCAATGGGCCACGGATTAAGCCCATTGACCTTTGACACAATTGATTTGCCCGAACTGTTCCAGTCAACTATCGCATCCTCTCTGGTTAGCGGCGGAGCGTAGGTCGCGGCGCTGTCACTCTGCGGCGTACGTTTTACTTCTCCCCGCTCTATATTCCTGATAGTGTCGCAAAGGAGATCCGCGCCAACGGGTGCGAGCCGGCAAAACAGCTCTCCCGCCGTTTCCCCTTCCGGAATCTCAACTGTCCTTGATTCTATTATATCACCTGTGTCAAGAGTTTCTTCCATATACATAGCCGTAACCCCAGTCTCTTTGTCACCGTTTATCACGGCCCATTGTATTGGAGCCGCTCCACGGTATTTTGGCAATATTGACCCATGTATATTGACGCATCCAAACCTCGGATAATGCAGGATTTCCTTCGGCAGAATTTTCCCATATGCCACTACAGCGATAAGATCCGGCTCCAATTCACTGATTATTTTAATAGCATTGCCATCCCGCAATTTCGCAGGCTGGTAAACCGATATTCCCACTTCTTCCGCGATAACTTTTACGGGCGGTTTTTGTATGATTCGCTTTCTGCCGACGGGCTTATCCGGCTGAGTGAAAACTCCCACAACATCAATTCCGCGAGCGATAAGCGCCCTCAAAGAATCTCCGGCAAAATCCGGCGTGCCCATAAAGAGAACTTTCATTTTCTTTTCATCACCCCCTTCTCTTCCTGCCAGCTATTCGTCTCTTTTTTCCGTTTTCGTTCTTCTCCTTTTGCGCTTCCATCTCCTCCATCTCCTCTGTCGTCATAAGACGCTCCGCAAATTCAGTGAAGAGATGACCGTCCAAATGATCTATTTCATGGCAAAAGCAGCGGGCTGTCAGATCGGTTCCTTCTACCTCAAAAAAATTTCCGAAACGATCCTGCGCGCGCACCTTGGCGTAATCAGGCCGTCTGACTATTCCCCAAATTCCAGGTACCGAGAGGCACCCCTCTGTATCCGATTCCATCCCGTGTGTCTCTACAATAACAGGATTGATAAGCTCAATAATCTGCTCTTCCGACGGCAGTTCCTCATCTGATATATCCCGCACCAGAACAACACGGCGCAGAATCCCAACCTGTGGCGCGGCCAATCCTACTCCATCCGCATCCAGCAATGTCTCCCGCATATCATCTATAAGTACGTGAAGTCTCTTATTAAATTCCGTCACCTCACGGCATCTTTTCAAAAGAATCGAGTCGCCATCCACGCGAATGTTTCTCTTCGCCATATTCTATTAGTCTCCTTCTAATTATTTAAAGGCTCCATATCCGCGTAAGCGGTAAGTCTGCGGTTCTCCTTATCTGAAGTAAATATGCGCATACAGATTCCAACTGCATCTCTTACTTTTCTGCTGTTATGGCAGGATACTGAGAGCTTATATCTGAAACGGTTATTGACTCTAAGTACTCCGGCGGGAGCTGGCCCAAGAACTGATATGATGCCGCTGTCATGGAAAGCTTCCAATTGTGACTTGAGCTTTATGCAGCCGCTGA
>CAYQWH010000013.1:0-24596 GCA_964421265.1 uncultured Oscillospiraceae bacterium | reverse complement strand
TATGACAATCCCCGTTAAAAGCTTTCCGGGCTTTTACGGCTCCGGGGGAGCGCCGGGGGTTGCACGAGACGGGCAGCGGCGTTCGTAAAAGCGCGGCGGCGGATCGCGGGACGGCGTTAACCGGGAGACAGCGCCGGTTCCGCGAGCTGATGGCGATCGCGCCGGGAACAGGTTCGCCGCCGGCTGCCCGGGCGCTGCCGTACTCCTCACGGGATGTCCGCCGGCGCTACAGCAGTATGATCACGGCGAAAAGTCCCGACGCCACCCCGAAAAACGCGTGTAGCTTGGAGTCCCTGTCCCGCTGTTCCTCCGCCGCGTCAAGGTACCTCTCCATCCTCCTGCGCACACGCGATATGCTCTCCGCCTGTTCGCGCACGTCATATCTGCCAAGGCTCAGCCCCAGTTCCCCGAGGCACTGCGCCTCCTCCTCCCGGAGACGGAGATTGCGGGCGTTTTTTAACGCCTGCGTCCATATGGCGTAAAACGACCGGGTCCCCAGCTCCGCCATGCCGTCGGCGGCACCGCGGAAGAACCCTCTCACGCGCTCCGGCGCCTCCTCAGCCATCTCCTCCAGCACGTCCCGCATGGGTGTTAGCTTTGAGCATATCTCGCTCTCCATCAGGTCAAGGCAGGTGAGAATCGCCGACAGCGTATTGACGTGCGCCCTCAGCCTCCACACGCCCGCAAGTCCTATGGACGCCGTGGACGCGATGACCAGCGCCGCGCCGATTATCCGTATCACAGGTCCTCACCTCTTATGACGTCGTAAACTCTCCTGCCGCGCTCCATGCGTATTATGACGAACGTCTCGAATACGCCGTCCTCGAACAGGTCGCGGTAGAGCGGCCGCAGACGCAGATCGGCTATTCCCGACCCGTGGGCCGTGGCCAGGAGGGACACGCCGCAGTTGCGGCACACGCCTATTGCCCTTATGTCTGCGGGATCCGTTATCTCGTCCAGCGCCACAACCTGGGGATTCATGGAACGCAGGAGCATCATGACCGCCTCCGCCTTGGGACAGGCGTCCAGCACATCGGTTCTGCGTCCCACGTCCATCTGGGCGTCGCCTCCCGCCATCGCCGCCACCTCGCTCCTCTCGTCGGCCAGAGCCACCCGCAGACCCGTCACGTCCGACAGCTGGACGATAACGTCCCGCAGCAGCGTTGTCTTGCCCGCGCCCGGAGGCGCTATGATGAGACACGATCGGAACGCGCCGCCCCGCGTCAGCCCCGGCATTATCCTCTTAGCTATACCCGGCATCTGGCGGGACACGCGTATCGCGGCGGAGGAGTAAGAGCTGAACCCCGCCACTCGCCCGTCCACACTGTACACGCTGCCGCAAAGCCCTATTCTGTACCCGCCGCGCACCACCAGGAACCCGCGCCGTAGCTGTTCCCGCGACGTGTGTACCGACGCGCCGGTGGCTATCTCCACAAGCGTCTCAATATCGTTCCGCGTCACGGCGCCGCCGCCCAGCGTCACCTCCCCATCCGGCAGCAGCGCCGTCATGGGCCGTCCCGCCCTCAGCCGCAGCTCCTCGGCCACGGCCCGGTCGCCGCCGGGCAGGCTCCTCGCCGCGCTCCTGAGCGGGTACGGCAGAAGCTGTACGGCGCCGTCGTACCTGGTTAAGCCATATTCACTCCCGTCCACTTCGTTACCTCCCGTATCTTCTGATGCTTTATATTATGGGCGCTTGTCCCCGCTTATGCCAAAAAGCTGACGTCCGCTTGTGACAATTTTCCACAAACGGACGTCAGCTTTATCGTTTCAATTCGGGCGCGAGGGGAGCGCTTATTATAACGTCAGACCGGCGGCGGCCTGACCGTGGCTGCTCCGGCGGGAGCCATACAGCTTTATATACATAGCGCCGAGGGCGCGCAAAGAGCTTACGGGACGGCGCGGCGCGCGTGTCTTTTTATTCGGGAGGCGGTACTAGGACTTGATTTTTCCGCTGAAAAGTCCTAAACTGTCACCAGATAAAAACGCTGCCGGGAGGGAGGGGCGGATATGCCGCCTAAAGCTAAATTCACAAGGGAACAGATAAGGGGCGCGGCGCTGGAGCTTGTACGTGAACGGGGAGCCGGGGCGCTGACGGCGCGGGCGCTGGCGGAGAAGCTGGGCAGCTCCCCGCGCCCCATTTTCACCGTCTACAGCGGTATGGAGCAGGTGCTGGACGACGTGAGGGCGGAGGCCAGAAAGATCTACCGCGACAGGCTGAGGGGCGCGGCCACGTTCCGCGACACGGCCTTGCGCTACATACTCTTCGCCATGGACGAGCCGAAGCTTTTCAGCCTGCTCTTCATGACGGAACGGGAAAACGCCCAGGTCTGCACGATGTTCGACGACGGCTACGGAAAGGCGCTGATGTCCATACAGAAGCGCTACGGCGTCACGGAGCGAACCGCCATGAAGCTCTGCTACCATGTATGGGTGTACTGCCACGGCGCGGCGGCGCTGTGCGTCGCGAAACAGAGCCGCATAAGCCCGCGGGAGGCGGCTGTCATGCTCGACGAGATGTGCGGCTGCCTCACGGACAGGCTGCGCCCCGGGGACGGGTCCCCGTCAGAGGAATGAACCCGCCCGTCGCCGATAACAGATAAAAGATCTGGAATTACGCGCGATCGCGTGCCCGCGCCTTGCTCGGCGCGTCACGCCATCTCCTCAATCCGCGTTTCCAAATCTTTCTGTCAGGGATCTGTATGGTCGGTATTTCCGGGAACCGTATTGTCGATAAACGTCCGCAGAGCTTCGCTGACCTTCTCCGTGTCCACAAGGTAGCTCATGCCGTGTCCCGCGCCGGGGACGGTCACCAATCTCTTCGGGCCGGCGTAGGCCTCGTAACAGCGCTTCCCCATCTCCAGCGGCACCAGGCGATCCGCCTCGCCGTGAATAAAGAGCGCCGGCAGACGGCACTTCGCCGCCGCCTCCTCCGGTGAGCACTCCTCAAGATCGAACCCGGCCAGCGCCTTGCCGGACAGCCGCGCCATGGGGTACAGCGGCACGGACGGCAAATGGGAACGGCGGAGCACGTATTTCAGTTCCTCCTTCGGCGAGGCGTACCCGCAATCCAGTATAAGTCCCGCCACGTTCTCCGGAAGCGGGTCCCCGGCGGCCATGAGCACCGTCGCCGCGCCCATGGATATGCCCTCCGCTATTATCGGCGTGTCCGGGAACCGGTCGGCCAGGTACTCAAGCCAGCCGCGCACGTCGTGCCGCTCCTTTATGCCAAAGGTTATGATCCTGCCCTCGCTCCTGCCGTGCGCCCTCTGGTCTATCAGCATTATGGAAAAGCCCATATTATAAAGCTCCTGGAACGCGCAGCAGAAATCGTTCTCCGCCACCGACCTGTAGCCGTGGCAGAGGAGCAGGATCCCCCGAGGCTCACTGTGAGCGTAAAAGCGGCCTGTCAGCTTCAGCCCGTCACGGGAGTCGATGGTGACATACTCGCACTTTCTGTTGTTAATCTCATTTATACTGTCCAGGATACGCTCCCTGTATGGCCGGAACTTAGGTATCATCAGTTCCCCGTCTTTGGTTATGTCGTGATAGACTCTCCCACGGAAAGCTATAAGGAACACCGTCAGTTCCCCGGCGGCGAACGCCGTCGTGCCGGCCGCCGCGCCAATGAGCGCGTTCTTCTCCCATCTCTTCATTGCTCATTCTCCTTTTCCCTGGCTCTCTCCGTAACCGTAACATCCAGTCCGCTGAACCCCTCGCCCAGTATCTCGCTGGCGGGGAGCATCACCACAAACGCGCCGGGGCAATGCTGCCGTATCAGCTTCTTGACAGCGTATACCTCACGGGGACTCACCACGACCATCAGCATATTCCGGTTCTGCCGCTCATACATCCCCGTCACGGGCACCAACGTCACGCCACGTTCCATCTCGTTCATTATCGCGTCAGACAGCTCGTCCGGGGACCTGTCGGTTATTATCTCAAAAAGCATCGCCTTGTTGCCGCCGTTTATGGCCGCGTCAAGCACAAAGGACATAACAGTCAATGTCACAACCGCGTATATGCCGCTCTCAAGTTCCCGGAACACGATCATGGACAGCACGACCACCGTCCCGTCACACACCAGCAGCAACGTGCCCAGGGATATGTGCTTCAGCTTCGTGACAAGCAGACGGGCCAGGAGATCCGTGCCGCTGCCGGCCACATATCCCCGCGCCATGATATACGCCGATATGCCGTACAGGAACCCGCCGCACAGGGACGCCAGCAGCCTGTCCTCCGTGAGCGTGTCCATGAAAGCCAGCGCGTCCACGAAGAAGGAGAACGCCGCCGTTGACAGCAGGGCGGAGATCGTGTACTTGGTGCCCTGCACCACCCACGACCAGATGAACAGCGGTACCGACATTATCGCCACAATAACTCCCGGCGTAAGCGGTACCAGCTCACTTATCACGAGGGCAAGCCCTCCGAACCCGCCGGCGGCTATGTCGTTCCCCGCCAGGAAACAGTCAAACGCCACCGCCTGTCCCAGATTGCCCAGTATTACGCAGATCGCGGACTTCGCGGTTATGACACTCTTTTTCATGCGTCAGCACCTCACAATGATTCAAAATAAGCGCCCCTGTCTGAAGCGCTTTCAAAGCTGTCAATATCATCTCCAATAAGTAATACTAAGGAACCTCTGATTAAATCGTCTGCGGCCGGCGGCGGGTCTTTTCCGCCGGAAAAGCGTCGCCCGAACCTGAATACAAAAAGTATTCCCGCATTTTTGCATATTTTCTGACGGGGAATCCTTGCGCCTGCCGATTTAATCAGAGGTTCCTTAATCCCAAATTAAAGGGTTTAATCCGGGATTAGTATCAAGAGCCGTCGGGTGACCGGGCTTTTACCGAGGCTGTATCGCCGAACCGGTTCCCGGCGCGGCTATTTCAGTCTCTTGTCCATAAGCTCCGGGTTTGCCGAGTAGGTTGTGGCCGTGTCGCGGGTGATGCGCCCCTTCTTATAAAGCTCCGTCAGGTACTGGTCCATGCTTATCATGCCCTCGGAGGCGGAGGTGGAGATGACGCTGTCTATCTGGTGGAGCTTCGCGTCGCGTATAAGGTTGCGAATGGCGTTATTGACGCACATTATCTCGAAAACCGCCACCACGCTGCCGTCCACCGTGGGGACGAGCTGCTCCGATATGACGGAGCGGAGCAGATAGGAGAGCTGGAGCCTGACCTGCTGCTGCTGTTCGGCGGGGAAGATGTCGATTATCCTGCTGACCGTGGCGGACGCGCCTCGCGTGTGGAGCGTGGACAGCACCAGGTGCCCCGTCTCTGCAGCTGTCAGCGCCGTCTGCGTCGTCTCATGGTCGCGCATCTCGCCCAGCAGGATGACGTTCGGCGCCTGGCGCAGGCTGGCCCGCAGCGCCGTCAGGTAGTCCGCCGTGTCTATGCCCACCTCCCGCTGGCTTATTATGCTCCTGTCGTTCCTGTAGAGGAACTCTATGGGGTCCTCAAGCGTTATTATATGGCAGTTCTCCGTGTGGTTTATCCTGTCAATCATGCAGGCGAGAGTCGTGGATTTGCCGCTGCCAGCCACGCCGCTGACGATAACAAGCCCCTGCTTCTCGTTTACGCAGTTTATGACGGTGTCCGGGATGCCCAGCTCTCTGTAGTCCGGTATGCCGAAGGATATGAGCCGCACCACCGCCGCCATGGAGCCGCGCTGCCTGTAGGCGTTCATGCGGAGCCTTGACAGGCCCGGAATCGACAGGGCGAAGTCGTCGTCGCCGCACCGCTCAAGCCGCGTCTCGTCCCGCCCCGCCGCCTCGTAAGCCTCCCGGACCAGCTTCGCCGACGCGTCGGGCATTATCCGCTCGTCGTCTATCCGCTTTATGTTGTTGTCAACCTTGCAGGTCAGCGGCTGACCTGATACTATGAAAAGGTCAGACGCGCCCATGTCCATGGCGGCGCGCACCGCCTCCATAAATGTCTTCATATCTTACCTCCATATCGCGCCGGAACGGGTCGCGACAGATCTCCCCCGGCGCTCTTTACGCGGCTGCCGGCGCCTGAGCGGAGCCGTGCCGCGGACGCGGCTATTCGGCTCCCCACACATTCAGGGACAGATCCGCCTCCCAGTCGCCCGTGTACATCTCCTGCCAGCCGGTCACGGTGAACTCGTCGTCCATCCGGAACGTCACGGCCAGGGACGTCGCCTCGTTGATCTGTCTTATGAAGGACACGTAGATCGCGTCCCCGTCATGGTAAAACGTCACGCCTGTCTCGGAGACGAGACTGTCAAAGTCGGCGTCTACGCCGCCGGCCGCCCAGATCTCCCCAAAGGCGTTCACTATCCCGCTGCACTCCGCGTCCGCCTCCCAATAGGCCGATACGGAGTCCGCGTACTTCTCAGCCAGCTTCTTCTCCTGGGACGCGGTGGACAGGGACAGGACGGCGAATATAGTCAGGCACACAACCGTGAACACCACAGCTATGGTCGTTATACCCACGCTGAAGTTCCGCGTGCCTCTCTTATCGTTATCCATAAATCACCGCCTCCACATCAAGGGCATAGAGCGTGTCGTCTCCGGACGTCACCGTAACCGACGCCGTGCCGCCGTCACCGTCCACCGTGACCAGGTACGTGTCACCGCCCGGCTCCCAGTCGCCGTCAAGCCACAGCTCCAGCTTCCCGCCGCTGACCGACGCGCCGATAAGCTCCGCCGCCGCCGCGATATCCCCATGGGCCGCCTTGTACGCGTCCGCCGCCGACTGCGCCCACATCGCCGCGCCTGTCAGCTCCTCCGAGTATTGGGACATGGTGCGCGCCCCGGCAAACAGCCTGAGGCACACCCCGGCGCATATGGCAAACACCAGGAGCATAATCGTTATCTCAAGAAGCAGCATCATGGACTTTGAGCGTTCTCTCATCCCGCCATCCACCTCACAACGCCAGATTTATATACTGCACCGCGCTCCTGCCGTCACAGGAGCACTCCGCTTTGAGGAGAGTGCCGTCAAGCTCAAACGACACGGAGTCGGCGGCTATTATCTCGTCCCCGTCGCTGGCCAGCATCGCGGAGCCTTCCACGCAGTAAAGCTCCCGCAGATACCCGTTCCAGCAGTATATATATGTCAGATAGGCCTCGCCCGCGACTGTCGCGCTCTCCTCGCGTATAATGAGCGCCTCGCAGCCGTCAAACTCACCCAGGCTCACCATTCCCCGCGCGTTCCCCTGACGCACACGCGTTGACAGGTAACTGGCGGCCGTCCGGACAGTGTACTGTCCCTCCATCACGTCGCTGACGTCCTTATATATCAGGCTCCCGAACGCCAGCGTCATGAACATCGCCACGGCAAAGACACAGACTATGATAAGCCCGCCGATGGCGCCAACGTCCACGCTTTTTTTCTTCATGGCGCGTCACCTGTCCTCTCCAGAACCGTTATGTCCGGCACGATGTTCGACGCGAATATGTCATAGTAAACCACGTATCGGCTCTCGTCTATATACACGCCATAGTTCTCCGTCAGGTATTCCAGCGTCGGCGGGTAGCACCCCTCGATGGCGTAGCAGCTCACCGCCGCGCGCCTGAGGCTGTCCTCCAGCGTCCGCAGCGCCTCCTCGTCATACGACTCCCGGGACGACTGCACGCCCAGCGCCACGGACAGCAGCACCGCCGCTATTATCAGAAGTGAAAACACCGACAGGAACAGCGTCTGTCTCTTCCTCTCCATAACGCCCTCCTTAAAGCGCGGACATGATTCCCACCAGCGGCAGCATTACGGACAGGAGCAGGAACCCCACGCACACGGACAGGATGATTACGGCCATCGGTTCCACCCGTCCAACGGCTCTCTGGAGCGACTTCTCCAGATCCGCCTCGGCGCGCACCGCCACCTCCGCCATCATCGAGTCTATGGCTCCCGTCTTCTCGCCGATGCCTATCATGCGGCAGTAAACCGGGTCGAACAGCTTCGTCTTCTCCGCGTAATCGCCGAACCGCTCCCCGGACTGCACCGCGTCGGAACAGGCTCTGAGCGCGGGCTCGTACTCCGTGCCCTTTGAGAAGTCCAGCGACAGCTCCAGCGCCTCCTCCATGTCCCGGGTACCGGCGACGCTCAGGGACAGCACCGACGCCACCTGGGAGAGGAGCGCCTTCCTGCCGGTCCTGCTCTTGTAGAAGAGCTTCGAGAAGAACCCGCCAAAGGCGCGGCGCGCGGGCGGTACGACGAAGCCCGCCAGCACCACGACGGCGATTACACCGACTATCGCAAGGAGCACCCACTTCGCGCCCGCTATCTTCAGCCCGATGTTCATGAAAAGCTCGGCGGCGCCGGACATAGTCGCGCCTATCTGGGAGAACACGTTGTCAAAAACGGGAAGCACCTCGATTATGAACACGAAGAACACCGCCAGGACAATAACCAGCAGCACAAGCGGGTACGTCACCGCCGAGCGGACGCCCCGTTTCAGCTCCGCCTGGCGCTTATAATACACCGCCAGTTCCCGGAACACCATCTCGGTGGTGCCCGTGTTCTCCGCGACCTTTATCATTTTAATTATGTGCTCCGGGAACACGCCCTGCTTTGCCATGGACTCGCACAGATCGCCACCCGCGTCAGTCAGCTCGTAGACCTGCCTGCACGCGTTGCTGAGGTTCCCCGCCTCCTCCTGCTCCGATATGAGCAGGAAGCTCTCGCTTATTGAGATGCCGGACTTTATGGACTCCGCTATCTCCAGACAGAAAACCGACGCGGCGTCATCGGACAGAACGGTTTTTTTCATATCCTTGCCTCCCTCGTTTCATATTTCATTTTACAGCGGGCCGCCGCTTATTTACGGCGTCGCCGCTTCGTACCTAAGGAACCTCTGATTAAATCGCCCGCGGCTGGCGGCGGGTCTTTTCCGCCGGAAACGCGCTGCTTGGACCTGAATACACAAAGTATTCCCGCGCCCTTTTCTGACGCGGAGCCATTGCGCTTGCCGATTTAATCATAGCTTCCCTGATAAACGCTGACAGGATCCGGCCACGCGCCATGGTGGGCACGGGACGCAGCACCGCGTATGGCCGCGCCCAGGCGCCCCTCCGGTGCCGAACCAGAAGCTTCAAAGCTTCTTGGAAAGAACCGGCATAACCCCAAAGGCGGACAGCATACGCCATCCGCCTTACAGGTAAACTATGGAAGACACCGTCGCAAATGCCGTTTTATATCGGTCACGGTTGCGCTCAATAGACGTACTTGGCCGCGTAGTTGTCCGGATTGTTGATGTAATCCATGATGGTGGAGCTGCTCTTGCCTGTGGACGCGTAGGTGGGATCCATTAGCTTCCAGTTCACGCCGTCAAAGTATATCACCGACTCCACCCATCCGGTGGTCTGAGTGTAGACGGAAATCCACGCGTGGTACTGCGTCCCGGCATAGCCCACCACCAGTTTCGTGGGCACGCCCTGGCTCCTGAGCATCGCGGTCATGGTCGCCGCGTAGTCAAAGCATATGCCCTTCTGGAGCGAGTACACGTTGTCCAGGTTCGGGCGGTAGCCGGACTGAACCGTGGCGGCCTTGTCGTAGTCATATGAGAAATAGTTTATGACCCACTCATAGATCTTCTGCACCTTGTCAAGTTCCCCCGACAGGCCGCTGCACAGCGTCACGGCCTTCTGCACGCACGCCGTGGACTGGGTGTAGTCCACGAAGAAGTTCGCCCGCCTGAAAGGAGCCAGCGAGTCGGTGATGGTCGCCGTTATGGTCGTGGAATGGAGCGTCACGTATTTCGTGCCGGTGGTGTTCCTGTGTACGCTTATTTTATATGAGCCGCTGCCCTCCGTGAGAGGGAACGTGTCATAGGTGCCGTTGGAACTTGTGTAGTAGTACCTGTAAGCGTCCCCGCTGGGGCCTGTCACCTGCACCAGCAGCTTGGGATCGCCGCTCTGCGTTGTCTTTACCTGCACATACCCCTGGGACGCGTTCGAGTAGTCGATAACCGTAACGCCGTCGGAGCTTGCGGAGGCCGCCGTACCCAAAGCGACGGTCGTGCTCGAGGACGTGGCGGTTGCCGTCGCCGAGCCGGTGGACACCATAACCATGTTCCCTGAAAAACAGGTCTGGTACAGCGTTTTGGATGACCCGTTCACCTTCGTCGCCAGCGCGTTGTAGCATATGATGGCTATATCGCCGCGGGTGAAGGATTTCGTGCTGTTCGTGTAGCCGCCGTCCGTGAGGCCGACCTTCGCGGCGAACGCGCACGCGCCGTCATAGGTGAAGTCCGCGTTCGACCCCTTGTCGGTGTACCCCAGCGCCCTGAGACAGATGCTCAGGAACTGCTGCGCTGTTATGGCGTCCTTCCCGCCAAAGGATGTGCCGCCGTACCCGTTGACGTACCCCTGCGCGCTCGCCCAGCCGACGTTGTTCTTCGCCCAGGAACTGACGTCGGTGAACTTGCACGGGTTCGCCCCCTTCGACGCCTCGCTCTCCTTGCCCAGTATCCTCACCAGCATCGTGGTGGCCGTCTCCCTGTCGGCCCCGCCTGTCAGATTGTAGTCCGGCGTGCCGTCCGACTTCGTGCCCACACCATTAAAAAGCCCCATCTCATGGAGCGCGTCCGCCGCGCCCTGGGCTGTTACGCCCGCGCCGGCGGCGGTCAGCGTCAGCATACTTAATACCATGGAAAACGTCAAAATAAATGCCGCTACCCTCTTCATGATGTATCCCTCCTGTTCTACGAATACATTGAATACATTATATACCTCCACAGCGTCCGGTACACGGGCGCCCGGGGACCCGCCCCGGGACGGCTCCATAGCCGCTCCCGCAAAGGATCCGCGCCGCCCTCTCCCGCGGATGTCACTCCGCGATCCGGACTGTGGTACATTATAGCACATAAGGTGACGTTTTGCAAGTACTTTTTCAAATATTTTTTAAATTTATTACTACTAATTTTTCGAGCTGACAGCCGGCTGCAGGGGCATACTCTTGCAGTGCAGGACGGCGCTGCTGTGGGGGTAGGCCCTGCGGAAGTTGGCTGCGACCCTCTCGAGGACCATATTCCCGTCCTCCTGGCGGGCGTTGGGGAAGAGGATGATGTACTGGGACGTGCTGAAGCGGCTGAACACGTCGCTTGACCGCAGTGACTGGTAGATAATGTCCTTCATGTGGCGCATTATAAGCGATAGCTGTCGCTGGGGCATACCGTTCACGACGGATATGACGCCGAGCTGCACAACGCCGCCGCCGCGCAGCGCGTCTCTGGCGTAAAGCTGGTACATATCCTTGAAGAACGCGAACTCGCAGTAAAAGGCGCCGGAACAGCTTCCCTTCTCGCGCAGGTCCTCCTCTATTATGTTTATGTTGCGCTCGGTGTTCCGCTCCGTCTTGACAAGGCTCTTGTACATCGCCGTGAACTCCGGGCCGGGCGTTATGCCGAAGCGGTCCATGAAAAGCTCCGTGACCTTGTTGTAATACTCAAGCGCCTCGTCGCTGCGCTCCAGCCCTATCAGGCACTTGAGCGCCGCCGTCCGTATCGAGTCGTCATAGGGATCCACCGTCTCCGCCCTCTGGCACACGCTGAGAAGATCCTCGTACCTATCCGTCCCGTCCAGCATGGATATGATCCTGTGAACGGTGTCGATGTACATGGCGTGGTACCTGGCCGACAGCGGCATGATCCACCGCTCGTCGCCGTACTTCACCAGGAAATCCCCCTCGTAGATGTCCGCGGCTCTTAACAGCGACTGGACGTCGTCCGTATGCGCGCACAGGCTCGCGAACTCGTCCACGTCCACATCCATGTTCAGTTCGCTGTTCCAGCTATATGAGCCCTTGCCGCTGACTATAACGTCGCCGTACTCGCTTATCATGTCCCCGAGGAGCATACGGCAGCGATGGAGCAGCGCCTTGAGCGTGTTGACCTGCGTCTCCCGGTCGTCCGGCCAGAGAATGCGCGACAGCTCCTCTATGGGGATATCCCGTGGGCGATTGATTATAAGGTACTCCAGGAGGGACAGCGCCTTTCGCGATCGGTTCGTCCTGTCTGACAGGAACACCTTGCCCGAATCGTCCGAGATGGTAAATCCCCCCAGCGTCTTTACCTTGATTAGATTGTCTTTGCGTTTAACCATGGGACACCCCCGTTTATTTATCTCATACAACAATATTATATCTCTTGTTTTATTGGAATGCAACCACTATTTGTTAATTTTTTTCGACGAATCGCGCCGGATCGCGCCTTTCCGGGTCACGGCGCGGCCCGCTGTTTTTTCGCGCAGGCGATCGCCGGTCACAGCCGGGCCGCGAGGTAAAAATATCCGGCATATAAACCATATTTTCATCAAATTTTAACATCTTTTTAACGCGACTGATTTAAAATAACAGGGAAGTTCTGATTCAGTCGGCGAGAGCCGGACGGAGGAAAAGACCCGCCGTCCGGCGGCGGACGATTTATTCGGAGGTTCCCAAGGTAATTTCTATCGGTGGCCTGTCCCGGCCAATTCTAACGGAGAGGCGCGGGAGGGCGTCCGGTCAGTGGGGTGATATAATGTCTTTCATATCCTTCAAAAATGTTAAAAAGATATACCACACGGGGGAGGTGTCCATAGAGGCGCTGCGTGATGTGACGTTCTCGGTGGAGCGGGGCGAGATATGCGTGATAGTCGGGCCGTCCGGCGCGGGCAAGACGACGCTTCTGAATATTCTTGGCGGGATGGATGTGCTCAGTGACGGAAAGGTGCTGCTGGACGGCGAGGAGATCTCCGCCTACTCACCCAAACGGCTTATTACATACAGGCGTCAGGACATAGGCTTTGTGTTCCAGTTCTACAATCTCATAGAGAACCTGACGGCGCGGGAGAACGTGGAGCTGGCGGCGCAGATATGCTCGGATCCTCTGGACGCCGTCGAGACGCTCACGAAGGTCGGGCTTGGCGACCGGCTCAACAACTTCCCCTCACAGCTCTCAGGAGGCGAGCAGCAGAGGGTGGCCATCGCCCGTGCGCTGGCGAAGAACCCAAAGCTGCTTCTGTGCGACGAGCCTACGGGCGCGCTGGACTACAATACAGGTAAGGCGATTTTGCAGCTTCTTGAGGACACAAGCCGCAAAAACGGCATGACCGTCATTATCATCACCCATAATCAGGCGCTGACGGCCATGGCGGACAGAGTCGTGACCGTCAAGAACGGCACCGTCACGTCCATGACGGAGAACGCGAGTCCTGTCCCCATAAGCAAGATAGAGTGGTAAAGTCGGGGAGCGATGGTTATGAGAGCGATTTATAAGAACATCTACAGAGAGATATTCCGCTCACCGGGGCGTTTTCTGGCGATCCTGGTCATTATAATCCTCGGCAGCGGCTTTTTCGTGGGACTTCGCGTGTCGAAGGACGGCATGATACTCACAGCCGAGAAATATCTGACTGAGCAGACGTTTTTCGATTTCGACATCAGGAGCACCTTAGGCGTAACCGCCGACGACGCGGACGCGTTCCTGGCCCTTGAGGGCGTGGCGGACGCGGAGGTCTCTTTTGAGGCGGACGCGCTGGTGACTGTGGGGGACGCTGAGGACGAGTACGCCTTCGCCATCTACTCCATGCCGCAGCGAATCAATATGCCATGCCTTCTGGAGGGGCGGTACCCGGAGAGCGCCGACGAGTGCGTGGTGGACAGCAAGGCAGGTCTTGAGCTTACGGACACGGTGCGGATAACCGACACAAACGACGACGACACGCTGGATCTGTTCACCGGGCGGGAGCTGACCGTCGTGGGTGTCTGCACCGCGCCCCTTTACCTGAATTATGAGCGCGGCTCCACCAGCGTCGGTTCCGGCGGCATAGCCGGGTTCCTGTACGTGGAACCGGAGCTTTTTGACGATGTGGGCTACTTCACCAATCTCTATCTGGTCATGGAGGATATGCCGTCCCCATACAGCGATGAGTACAGCGATATGTACGACGAGCTGGAGCCGAAGGTCACCGCCCTCGCGGAGGAGCGGGGGGACCTGCGCTACAGTCAGATTGTGGAGGACGCCGACGGTGAGCTGAGCGACGCCCAGGAGGAGTATGACGAGGCGCTGGACGAGTACAACACGGAGCGTGCCGACGCGGAGCGGGAGCTTGCGGACGCGTGGGAGGAGTTGCAGGACGCCCAGCGGCAGATAGAGGACGCCAGACAGGAGATCGCCGACGGGTACCGGGAGCTTGACGAGAGCGAGGCGGATGCCCGTCAGGAGCTGCGGGACGCGGAGGACACGCTGAACGAGTCCCTGGCGACGCTCAACGATAACGAGGCGACGTACAACGAGTCCCTGAGCGCGTATGAGGACGGCGTGTCGCAGTACAACGCCGGTCTGTCGGAATACGAGAACAGCGCCGCGCTCCTGGCTCTGACAGGCGAACAGCTTAACGACGCGTATGGTGAGCTGGAGACGCGGCAGGAGTCATTTGACGCGCTGCTCTCGTCGGTGGCGGCGGCGGTGTCGTCTTACGTCGGGGCCGAACTTGACGGCGAGGCGCTGCTGGACGCGCTGGCGCGGGGCGATGAGAAGATTACGGCGGTGACCGGGACGGTTCTCGCGTCGATCCCCGATTCGCCCGTCGGGACCGTGGCGGAGCTTCTCGCCGCGGACGGCGCGCTGGACGAGGGCTGGCAGGAGTATTACGGCGGGCTTGCCCAATATAACGACGGCATGGCGCAGCTGGCGGAGGCGAAAGCGCAGCTTGACAGCACGGCGGCGCTGCTGGCTGAGAGCGAAGCTCAGCTCCGGTCTGCCCGCGCGCAGCTTGACGACGGCTGGACGCAGTACTATGACGGACAGCGGGAGCTGGAGGACGGCAGACGTGAGTTAGAGGATAGCCTTGAGAGCGGGCGCCGGGAGCTTAGTGACGCCGAGGCGGAGCTTGCGGACGCGGAGAGCGAATACAGCGACGGCTTGCGTGACTATGAGGACGCCAGAGCCGAGGCTGACGATCAGTTCGCCGACGCGGAGCGGGAGCTTGCGGACGCCGAGGCGGAACTTGAGGACGCCAGACAGGAGATAGCGGACATCGAGCGCCCGACCGTTTACGTCCTGAGCCGCTGGAGCAACGTGGGCTTCGCCTGCTTCGACAGCGACACGGATATAGTACGCAACGTGGCCAAGGTGTTCCCGATTTTCTTCTTCCTCATTGCCGCGCTCATATGCGTCACGACCATAAAGCGAATGGTGGATGAGCAGCGCTCACAGCTGGGCGTGCTCATGGCCTTAGGGTACGGGAAAGGCGCTATAATGAGCAAATTCATACTCTACTCCGGCACCGCCACCGTTCTTGGCTGCGTCATCGGCGTGTTCCTCGGCTCCTGGCTGATACCCACCGTGGTGTGGCAGGCGTACAAGATAATGTACTACTTCTCAGACACTATAATCTTCACCATTGACCCGGTTCTGTCTCTCGGCACGTTCGCGGCGTATCTGCTGGCGATGCTGTTCGTGACATGGATCTCCTGCCGGAAGGAGCTGTCCGAGACTCCCGCCAACATCATTCGCCCCAAGCCGCCCAAAAACGGCAAGCGCGTGCTTCTGGAGCGCGTGGGCTTCATCTGGAACAGGCTCAGCTTCATGTGGAAGGTATCAATGCGCAACATATTCCGCTACAGGCAGCGGACGCTTATGATGATCCTCGGAGTGGCGGGCTGCACGGCGCTGATGATCACCGGGTTCGGCATAAAGAACTCCATCTCCGGGGTTGTGGACGCCCAGTACGAGGAGATAACGTTTTACGACCTGAGCGTCACGTTCACGGACGATATGTCGGCGGATAAACAGGCGGAGTTCACCTCCGGGGTCGGCGACAGAGCCGACGGCGTTCTCTTCCTGAACCAGAGCGCCGTGACCGCCGTCTCCGGCAAGAAGGAGAAATCCGTCAATCTGAATGTGATTGGCGCCGGGGACGCCGACAGGGTGGGCGATTTCATAAGCTATCACTCCTCCAAGGGGACGGAGCTTGAGTACCCTCAAGACGGCGGCGCGCTCATCAGCACGGGACTTGCGGAGAGCCTGGAGCTTGACGTGTCCGACACGTTCACGGTGCGGACCGATGAGGACGCGCTAACGCTGACGGTGACCGGCGTTTTCGACAATTACGTAGACAACTACGTGTGCGTCACCGCCGACACGTACCGTGAACAGTGCGGCGCCGACGCGGAGGTAAACACCGCTCTCGTGCTTGCCGGTGAGGACGCGGACGTGGGTGAGCTGTCGTCATACATCCTGGGGCTTGACAGCGTGATCAACGTCTCGGAGAACGACGCCATACGTAATCGTGTAAACTCAATGCTGACGAGCCTGAACTACATCGTTCTCCTGACCATCGTCTGCTCCGCCGCCCTCGCGTTCACGGTCATATACAACCTGACCAACATAAACATAACGGAGCGTATGCGCGAGATCGCCACAGTCAAGGTTCTGGGGTTCTATGACATCGAGTCGGCCGCTTACGTGCTGCGTGAGAATATAGTTATGACCATAGTCGGGGCCGCGTTGGGCGTCCCGCTGGGTATCGCTCTGAACACCTTCGTCATGGACCAGATTAAAGTTGACACAATACGTTTCACGCCGAATATTCACGGCATGAGTTTTGTGTACTCCCTGATGCTGACGCTGCTCTTCTCGCTGCTCGTGGATGTCTTTATGTACTTCCGGCTCAACAGGATAAATACCGCCGAGGCGCTGAAGGCGGCGGAGTAGCGTCCCGTTCCAACGCGCGGAAGAGCGCCGGGCACGCGGCGGATAAAGCCGCGCACCCGGCGCTCTGGTACTGTTCTCTGATAAAAGGCTTCAAGAAGCCTTATACATTATAAATATCATATATCACACATCATGGGCTACGGAGACGGTGTGAGCGCGCCGGCACAGGCAATCACGGATTAAAGGGCTTAATCCCGGATTGCCTGTGCCGCTGTTTAAAGAACGCGGGGCAAGGCTGCCGCAATAAAGCGCCGCTGAGGGCAGACGTCCCGGAAACGCGTCTCGTCGGCTTTCGCGTCTCCGGGCGTGATCGGGGCTGTGTTCCGGCTATCTCCTGTACTCGAACTCAAGGCCGCACACGTTCACCGTGTGGCCCTCGTCTATGCCCATCTCCTCGAGCCGGTCGTACAGTCCACGGCTTTTGAGCGTCCTGTCGAAATACATACGGGACTCGTAGTCGCCGAAGTTCACGTTGGCCACGAGCCTTTCGACCCATCCGCCGCCCACGTACCAGCAATCGCCCTGCCGCTCAATCTCGGGTTCCCCGGCGGACGCGTCCGGTTCCGGCTCCACGTACTCCGCCTCATAGACCGTCACCGGCGGCAGGTCCCGGAGCCTGCGCGCCACGGCCTCCACAAGTTCCCTCGTGCCGTTGTGGGCGGCGGCGGACACGGAATAGAACTCAAGTCCCCGGCTCCTTACGTAGTCCTCCAGCCTTCTGACCAGCTCCTCGTCGGCGATGTCGCACTTGTTGGCACAGACTATCATGGGCCGTGACGCCAGTTCCGCGCTGTACTCCCGCAGCTCCCGGTTAATCGTCTCAAAGTCCTCCACCGGGTCGCGCCCCTCCGTGCCGGACACGTCCACCACGTGCACCACAAGGCGGCAGCGGTCTATGTGCCTCAGGAAGTCATGACCCAACCCGGCGCCCTCCGACGCGCCCTCGATAAGTCCCGGTATGTCCGCCATGACGAAGGAGCTGCCCGCGCCCACGTCCACCACGCCCAGATTGGGGAACAGCGTTGTGAAGTGGTAGTCCGCTATCTTCGGCCTTGCCCGCGTCACAACGGACAGCAGTGTGGACTTGCCCACGTTGGGGAACCCCACAAGCCCCACGTCGGCCAGCAGCTTCAGTTCCAGGACGATCTCGCGCTCCGCGCCGGGCAGACCGGCTTTCGCGAAACGCGGAGCCTGTCTCGTGGGCGTGGCGAAATGGGCGTTGCCCCAGCCGCCGCGTCCCCCACGGGCCACCGTGAACGGCTGTCCGGCCGACATATCCGCCATGACCGCGTTTGTGGCGGCGTCTCGCACCACCGTGCCCGCCGGGACGCGGACGATGAGATCCTCCCCGCGCTTGCCGCTGCACCGTTTGCCCTGACCGTCGGCGCCGTTCCCGGCGACGTATTTGCGCTTATAGCGGAAATCCATAAGCGTTGACATATTCGCGTCCGGCACGATAATCACGCTGCCGCCGTCGCCGCCGTCGCCGCCGTCGGGGCCGCCGGCCGCAATATATTTCTCACGGTGGAACGCCACCGCGCCGTTGCCGCCGCGCCCGGCTCTGACAGCTATCTTCGCCTTATCTACAAACATCCGTCCTCCCCTATATCAGCTCACACACCGTCTCGACGTACCCGGCCATGTCCTCAAGCGGTATTCCCGCCAGCAGCTTCGCCTGGTCGCACAGCACCTTCGCCAGCTTGCCCGCTTTCTCCTTATCGCTGTCAAACGCGCTCTCAAGAGCCTTGAACACCGGGTGCCCGCCGTTCAGCTCAAGGACACGCTTCGCCTTTATCCGTTCACCCGTCTCCCCGGGTATCGCGCTGAAGTACTTCTCCATCTCAAGACTTATATCGCCCTCGTAGGACATACAGACCGGGCTGCGCACCAGGTTCTTAGACAGCTTCACGTTCGTGACCTCGTCCTTGAGCGTCTCCTTCAGAAAATCAATCAGCGGCTGGGACTTCTCCTCCAGCTCCTTGTGCTCCTCCTCGTCCCCAAGGCCCAGATCCGAACCGGTGACGCTTCTGAACTCCTTGTCCTGATAATTATACAGAACCTGCGCCACGAACTCGTCCACGTCCTCCGCGAAGTACAGTACCTCGTACCCCTTCGACCTGACAAGCTCGTTCTGGGGCAGTCCCGCGCAGGAGCGCACGGAGTCCCCGGCGGCGTAGTATATATATTTCTGGTCCTCCGGCATCCTCGACACGTAATCCTTGAGCGACGTGAGCTTCTCCGTGTTCGACGAGGGGAATTTCAGTAGATCCTTCAGAAGCTCCTTCTTCATGCCGTATTCCCCCACTGTCCCGTACTTTATCTGTCTGCCGAACTCCTTCCAGAACCCGTCGTACTTCTCCGGGTCCTTCTCCATAAGGGAGGTCAGCTCGGATTTGATGCGCTTCTCAAGGTTCCCGGATATTACCCGAAGCTGTCTGTCGTGCTGGAGCATCTCGCGGGAGATGTTGAGTGACAGATCGGGGCTGTCAACTATGCCCCTTGTGAACCTGAAGCAGTCCGGCAGCAGTTCCGCGCAGTGCTCCTGAATCATGACGCCGGAGCTGTAGAGGGTAAGGCCGGGCTTGTAGTCGCGGCTGTAGAAATCGTAGGGCGCCTTGGCGGGGATGAACAGCAGCGCCTTATAGGACGTGACGCCCTCCGCGTCAATGCGTATCACCGCCACCGGGTCCTCCATGTCGTGGAACTGTTCCTTGTAGAACGCGACACAGTCCTCGTCTGACACCTCGCTCCTGTTGCGCTGCCAGATGGGTACCATGCTGTTGATCGTCTCCTCGTTGACGGTGGTGACAGGCTCCGTCTTATCGTTGCCCTCCTCGTCCTTCTCGCCCGTGGGCTTGTACTCCGTGTGCTCAATGTCCATGCGTATGGGGAAGCGCACATAGTCGGAGTATTTTTTAATAAGCTCCCGCAGGCGCCATGTCTCCAGAAAATCGCTGTAGTTCTCATCCTCGCTGTCGGGCTTGAGGTGCATTATAACGTCGGTTCCGGCGGCGTCGCGCGCGGCTTCGGTGATGGTGTACCCGTCGGTGCCGGAGCTTTCCCACTTCGACGCGGTGTCCGAGCCGTAGGCGCGCGATATGACCGTCACATGGTCGCTGACCATGAACGCGCTGTAAAAGCCCACTCCGAACTGGCCTATTATGTCAACGTCCGTGTCCTCTGTTTTATCGGCGTCGTTTTTGAACTGCAGACTGCCGCTGTGGGCGATAACGCCAAGGTTGTTTTCCATCTCCTCCGCCGTCATGCCTATGCCGTTGTCGGACACCGTCAGCGTCCCCGCGTCCTTGTCGACGCTGACGCGGATGGCGAAGTCGTCACGGTTGAGGCCCACTTTATCGTCGGTCAGCGAGATATAACACAGCTTGTCTATGGCGTCGCTGGCGTTTGAGATTATCTCCCTCAGAAATATCTCCTTGTGGGTATATATCGAGTTTATCATCATGTCAAGCAGCCGTTTTGATTCCGCTTGAAATTCCTTTTTTTCTTCCATTGCTTTAAGTTTGCCCCCAATTTATAATATTGCGGCCACCGGTAATAAACATTCTGCCGTTTACCGTAAATACACATTATACCACATACGTCCGCCGATTCGATTAACGAATTATTAACTTTCACCGCAATTCGCGCCGGAACCTGGCAAGGACATTTATACGTCTTTATCAGGTTCTTGCCGGCTGCGCCGCCTTACGGATAGCCATGCGCGGCAGACGTCGCGCGGGTTCGTTGACTAAAAGTTTAACCGATAAAAAGTACCGATGGCGCCGGAGGTCTTGTTCTTCCGGCGCCATGTAATCACTTCGCGTACTCAACGGCCTTTGTCTCACGGAACAGGTTGACTTTAATCTGTCCCGGGTACTCAAGCTCCGCCTCGATCTTCTTCACTATCTGCCGCGCCAGAATAATCATGTCGTCCTCGGACACCTCCTCGGGCTTCACCATTATTCTTATCTCCCGGCCGGCCTGGATAGCGTAACTCGTCTCCACGCCGTTGAAGGATTTGGTAAGCTCCTCCAGCTTCTCAAGGCGCTTAATGTAGTTCTCTATGTTCTCCCGTCTCGCTCCGGGTCTCGCGGCGGAGATGCTGTCCGCCGCCTGCACAAGACACGCCTCAATGGTGTGCGGCTCCACGTCGCCGTGGTGCGCTTCTATGGCGTGGATAACGGCGTCGCTCTCCTTGTAGCGCCTGGCCAGCTCCACGCCAAGCTGTACATGGGAGCCTTCCATCTCGTGGTCCACCGCCTTGCCCAGGTCGTGCAGCAGTCCGGCCCGCTTCGCCACCGCCACGTCAGCGCCAACTTCCGACGCCAGAAGCCCCGCTATATGCGACACCTCCTTGGAGTGGTTCAGCACGTTCTGACCGTAGCTTGTCCTGTACTTCATGCGTCCCAGAAGCTTTATGATCTCCGGGTGCAGGCCCCGCACGCCCGTCTCGAACACGGCGCGCTCGCCCTCGGCCTTAATTGTGGCGTCCACCTCGCGCCGCGCTTTCTCTACCATCTCCTCGATCCGCGCCGGATGTATGCGGCCATCGGTTATTAGCTTCTCAAGAGCCAGCCGCGCTATCTCCCGCCGCACCGGGTCGAAGCAGGACACGGTTATCGCCTCGGGCGTGTCGTCTATTATCAGGTCAACGCCCGTGAGCTGCTCTATGCTCCGTATGTTGCGTCCCTCGCGGCCTATGATGCGACCTTTCATCTCGTCGCTGGGCAGCGGCACCACCGAGACGGTGGACTCCGCCACGTGGTCGGCGGCGCAGCGCTGGATGGCGAGGGAGATGTACTCCTTTGCCTTCTCGTCCGCCTCCTCCTTGTACCGCGTCTCCACCTCCTTAATCTTCATGGCCGCCTCATGCTTGCACTCCGACTCCACATTGGATATAATGTATGCCTTGGCCTCCTCCACGGTGTACCCGGAAATACGTTCCAGCGTCTCTATCTCCTGCTGCCTGATGCCGGCCACGTCCTCTTTGGCCGCGTCCAGCTCCGACAGCTTTTTGTTAAGCTGGTCATTCTTCCGGTCCAGGGCCTCCAGCTTCTTGTCCAGGGTTTCCTCCCGCTGCTGTACACGCCGCTCCTGCTTCGTAAGCTCCGCGCGGCGCTCCTTGACCTCGCGCTCGTACTCCGTGCGGTTCTTGTGTATCTCCTCCCGGGCCTCCACAAGCGCCTCGCGTTTCCTGCTGTCGGCCTCCTTAGCGGCCTCGTTTATGATCCGCTCCGATTCGGCCTCCGCGCCGTTTATCGCCCGCTCCGAGACCTTCTTCCTGAAAAGGAACCCGCCGGCAAACCCCGCCGCAAGGCCTACAACAGCAATGACTATGGTAAGAACTGTATTCATTCGGTTTAACGCACCTCCCTTTCTTTCGCGTTTATGTGAATTCGCGTAATGCAGTACTTCAGAAACTGTCCATATAAATTTGGAAAATCCCTCTTTATATTTTACATCTGATTTGTCACAATGTCAAGTATGAACCGCGCGGAAATTGATTTTCATTTTTCCGCCTGAATTTCCCACGGGTCACAGTTATATTTTACCACGGAGAACCTGCCGCCGGAGCACTCGATGACATTGACGCAGGCGTTTTTAAGGCGCGTCTTGTGGGTGCCTATCTCGCCGCCGGACAGCTCCCGCAGGAGCGCGTTTATGGACGCGCCGTGGGACACCGCCGCCGCGCGTTCCGCGCCGCTGATGGCTATGTCCCTCAGCGCCGCCACCATCCTCGCGGCCACATCCTCGATGCTCTCCATATCGTCCCCGCGCCACTCGCCGCTCCACTCCGGGTTGAATATGTCCACCACCTTCCCGGACACGCTGCCGAAGTCCCGCTCGATAAGCCGCTCGTCCACGCGCACCTCCGCGCCCACCGCTTCGGCTATTATCCGGGCGGTGTCCAGCGCCCTGGACAGCGGGCTTGAGTACACCACATCAATATCGGCGCGCCCGGCAAGCTCCGCGGCGCAGCGCTCCGCCTGGCGAACGCCCTCCTCCGAGAGGGGCACGTCCTCGCGCCCCTGTATACGGCTGTCCAGGTTCCACCGCGTCACGCCGTGGCGTATCAGATATACGGTCAATACAATCAGCTCCATTCAAAATATGTCTGCCGACATTTTACAGTGTTTTCCATCATTTGTCAATAAACGCGGCCGGGAAATCAGCCCGCGCCGTGGAGCGGAGCCTTAATGCGTCCCACGGCGCTGCGGAACCGGGCGCATTGCGGCAGGCGCGCCGCACGGCCGCGCGGGACGGCAAATATCCCGGGAACTGATTTGGTCAGTTCCCGGGATTAACCGTCAGGGACCCGCGTTTTCCGGTACAGCGCGGATGGCGTTAAATAACCTGCTTCTCCTTCCACTTGCCGCCCCTGAAGCGGAAGTAGAATATGACGGCCCTGATGCACCAGTCCAGCACCATGGCGAGGGCGATGCCGATGACGCCCATGTTGCAGCCGCGGGCGAGGATGAGGGAGAAGAGCAGCCTGCCCACTATCGTAGAGGCGATTGAGACTATCATGGTGAAGGATATGTCCCCCGCCGCCCGCAGGCCGTTCCCCAGAGGGCCTGAGAACGGGAAGGCGACGGCGTTAAACACGTTGTGGATGAGGACGAGCTTTATTACCAGGCTCTTCGTCTCCGGCTCCAGCTGGAAGAACAGCATGAAGAGCGGCGTCAGGGCGAACACCAGAGCGTTCCAGGCGATGGAGAACACGAGCGTAATCTTCGTCATCTTCTTAAAATAGCGCTCCGCCTCCGGTATGTTGCCCGCGCCCATGCACTGGCCGATAACGGTGATGAACGCCGGCCCCATGGCGACGCCCGCCAGAGCCGCCAGTGACCAGATGCTCTGCGCCACGCCGTTAGCGGCTATCTGGTACGTGCCGAAGAGCGCGACCACGCTGGACAGCGCCACCTTTACAAGCTGGAATATGCCGTTCTCCGCCCCGTTGGGTACCGCGATCCTCAGTATCCGCTTCTGCAGAGCGCCGTTCCACTTGAATATCCACTTGCCAGTATAGTACACGGCGTTTGTCTTTTTGAAGCAGAGCGCCGTTATGACCACCGCCGAGAAAGCCCGCGATATGAGCGAGGGGTACGCCACGCCCGCTACGCCCGCGTGGAGGACGAACACGCCTATTATGTTCCCCACTATGTTTATGACGTTTGAGACGATGGAGATGTACATGGTGGCGGAGGTTTTGCCCATGCTGCGATAAAGGGACGCGCCGGCGTTGTAGATGGCCAGTGCCGGGTAGGAGTAGGCGGAGATCCTCAGGTACGTCACGCAGGCGTCCATAACGTCATCCTCAACCTCGCCGAACATCAGCCCCATAAGCGGCCTGTTGAACACGAGGACAAGAGCGCCGAGGACGACGGACACGATAGTGGATATGGTCAGGAGCTGGCTTGACGTCTCCCCGGCCAGGTCCCTGTCGTGCCGGCCTATGTACTGGCTTATCACCACCGCGCCGCCGGACGCCAGCGCCGTGAAAATATAGATGAATATGGTGTTGAACGAGTTGACGAGTGACACGCCGGATACCGCCGCTTCACCGGCGTAGCTTATGATGAATGTGTCGGCAAGACCAACCAGCATCACAAGGAACTGCTCAAGAAACAGCGGGACTATCAGGTTCTTCAGATCTTTGTTCGTAAACATTTTCGCTCCTCCTTAACTATTAACTGTGCCAAAAGTTTTTATGTATAAATTATATGGCCGGAGCGTAAAAATGTCAAATACCTATTATGGATGATGAATCATACGTTTTTTGCATGAAAAAAGTGACAGTGGTGCGAAATGACAAAAGACCTGACTTCACGACAAGTCAGGTCTTTTATCAAAAATACGAGGATGGGAGAGATGGAGGTGACACCCAGATTTGAACTGGGGAATCGGGGTTTTGCAGACCCCTGCCTTACCACTTG
>CAYQWH010000012.1:0-27044 GCA_964421265.1 uncultured Oscillospiraceae bacterium | reverse complement strand
CAAGGATATACGCCTTGTCCTCGTCGGTGATGTCGGGGTTGTTCTTGACTGTCTTGCCGTAAACACCGTACTCGTGCTCAGCGGCCAGCTTCTCCTCGCCCGTTATTTCTACGAATTTCTCTCCAGGTACTCCGCAGGCGGGACACTTCTCAGGGGGTGTATCTCCCTCGTACACGTAGCCGCACACGGGACATTTCCATTTTTTCATAGTATTTTCCTCCATTTCACAGTGCTTTATAACTTTATATAACAGCGGGTATTCATGCTCCCGCGCGTCATATCTGAGTAAAAACCGGTTCCGGCGAACCGTTCCGCCAGCTCACCGCGCCGACGCGCTCTCGCGGATAAACTTCCGTATATCCGAAACGCCGCGCACCTTCGCCGTCGTCTCCCCGTCATCCATGACGAGGGTGGGCGCCTGCATCACGCCGTATTTGCTGACCAGCTCCGGGTTCTCCTCCGCGAGGATCTTGTCATATTCTATCCCCGCCTCCGTCAGGAACTCCTCCGCGATCCTGCAGTTGGGGCACGTGGCGGTTGTGAACAGCATGACGTGCCCGTCAGCCGGTACCGACTCGCGCTCCTCCGTCGCCGCCGCAGCGCGTTCCGCAAGGGCGGCGAACGGCGCTGCGGTTACGACATACGTCTTGCGGTCCTTGTACTCCTGCGCCTTGCCGTCGTTCCAGTTCTGTACCGGTCTGTAGTAACCGGTTATGCGGCTGTACACCTCCGCCCGTTTGCCGCAGTGGGGACAGGTGAAGTGTTCGCCGGACAGGTACCCGTGCTCCTGGCACACGGAATAGGTCGGGGATATGGTATAGTACGGCAGCTTGTAGTTCTCCGCGATTTTCCGTACCAGGTTCGCGGCGGCTTTCCAATCCGGCAGCTTCTCGCCCAGGAACGCGTGGAAGACTGTGCCGGATGTATACAGCGTCTGAAGCTCGTCCTGTATGTCCAGCGCGGAGAATATATCGTCCGTATAGCCCACAGGCAGATGCGAGCTGTTGGTGTAGTAAGGCGTGCCGTTCATGTTGGCGGTTATGATGTCGGGGTAGCGCTCCACGTCGTGCTTGGCAAGACGGTACGCTGTGGATTCCGCCGGCGTTGCCTCCAGGTTGTAGAGGTCGCCATACTGCTCCTGATAGTCGGACAGACGCTCACGCATATGGTTCAGGACGTTTTTGGCGAACGTCTGCGCCCTGCTCTTCGACAGATCGTCGCGTATCCAGCGGGCGTTAAGGCACGCCTCGTTCATGCCCACAAGACCGATGGTGGAGAAGTGGTTCTCGAACGTCCCCAGATAGTGTTTCGTATACGGATAAAGTCCCGCCTCCATAAGCTGTGTCACGACCGTGCGCTTGACTTTCAGCGACCGCGCCGCTATATCCATGAGCCTGTCAAGCCGCGCGTAAAAATCCTCCTCGTTCTTCGCCAGGTACGCTATCCTCGGCATATTTATCGTCACGACGCCGATTGACCCCGTCGATTCGCCGGAGCCGAAGAAACCGCCCGACTTCTTGCGCAGTTCGCGCAGGTCAAGCCTCAGACGGCAGCACATACTGCGCACATCCGACGGCTCCATGTCCGAGTTTATATAGTTTGAAAAATACGGTGTGCCGTACTTCGCCGTCATCTCAAAGAGCAGCCGGTTGTTCTCCGTATCGGACCAGTCGAAGTCCTTGGTTATGGAGTAGGTGGGTATCGGGTACTGGAACCCACGGCCGTTGGCGTCACCCTCGACCATGATCTCGATGAACGCGCGGTTCACCATATCCATCTCTTTCTTGCAGTCCTTATAGCAGTAGTCCATCTCCTTGCCGCCGACTATGCACGGCAGTTCCGCAAGGTCATCAGGGACTGTCCAGTCCAGCGTTATGTTGGAGAAAGGCGCCTGAGTACCCCAACGGCTCGGCGTGTTCACGCCGTAGACGAAGGACTGCACGCACTGCTTGACCTCTTTGTAGCTCAGGTTATCCGCCCGGACAAAGGGCGCCAGATACGTGTCGAAGGACGAGAACGCCTGCGCTCCGGCCCACTCGTTCTGCATTATGCCCAAAAAGTTCACCATCTGGTTGCAGAGCGTAGAGAGATGGCTTGCCGGAGACGAATTTATCTTGCCCGGTATGCCAAGCCCCTGCTTTATGAGCTGTTTAAGGCTCCAGCCGGCGCAATATCCCGTCAGCATGGACAGGTCATGGAGGTGCAGATCGGCGTCCCTGTGCGCCTTGGCTATCTCCTCGTCATACACCTCCGACAGCCAGTAATTCGCCGTTATCGCTCCAGAGTTTGAGAGAATAAGCCCGCCTACGGAATACGTAACGGTCGAGTTCTCCTTCACGCGCCAGTCGTTTGTGTTAAGGTAGTTATTGACGGTCTTCTTGTAATCCAGCATAGTCTCGTCAACGTTCCGAAGCTTCTCGTGCTGCTTGCGATACAGAATGTACGCCTTCGCCACATTCTCATATCCGCCCTGACTGAGAACGGCCTCCACGCTGTCCTGGATGTCCTCAATGCCAATAAGCTCGTCCTTTATCTTAGGCTGGAACGCGGCCGTAACCTTCAAAGCCAGAAAATCTATCACGCTGTCGTTATAGTTCGTCTCCGTAGCGTTGAACGCTTTTTTCATAACGGCGGCAATCTTTGTTATGTCAAAGTCAACTACACTTCCGTCGCGTTTAATCACTCTGTACATAATAGCTATTCTCCCCTTCTTCATTATGAGCCTCTCGAAAGCGGGAAACAAGCCAAGCGCAGGCCCGTTCCCTGACTTCAACTGTATTATACCACATTTTTCACCTTTTGTCAAGAGGAGAATGGCAATATCTTGATTTTTGACGTTTTGACCACCACTACATGTTGTATTCAATCAATTCCGCGCAATTCTACGCATTTTATGGTCGCGCGCAGTATATCCGCTATGCGGCGCAGCTTCTCCGCGCCGGGTTCCGTGAAGCCGGGCTTTATGATGTCGCCGGAGTCGCGGAAGCTCTGCAGGTAATACAGCGGCGCGCCGGACAGCCACTCGCTCACCGGGATGAAATCATCAGGTTCATGCAGCTCCTCGACGACTGTTGTGCGGAACTCAAATTCCGTCTTCCCGTTCATCAGCAGCGCGGCGCTCTCGCGCACGGCGGCGGTGTCAACATTCTCCGTTCCCGTTACGGCCGGGTAGCGTTCGGGCGAGGACTTTATATCCATCGCCACGTAATCCAGCAGTCCTTCCGACAGAAGCTCACCCAGCACGTCCGGGCGCGTGCCGTTCGTGTCCAGCTTTGTGCGGAACCCAAGCTCCCGCGCGCCGCGTAAAAATTCCGCGAGGCCGGGCTGTATGGTCGGTTCGCCGCCGGATACGCACACGCCGTCCAGCAATCCGTGGCGCTTCCGGAGGAACCCGAATATCTCCTCCTCGGGTACGGCGCGCTGTTCCGACACCCCAAGAACCAGTGACCTGTTATGGCAGAACGGGCACCGCAGATCGCAGCCGCCCGTGAACACCGTGCAGGCGGTAATCCCCGGAAAATCCAGCAGTGTCAGCTTTTGCAGACCGCATATGAGCACTCTCTCACCTCCTGTGGAATTGCCACGATGTATCACTCCGCGGAAAACTCGTATACCGACTTCGCCAGCAGTCTCTCGCCCTTCCTGTACACGGGTGAATCATACTCCGGGCAGTTCACCGCGTTGGGTACGAACCCCGGTTCAAGGCAGACGAAGCAATAGCCCGTATAGGGCACTCCCTGCTTACCCATGGCGGATCTCCTGTCGCCTATACAGAACATGACAATGGACGGGAACTCCGTATATATACGCATGACGCGTCCGGTCGCCGGGCTGCGCAGCTCCGCGGCGGGCGTGCCGGGGCGTTTGTCCAGAATAAAGAACTCGTCATATCCCGGCGCTTTGCCCTTGAAATAATCGGTCGGGTCATTGGCCATAGCGTCGCCGATTGACCGGGGTTTTGTGAAATCCGTGGATGTACCGGCGACGCTGACTCTGCCGCCGTCGGGTATGCCGTCCTCGTCACGGGACGCGATGAACCGGGCGTTCAGCTTCAGGATGTCCCCGCGCACATCACCGCCGGACAGACTGAAGTAGGAGTGATTCGTGGGCGCGATAGGCGTCGTGCCGTCAGGAACCATATTGTACGTCATGGTAAGACGGCTGTCGTCGTCGAACTGATAGCGCACCTCAACCTCCACGCTGCAGTCGAACCCGCCCTCGCCCGTATCCGTCAGCGTAAAGGACACGGCGTTCTCCTCCGGCAGCAGCGTGCCCTTGAACACCTTTTTGGCGTAATTGCCGCTGGCGCCGTGAATATAGTGGCCGCCACGGTTCTGCTCCAACTGCACCGTCTTCCCGTCCGCTTCGTAGCGGCCATGGGAAATCCTGTTGGCGCAGCGGCCTATGGTTATGCCTATGAATCCGGACGTCTCCAGTGTCTTGGCGTCCGGCGCTCCCAACACCACGTCGCCCAAGCTGCCGTCCCGGTCAAACACGCTTATCCCGTGAATGGACGCGCCGTAATCCAGAAACTCCGCCTTTTCCCCTTTCGCGTTCTCGATACGGTAAATGTGGATCTCGCGTCCGTCTGAAAATGTGCCGAACTTCTCACATGATACCATTTTACAAAGCTCCCCTCTTTGGTTTTGACCAGTATACACCCTCCCCCGCCATTTTTCAACCGTAAAAAACGCGCTGTCTGAGAAATTTATTTTTTATTCACACCCCGTAGTATTCCACAATCCGCCGCGCGTTATCACCGCTGAATCCACAGCGGCGCCGGTTTCACGCCGTAAAAAACCATGCCGGTGAAATACCGGCATGGTTTTCGGGTTTATCTGTTTTTTACTGCGCGTCGTCCTGTGTCGCGTCATTCGGCTCGTTCTCGGTGACTTCGGCCTTGTACTGGTCAACTCTCATGAGAACTGTGGCGATCTGCGCGCGGTTCGTCACACCCGCCGGATCCAGCTCAGTCGCGGATATGCCCTGGATGAGTCCGACGTTGTTGCACCACTTAATCGCTTCAAGCGCCCAGTCGCTTATAGCGGACGCGTCCTCGTAACGCGCAAGGTCGTTTTCGGCGGTCATGTCGTATCCCTTGTAAGCGGAGTAACGATAGATTATCGCCGCCATCTGCTCACGGGTGAGCTCGCCGTCCGGCATATACAGGCCATCGCCCATGCCGTACACGATTCCCTCGGATGCCGCCCAGTTCACAGCGTCCTCGTAATAGCTGCCCGGCTCAAGATCCGTAAACATCCCGGTGGCTCCGACCGTTGGTGAGCCTTCAAGACGGTACAGCGTCGTCACGAGCATGGCGCGGTTGCACGACATATACGGGGCGAACAGTGAATTGCCGACCCCATCCATGATTCCCTTCTCATGGACGTATATCACGGCGTCGGCGAACCAGTCGTCGTCGAAAACGTCGTCGAAGCCGGTGTCGGGCCGGACATCGAACGTGACGGAGACTGTGACATCCTGCGCGGGCATGGTGAATGTGTAGGTCTTATCGTAATGGTTCGTCAGCGTCACTCCGGTAGCTGTCGCGCCGCGCACAACGTAACCCTCATCCGGCGCCACGGTCACGGTTATCACCGTTCCGGCTTCAGCGGTGGTGGCGGAGGTGGATACCGTACCGCCGGCTCCCGCAGTAGCTGTTATGTTGTACGTGACGGGCTGCGGCTCCGGTTCCGGCTCAGGCTCGGGCGAGTTGCCGTCACGACCGCTGCTCTCCGACGTGGAGGGACGGCTCACTGAGTAGTTCTGTGACGCCTTCTTCATGGTACCGTCGTTACCGGCGGTGTCGTACCACTCAACCGCCAGAGTGTGGGTGCCGCTGGACTTGCGCAATGACTGCGTGGTAATGGTCAGCGTCGTGCTGCCCTCTCCGGCTTTGTAATCGGTGCCCTCCGTCAGCATTTCGCCGTCGAGGTACACGTTCCGGAACCTGGCAAACGGCGCGTCTCTCAGGTACATCACCAATGTGCTGTCCGACCAGTCGTTATCCACATACGTCCCGTTGTTCATTGTACCGGAGACGGTGGCGCTCTGGTTCTTGCCGCTGGGCGTGTTGATGTTGTCGGTGGAGCCGTCCTGGTTAGGAATGGCGATGTTTATCGAGTAGCCGTCGGCGTCGTCCGTCTTTGCCCAGACGTTGTCGTCGCCGTTGTCCTTCACTACAAGTTTGAATGTGCGGCTGGCAGAAGATGTGGCGTCCGGCATATCAAGTCCCAGGTCAATACTGGCGCTTATTGTAAATGTATAAGTGCCCGTGCTTGTGGGAACGCCGTAGATAACGCCGTTGTCGTAAAGCTCCAGACCGATGCCCGTGAGCACGCTCTCGGGCGAGACTGTATACTTCACGGCGTTGGACGCGGCCATGCTGTTGTTCTGAATGAGTTTGTCATACGGTACGTACAGAACCGCCTCATCCAGCGAGCCTGTCGCGAGGCCGAAGTTGTTGTAGCCTATCAGCTTAATCGTGTAGCTCTTGCCGCCGCCGGAGATAGTCAATGTGCCGCTTATCGTGCCGTCGTCGGAAGTAGACGTGTCGGGGACAAGGCGGATTTTGGTTATGCTGTTCTGATTGTGGACGGCTCCGTAGCTGTCGTCGAACCACATACCGGCGGAAAGCGTGCCGCTGGTCTGGTCGTTCCAGTAGTCGTCCAGCTTAACGCCCTTGGCGTCCGTCAGCGTAACCTTCAGATCCGTAATATCGCCGCTGCCGACGTTGGCGACAAATATATCATGGACAGCGCCGTGTTCGCTGCTGTCGAACACCACAACGCGCTGGTACTCGCCGTTGTCCTTATGCACCTCGTCCAGATTCGTCACGCCGTTGATGAACAACTCGCCATTGCCGCCGGCCGACGAGGTGGCTGAACCGGGGACAAGCTGCTCATATTCCGCGTGGGGCACTATTACGTATGTTATCCAGTAGTTCTTAAGGCACGTGCCGTTTTCAGCGGCGGCGGAATACTGCACAGGCCCGATGACTGTGTCGGTGGATTTTACCTCAAATATCTCCTCGTCTTTGTACACAGACGCGGAAACTCTCTCGTTGACCTTGTTTTTGTTGCCATCGTTATGATAGATAGTCGCCTTATAGCCCGGCGTGTCGTGGCTTATGGAGATCTCCGCCTTGCCGTCGGTAAACTGTATGTCGTCGCCATCCAGGAACACCGTCTGGTAACCGTTGTAGTAATAGTTATCGTCAGCGGCGTCGATGTACCAGGAATTGATTTGATGGACCACCCCGTTGACAGTCTGGGTGGCGCCCGTTACCCGAAAATATGTGTCCGCGCTTTTTGCGGCGCCGGCGGATTGTGGTGTCACGCTGGTCTTGGCTCTCACCGCCACGGTGACGTGGTACAGGTCGCCGGTCAGACCGATTATCGTGAAGCTCTGGCCAGCGCCGTTGAACTTCGCGGTGTAGCCTGTTTCAAACAGCGCGTCGGAGATGTCCTTCGCGGAGGCGGCCTGGCTCGCGGTCAGCGTCCCCGCGTAAGCCTTGACTTTGCTCAGGTCACCGATGTAACTCATGCCGAGCCGGACCGTAAACTGCTGGGAAACTAATGTGCCGTTGGGCACGTAAACCGTCAGCACCTGAGTCTCCTCGTCCAGATCGGTATCCGCATAACTCCAGACGATTCCGCTTCCGTCAGCCTTGGTAAACTCGCTGACGTAGACGCGCGACCTGCTGGAGGTGACCTTGAACATGACGTTGTACGGTTCATGGTGCATGGTATCGACGATGGTCAGCTCCACGACGTTGTCCGTCTCCGTGAATTCGACATTGTAGCCCGTGCCGCTGAAGAGATTGCCGATCTCTTCGTCGGTGAGCGCGGTGACCTGCGGGTCATTGTTCGGGTCGTCGTCGGTGAGCAGCTCAATCTGCTCTTCGGAGACGCTGCCCACGTAGACGGCGTCGATGTACTCCGAACCGTAATCCTTAGTGCTGTCGGCACGGGGATGATAAAACCCAAGGCTTATCGCGTGGCTGCCGTTGAGCGTGACTCCGTAGTTGAGAGCAATCCGTATTTCACTATCCTCATCATAATCCTCATCGTATTCCGAATCCTCTCCCAGATATGTGTAGTAGTCCTCGCCGTCGATCTCTCTGAGATAAATGCTGCCCTTGTTCTCGGCCTCGTTCAATGTGACTGTCACTGTATAGCGTTCAACATTTGTCTCCACGCCTTCGCTGTCAACGTTGCCGACAAAGACGGTCAGGTTCAGTCCCTCGGCGTAGTTCGCTATATAGCCTTCGTCAAAGAGAGCGTCTGCTATGCTGTCCGTCCTGTCCTCGGTAAGCTCTGTTATCTCGTTGTCCTCGTCAACAAACGCCGCGAGGACAGTTTTCTGCTCCACATCGTCCTGATACGTCAGCTTAACCGCGTAAGGCTCATCGGCAAAGTAGCCGTATTTCAAACCCGCGTAGGCATAATATGTCCCGTCGTCGTCCTCATAGTCATAACTTGAATAAGTATAAAACGCGGATTCCGACGTGATTACATATTCGCCCTCGTTAACCGGGTCGTCCTCCACCGCGTATATGCCTGACACATAGAAATCGCCCGGAGTGGAGCTGGCTATGACATAAAACGGTATGAGCTGCGCGGCATAGGCCGCGTCGTCCGTCGTCTTGCGGGTAATCACAGCCGTGAGGGGCATACCATCAACCTCGGAGTCATCGTCTATATCCACCGGCTCATACAGGACGCCGCTGGAGCTTGTGAGGTTGCCTGTTCCGTTCAGGCCAATCGCGCCCGTCACTCTTGACGAACCCTTCAGCTCCGATACGTCGCTGTAGTAGCCGTTGTATACATCTATATTGAAGAGTTCGGTATCAATTCCCGAGTTGTCGGCGCTGGTTTCCATAAGGAGCCTCAGGTTCCCTATGTCCACGCCGCGCGGCGCCGTCAGGTAAATAGTCTCGTCTCCCCACATCGTCGTGGAGTACTCCTCCAGAAAGTCCGCCTCGGTAACCTCGGTACCGTCGGCCTTGACATACCGGAAATCGAAGAGGCTGTCAGCGCTCGGTGCCGCGTTGCCCAGAGTCAGGCTCACGTTATAGATGACGTTCTCCGGGTTGGACGGCAGCGGATCGTTGCCGATAACCATGGTGAGCGTCTTATAGCTTCCGGCATAGGCCGACAGGTCTATCGTGCCGCTTATGCCGCCGTCCACGACGTTATAGGAATCGCTGCTGTAGGAGAACTTCCACGCCACGGCGAGGTCTGTAAGCCCGCTGATTTGTGTGGCGCCGCTCTTGCTGCTCAGCGCTTTCAGATGGTTGAACAGCGTGTCCGTGTCATCTCCGTCGTTTGGATTCAGCTGTGTGCTTCCGTCAATGAGGTCGGCCACTCGCAGAGCCGTCAGCTCCACCGGCAGCATATCCTCCGCCACGCTGCAATAAGGCCCGTTATACGTCACAATGTTCTGGAGACTGCTGGTCGTTGGCTCGTCCTCGGCTATTACGGCAGTCCCCGCCGCAAGCGCGTTAGACATTACTGACAGCAGCATAAGCGCCGTCAATATAATGCTCACGCATTTCCTCAAATGTTTCATACTTTACTCCTTCCTCTTATTCGCTCGCTAATGATTTCAGATTATCCAGAGAATATAGCGCTGACTCCCGCAGGCTCCCCTGTGTGTCATCGAAGATAAGCGTCCCGTCCTCAAGAATGTCGCACAGGTTCACAAGCTCCGCCAACGTCTCCCCACTGTCGTTCAGCAGTATCCCGTACCGGCCGGCAGTGGCTGTCGTATATTCCATAATAACATAGTCATCCACTTGGGTGACATAAGTCAGATAATCGTCCGTGTCCCATGTACGGATGAACTCATCCGTATATCTGTCGTAGATCTCAACCGTCCCAGTCAGTGGTGAGACTATTCTCCAGTTATCGGTCAGGTACTCATCGACTATAGCTGACGCCGGGGCCTCGCCTCTCTCCTCCGACATGAGGCGCCCGTCCGTCGCGGAATACTTGCGCACAAGTCCGTCGGTGTAAATCACCTCAAGGTAACTGCCGTCAGTACCGGAACTAATCCTGCGGAACTGCTGGTCGTAGATCTCCTCCGGATCCGGCAGCTCCACGTCGGCGATTACCGTGCCGTCCATGGCGCAGAGTCTGAACTCGTATACGTCGAAAAGCATAACCGTGTCCCCCGCCGCGCTGATTCTCGCCTCCGTGTGGCTGTATGTGGGGTCGTATGAGAATATTTCCTTATCCGACTTGGTCTGCAGCTTGAAAAGGCGCAGGTTCTTTGTGTACACGCTGGATGCCGCAGCGTACTCCCCGGCAATCGCCACCTCGTCATATATGCTGCCGTCCTCGAACCGCGCAAGCTGTCCCCCGGCCGCCCCGAAAAAGTAGAGCGCCCCGTTTTTGGTCGAAGCCGCCGTATAAGCGCCGTTTGAGAAAAACGCGTTTATATCGCCGTCCGTATAGGCCATCTGGGAACTGACACGCGTGTCGGCGTTCACCTTCGTGATAAAGTACGTCTCCGCGACATATATGCCCGTCTCGTCGGCGAAGGCGGTACATTGATCCTCGGAGTTTGTCGCCGCCACCGACGACATGGTTGACGGGTTGACGATCCCGAACCGGCTGGCGTAATTCGCGTCAACGGCGGCGTAAGCCAGGTAATCGCCGTTAAACCCGCCGGTGAAGCGGACATAATCGGATGTCTCGAAGATGATTATGTCCTCGTCGCTGTCAATGAGGTCAAAAGACCAGAACGCGCCGCCGTCAAAGCTGACCGCCAGCTTCGTCCCGTCGCGGTTCAGGGAGAAAATATAGCCGCCCGTGTCGAAGAGCTGATCATCGCTCCGCGACACCGTCTGCTTCTGCCCGTGGAAATCCACAGTCACGCGAACCGCTCCGGTGGCCGCGTCGTACACCGTCGCGAATGTCTCGTCGCGGTACACCGCCGCGACCGTCGTGCCGTCGGCGGACAGGGAGATATTCGTCGCGGGAAGTCCCGACCACAGCTCCTTGCCCGCGTTAAGGTCATAGGCTCTGATTGCCCCGTCTCCGGCGTAGTACAGAACGTCCTCACCGGCGAACACCACTCGCGCCAGCGCCGTGTTCTCCGACGCCAACTCCGCCACGGGTTCGCGGCTCGACGTGTCGTACACGACCATGGTCCCGCCGCACATTGCCGCGATACGCGTGCCGCCCGGCGACAGCGCTATCCGCGTTGGTTCGCTGGGCAAAGTTATCTGGCCGGAGGACTTGAACCCGTCTGACATATCGTACACTCCCAAGGCGTCCGTCAGCGCCTTCTGCGCCTGGGCGTTATAGCTGGTGTCCAGTTCCAGGGCGCGCATCGCCTCGGACACCGCCGTGTCCGTATCGCCGGAAGCGTACGCGGTCTGGGAATTGCCTATCGCCTCCAGAGCGGTCTTTGCCGCCTCTTCAGCTTCTTTCGCTAATCGTTCATTCTCTTCGTTCTGCCTCGCCACCTCCTCAGCAGCTTCCGCTTTTTCTCGTTCAAGTCTCTCCTGCTCCTCCGCCGCCTCGGCTATCTCCCTCTGGCGCCTGTCCTCCCGCTGCATCTGCCGCAAACCGAAAAACGAGCAGACGCCGCCTATAAGGAAAACAGCCGCGAGAGACACCGCCGTCACCGTCCTGCGCTTCCTGTAACCGCGCGAACGAGGATCGTTCGTGTACAGATGCTCAAAGGCGTCGAGCATCTCAGCAGCGGTCTGATAGCGCAGATCCGGATTCGGGTTCATGGCCTTCGCGATTATGGCCGACACAGCGGGACTTATATTGTCAGAGGAAATCGGCAGAACCTTCAGCGCGTCCGGGTCAGGCCGTATTCCTGTGAGCAGATGGTACAATGTGGCTCCGAGACTGTATATGTCCGAACGCACGTCAAGGAACATCGTGCGCCGACGCGTCCCCGCGGAGTTGGAACCGGTGGAACGTGTCGGCCGGTGGGAGCCTGTGGAGACATTCGACGTAGTGCCGTCAAGCGGTACCGTCGATATGTCCCGGGCCGTATCCGAGGACGTGGAGTAGTCCAATCCATAGTGTTCCGGGGACGCGTAGCCCCGGCTCAGTCCAACGCGGACAGTGCCCTCATCGCCCAGCGCGAGGGCGATGTTGAAGTCAATAAGGCGAATATCATTCTGTGGTGTCAGCATGATGTTCGCCGGTTTAATGTCGCTGTGCAGGATACCGTGGGGCGGACGGCTGTGCAGATAAATCAGCGCGTCCAGCAGCTGGCACGCCCATTCAATTATCTGCGCCTGGGGGAAAATCACACCGCGCTTAAGCGGTTTGTCCAGACTCTCGCCCTCCACGTAATCCATCACAGTGTACACCGTGTCGTTCTCTATTATGAAATCGTAGACCTGCGGGATGTACGTATGGCTCAGGTTTTTCATAGCGTCCACTTCCCGGCGGAGCGCCTCCGGCTTCGTCGTCACCGAACGCTTATCCGCTTTCAGCACCACCGTCTTGTCAAGACGCATATGGCGCGCAAGATATACTATTCCGCCGCCGCCGGACCCGATCTTATCCAGCAATTCATATGTCGATGCAATAATCTCAGCCATACACTCAGCGCCGCCTCGCTCCGTACTCTTTCTCCAACTGCGCGTTCAGCCGTTTCTTTGAACTGCGCAGCGCGAAAAATGAGATCACCGCTCCCAGCGCCCCGATAGCCATAAGCGCAATCCCGGCGTAAAACAATATCTGTGAACCGTCCATATTGTCTCTCCTTTTACCGCGTCAGAAATCAGAACATCGGACAAGAATCAAAGACGCGTTATCCTTCGCGCCGCCACGGCGTACCTCGGACATGATCTCATCGCGTACCGTGTCCAGGTTCTTCCGCTGACAGGCGCGTATTCGCCCTTTCAGGAAGCGTTCCGCGCACATCTTATAAACGCCGTCGCTGCACAGCGCGAAAACATCTTTCCGCATCAGCTTCTCCGACTGCATGGAATACGCGAGGTGCGGCTCATTGCCGAGAGCGCTGGCAAGCTTCCCGTAATTCGGGTTCGCGCGTATCTCCTTCTCCGTAAGCTGCCTGCGGATATGCGCCTGGTTCTCCCAGACGTCGTCACGGGTTATCTGTTCGCATTTCATCCCACGGCTCATATATATCCTGCTGTCGCCTACGGATATGAACCCGTAAGTATCACGGAGCGTCATGAGCAGGACGCACGTCGAACCGCAGACCTGGTTCCTGTTCCACTCCTCCAGCACGTATCTGTTTATGTCCTCAAGCTGGTTCCCGGCCTGGCGCAAAAGTGTATTCACATTCGCCCCGGAATCCGGCACCGGGTTGCTCCTGAGCCACCCGCGCATACCGCTGACTATCGCGTTGCTGGCCCGCTCCCCGTCCGAATACCCGCCCATGCCGTCAGCTACTATGAACATGGCGAACTGGCGGGCGTCGTCACAGTGCACAAGAATGGAATCCTGGTTCCGTTTACGCACCATGCCAATTTCGCAGACGGAGCTTGTCTCTATCTTCACGCCTCATCCCGCCTTACTGTACGATTTCCACGCGCATTTCTACCCTTCCCATTTTGATAATACTGCCGTCATATATCGGCATCTTCTCAGTTACGCGCATACCGTTCAATAACGTACCGTTGCTCTGACTGAGATTGACAATAAAGAAGTCGCTGCCTTCCTTTATAATATCGCACTGTTTCCTCGATACCGACTGGTCGTACTGTATGCAGATGTCCGACTCCGGCGAAAAGCCTATGCGGAGCGACGATGTGATAGGTTTCTGGTAGCAGCGCTGCAGGTCGTGTATATCCGTCAGCGTGATCCGCGCGGCGGTCGTCTCGCCCCATATGCGAATAGTCTCGCCGTCGCCGCCATCGACATCATTCACCAGCACGGTACCGCCCTCGTACTCCCTCATGCGCTTCTCCTGCTCCGAATCTATCCTTGTGAACGGATCCTGCTTCTTCTTGTGCTTCACGACCATGACTATCACTATGACGATTCCCGCCACGACGATAACACCTATGGCGATTATTACAATAAGCAGCCACAGCGGGATTTTCTCAACTTCGGTTCTCTCGATTACCGTCTCCGTCTGCGTCTCGGTATGTATTTCTATCGGTTCGGAGTCTGGCTCAGGCTCGGTATCCTGCGACGTATCGGGTTCCGGCTCCGGTTCGACGTGTTCCTGATAGGGCATCCTTACGCCGTCCATGGACACCGTCGCCGTGCTGTCCCCGGACGTGAGATTGACGGTCAGCGTTCTGGTGCCGCCGTCCATGACCTGTTCCGGTATCTCGGCGGTAACCACGATATTGCTCTGGTCGGCGCTCAGCATCTCCGTAAGCCCCGCCGCGTCCAGATCCGTGAGCATGGCGCTGTTGGCGTTGGTGGCGCGGGCGATAGCGAACATATTCTCAAGTTCGTCGTTATTTGACGTGGAGTTGTTGGCCACGCCTATTGTATATATCGGCACCGGTGTCGTCTTGAGGAGCGACAGCAGCTCGTCCTTCGTGTAGCCCAGGGCCTTGTTGTCCACGCCGTCCGACACGATGAGCATCCTGTCGAACGCGCTGTTGGCGGTGCCGTAACCCGTAGCGGTTATGTAGTCGTAGAGCGCGTCGGTGAGATACGTCTCCTGATTCGCGTACTCCATGCTGTCTATGACGGCGTTAAGCGTCTCAACGTTGTCGGTGAACTCCTGCGTCACATTCACGGACTCGCTTATTGTGCCCACGGCGAACACCTCGTTGTCGCGCCGCGCGCTGACAAGCCCGGACAGCAGCTCCTTTGTCGCCGTCCTGCTGGCGACGGGGATGGACAGCGAGTTGTCCACAAGTATAATCGTCCTTATGGGGACGCCGGACTCCGACAGGAGCTTATACTCCACATCCGGGCTGCTGGTCTGTCCCATCGACGCGCTGACGGACGTGACGCCTTCCACGCCCTTCACGTACGCCGTAACGTGCGTGTCCGTGCTCTCCACCTCAACGATACTCGTACCCGTGGCGCCGGACGCTGTTGTAAATATAAATACGAAAAGCAAAACTATCATTGCGGCACGAATGGATATTCTTTTTCCCATATACCCCACCTCACATTTTTACCCCTTAGTCCCGCGGAACTTATGGCGGTTCCCGCGCTCCGTCGGCTTCGGGCGGCGCCGAACCATGCCGTCACGGTTATCGGGCGTTTTCTCGGAACGCCACGATACCCCAAAAAGGCGCACCTTTTTGGGGAAAATCGCGCATTCCTTATAAGTTACTGGACAGGATTGTCATTCAGACCGTTGAACGTGCTGGTGTTCGTAGTCTCAGCAGTCTCATAGTTCTTCGCGATCTGCTTGAGGTCCTCGCAGTGCTCCGTCCACATCTTGTACATTCTCTCCATATCGTCGCGGAGCGAATCGAACTTCCTCTTATACGTGTTGGCCGCGTTGCCCTTCCACACGCTGTACATGCTGCTCACGATGGTCAACATATTATTGGTATTGCTGCGAACCGTGGACGCGCTGGAGCTGAACTGGGATGCCAGAGAGGTGAGCTGCGCACCCGAAACCATAATTGAATAACTGCCGCCGATAGCCATATCTGTAATCTCCTTTTCGTCATTTTATAATTACGTACCGCGAATGTCGATATTTTTTATTTATGGAATCCCATCCTCAGGCAAATTCCATAATGGCCGCCCTTAAGCTTGCGGTAAATATGTAAGGGCGACGCCCCGATATATGATCAGTTATAGGTTCTGTTCTGAGCCAGCTGGATATTAGCCTGCTCCTGCTTCTCGTACTCCGTCGCGGCCTTGTCGAGAGCGTTGGCGTAGTCGTTGATAGCGTTGATGAAGTCCTGGTACTCGATAACGTCATGCTGGAAAGCGGTGTGGAACTGGTTCCTCGCCTCTCCTGACCAGCTGTTGCTCAATGCGCTCTCTCTGTTGCGCATAGTGGAAACCTGATTAACCAGGTTCTTGTTCTTCTGCCTGAGCTGTTCCGCCGCGTCCCTGAGCTTCTGGGGAGTAACTGTCAAATTCACTGCCATGATTAAATTCCTCCTGATTATTGAATTTATAATATTAGATAGCGTAAAAGCTACGTAATACAGATTAAGCGCTTATTCTTTGTCCTGTTTCACAATCGCTATATTGGCCATTTCGATTTCGTATGTCCGTCTGGAGGTTCTGCGTATTTCGTCGGCCAGCGACTTGAGCACGTTCGCCGTGGACTGCATCTCCGACACGAGCCGCGCGCTCTTTTTGCGGAACTGCGTCGCGCTGTCCGCTCTCCACGAGTTTGCCATCGCCGCCACCGCGCAGTCCATGTCGTCACCCGCGCATTTTATCTTCGCCGCGTCGTACTCCAGACGATCCGCCTGCGCAATCGCCCTGTGGTAATCGAATAACAGCGTTCCCGCGTTCATAATGTACTCACCTCACTGTCCGAATCAGATAATCACATCTCCGCCAAGTCCGCTGAACGAGTCCTCAACCGTTTTCTCAGCCGCCACGTAGTTGCCGGAAATCTGTAAAAGCTCCGTGGGGTACTCCCTCAGCCTGCGGATCATGAGCTGCACATCGCTCTTGCGTTCCTCATAGAGGCTCCTGTGCACGTCTCCCGCCTCGCCTATCCAATAGTGTTTTGTGCTCCTGATAATCTGCTCAAGCTCCGTGAAGCGGTTCGAGACACTCGTTATCCTGCTGCTCACCTCAGCGGCTTTCTTCTGGAGAGCGTCCGACGAAACTTTTATTGTCACCGCTCCGCTTATTACACTCATCTATGCCGCCTCCCTCAAACACGTATCTCATCCACCACGTTCATGACGTTCCGTTCGCCATTCTCATAACTCCTGCTGGCCTCTTCCATACAAGCAATCAGCTCCTCAATGGCTCTGCATACCTCTCTCATGTTCTCCCTGTCGATTTTAAACTGGGCTGTCAGAGCCTCGTTTGCCGGCCCTTCCCACATGGCCCCCAGCTCTCTTACGGAACCAAACATATTGTCCATCTCGCTGTTTATCCTGTTGATTACCGTCTTAAGCTGGACCGAGTCGCGTTTCAATGCCGTTGTATCTATTTCAACCTGTGTCACTGCCACTTCCGTTCACCTTCCTCCGCATCTGCACGCTTACTCCGACAGACCCACGTTTATCCCCATATTATTGAGCAGTATATAATATGGCTTCATGGGCATCACTCTGAAACCTGAGGTTGATGTCCCTGTCCCCGAGAAATGAACTGTGGGACAATCCGCGTTATCCGCAACAGTATTCTCGGTGTCCAGATACGTCTGATAGATTCTCCGAAGCGCCTGCGCCATCACCCGCATTATCCGTGTCTGGTTCTCAAGGTTTTCACGCTCCCGGCGTACCCTCGTCACGATAGCCGTCATATCGCTCAGCCTTGAGAGCTGCCGCTCTACGGTTTCTATATCGTTTATGACGCCGCTTATCTCCTTCGCGTTCGCCTCCAGCTTATCGCTGCTCTCGAGCAGCGCGGAAAACTTAACCGCGTATGTCACGCTTCTTCACCACCTTTCAGCCTCTCCGGAACCTGTGAACCGGATGTCTTATCTCCCGTTCACTGCAGCTATTGTACCACAGCTTTTTCGGTTTGCGTCCGTTTACCGACGAATGGTCGTTATTTTATGACGAACCGTTTTCGCGTCCGGCCATTCGGCCATCTGTCCGTTCGGTACTGTTCTCTCCCGTTCACTGTAGCTATTGTACCACAGAAGCGCGGAACCGGTTCCTTTTCCGGACGAATCGCGCTTAAAATCGGACGAATGGATAATTACCGCCCTGTGACGGCCAGAATCCTTAAAAATTACCGCACCCGCTCTTTGCGGTTCACACTAAGATCATGCTGCTGCCGTTTTTTATGCCGTTAGCGAGGAGCGATATGTCGCCACGGAGTGTCCGGCGCGTCAGCCGATCGCACAGCATGAGCCTGTCTATGCTGCCGACGATTGACGTGTGCTCCTTCTGGCCTATCATCTCCACGATCTCCTCGATTATTACCTGCGCCTTCGCGTTCTCGTCCAGGTTGAAATCGTATGTCTGATCCACCGATGGCACGTACACATCTACCAATATCACGTATAATCACATCCTTCCGACGCGCAGCTTCGCGAAAACGTCATTCACCGTGCTCATTCGGCACGGCTGTACAGATACCTCTTCCCCGGCGACTACCGCCACAATGTCGCAGAGCGGCTGCCGGAGCAGGAGCAGCCGTCCCGCTGTTCCGCCGTCCCTGAGCCGGCTCTCGGCGGTCCACAGCAGGTTATCCGGCTCCTTCTCCGCGCCATCTGTCCCGGCAAGCGTCCCGACCAGTTCCTCCGGCACGGCCGCCGGTGAATCGGGGCGCGGGAACTCGTCCGTCACGCTCTCCGGCACTGTCAGTCCCACTCCCGATATCCAGTCGTCGCCGTCCGCGTAAAGCGTCACTCCCGCGTAATCGCCGCTCCTCCCGCCGGGCACGACGGTGACGAACTCGTTCTCGTTACCGTACGCGAGGCAGCACGGCTCCTTCGACCCCGCTCCGCGCACGCACACCACAGCGGCGCTGTCACGAATCAGCCTGAAACAGTCGGACAGCTCACGTCCCAATGTAAACGAGCTGCCTTTCGACGTCATAAGCCCACGGCTCTGGAGTGAGAACAGCGCGTTCGCCATCGTCTGCTGTGTCGGACGCGGCGTGTCACCCGTGTCAAAGCACAGCGGATCCTCTATCCCCGCCGCGGCGCAGCACACAAAAAACTCATCCGCCGAGAGATAATGACACGTATTTACGCTCTCGCTCATTTCAGATACTCCTTCAGCTTCTCCCGGCAGCTGCGGGAGAGCGGCACGGAAAACTCATCCCGAAGCTTAACCATATGCTCCGTCAGATTGACCTCCTCAATCTTCCTGCTGTTGACTACAAAACTCCGGTGGGTTTTTATAAAATAGTCCGGCAGTCTGTTCTGCAGCGCCTCCAGCGCCCCGTTCACGGCGTACTCCTCGCGGATGGTCCTCAGGTACACCCGCTTCTCCCGCGCCTCCAGATAATATATCCTGTCATAAGGAATGACCGTGCGTCCTTCCTTACGGATTATAACAAAGCTCTCGCTTTCATCCACGTTATCGTCAAGATACGACCTTATAAATTCTTCCATCACCAGCATCATCTGCTCCCGGCTGTAGGGCTTAAGCAGGAGCGCGGAGGCCATGATGTCCGGTCTTAAATACTTTGTGGGAGGTATGGCGGCGTCCGCCACAAGCATAATCTTAGCGCCACGGTACTCCTTCCGGAAACGTTTTGTCCACTCAAGCGCCGCCTCCCGCGTAACGTCGCAGCAGGCAAGATCCACAAGCGGTCCCGCGCTTATGTACTGCTCCGCGTCACGCACTGTGTCATAGCACCGCACTACCCATTCGTCCTCCGTAAGCTTCGCGGCCAGTTCCTGGATAGCGTCGCGCATAACCGCTTTATCGCTCTTCCCGTCTACGCACGCCAATGCCGAAATCATGGACGGCTTCACCTCCTGTACAGAGGCACAACTACGCTCGTCGCCGCCTCGTCATTCCCCTGCGCCAGAAGCCCGATACCGGCCTTAATCACCTTCGGACGGTCGCTGAACTTCACATAGTCGAAGTCCAGAATACGCTGCGCGTCAACGTTGCCGCCGAAATGAATGCCGACCTTGTCACGCACGAAATACTCAAACGCGCTCTGCCCGGAGACTTCCGAAACGTTGTCCTGATTGAGACACGCGAACCAGTACACGTTATGTCCCGCTCCCCTGTCTAATAAGTTACTGACAAAGGGCATCATAGTCTCTATCCCCTCTTCGGGTGTATCTATATGCTTTACGAACTCCACAAGATTGCCTATGAGGATAACAATCTTCCTGTAGCGCTGCATCCCGTCGTATATTTCCTCATCCGTCTGGCCGCTGCGGGCGCACTCCCACTTGAATTTGTTGCGTTCAGAGAAGTCGGGCTTCAGCTCCATGAAGAACTGGTACATCTCCCTGTCAGTCGTTATGTGCCTGAACCCGAAATCCTGGGCCTGACCGATGAACTCCTGGGTGAAGTCGACAACCGCCACATCCACGTCCATACCCGCTGTGGACGCCATGAGCACGCGCAGGAGGTTCGTCTTGCCGGTTCTCGCCTTGCCGGAGATAATATAGCTGTATGTCCTGCGCAGGTCAATGCCATAGGCGTTGGCGTTCCGCTGGTCGTAGCCGATGGGTATATATCTCCCCTCACGCCGCATGGACGCCACCTGCTCCATGTCCGAAAATTCCTTCCACGTGGGTTTCTCCGGGATAACGGGTATGGCTCTGGCGCGTTTCCCCGTCCACGCGCTGTTGAGCTTCGCGCAGGACTCGGCGATGAGCTGGCTCCGGGCGAAGTCGTCCTGCGCCTCAACCGCCAGAGCGGTCTGGAACTCCAATATGCTGTCGCCTATCTTCGCAAGTCCCCTGCCTTTGACGTTCGTCTCAGGCATGACGTCAATGTGCATATCCCGCAGCGCGTCGCAGTAAGCGAACCTGTCGTTCATCTCAAGGCATATCGTTGTGCGGATGTTCTCGCCCAGCCGCCCCGGTATCTCGTTGGCCGAGAAGCCCAGCGCAGAGATGAGAAGATAAATCCCGCAGCCCACGCCCTCCTGAGAGAGCCTCATCATATAGTCGTCATATATGTACTCCGTTTTTGTCCTAAACGCCGCGTAATTATCGAACACGACAATAATCGCCGGCATATCCGGGTGGTTAAGGTCGCCGTGGGACTGGACGTACTGCTTATAGTCGCCGCCCCGCAATATTCCCTTGCGCTCCTCAAGCATCCCGCTGAGCATGGTAAAGAACTTGCTTATAGTCTCCAGGTCATTTTCGTACATCACGCCGCCCACGTGGGCAAGCCCCTCAAAGGCGGACATCATGCGGCTGCTGAAGTCCAGAGCGTAAATCTGGAGCATATCGGGCGTATACCTGTTCACCAGCGAATATATCAGCGTAGTAATAAACGTGCTCTTGCCGCTGACTACCGTTCCGCACACCGCGTGGCTGCCGTTGCCGGCAAAATCCACCGTCAGGGGGAGCTGCACCTGGTTCACGGGGTCGTCGTATAGCCCGACTATCGCCTCAAGCTCCCACTGCGCGGACGCCTGTGGCCAGTTCGTCCCGTCGAACGCGTTCTGCGTGTAGCCCGGCAGATCCCTCAGATACATCTCCGTGGGCAGCACCGGGAGCCAGAGCTGCAGATTGTGCACGTACCCGCTGCTCCTGGCCAGAACGCCAAGATACTCCACTATCGCCTCAAGCTGGGTCCTCTCCTTCTGTTCCGGCAGCTTCATCCTCCCCTGCGCGGCCATGTCAAGCACCCTGACGGCGTACCCCTCAAGGGTCGTCTTGCCCATCTTCTTCGCGTGGCCGTAGACGATTATGAGATTCTTGACGCACTGCCTGTTGTAATCGTTATCCTGATAATCCAGCTTCGCGCTCGCGGTGCACTCGAAAAACTTCGCCACCAGCGCATCTAACTTTGTGCGGTTGGCAAGGCAGCTCTCCACCTCGCCCGGCCCGGCGGCGGCAACCTCCACAAGGTTCACCAGCATACTTATCCATCTGGCCTTCTCCCGGTCCCGGCGTTTTATCTTCGTGTGGCTGCCTATAAGCGCCTGTTTGCCGGTTACGGACAGCATCGTCGCTATATCCTTCTGGGCGTTCGCGTCGTCCTCCTCGTAGGCCGCGCCGCTGTAGCCGGATTGGAACAGTTCAAAAAGCTCGTCGTTGCCCACCTGCAAATAGCAGCGCCCGGCCTGGGTTATGAACGCCGCGTCGCTTCGGTGCAGCATATCCTTGCTGTCCTGCTGGTCCTGCACGCGCAGACAGAGGCGGAACTTCGCGTTGCTCCAGATATTGTCGTCAACAGTGCCGCTGGGCTTCTGGGTAGCCAATATAAGGTGGACGCCAAGGCTCCGTCCGACCTGCGCCACGCTTATAAGCTCCTTCATGAAATCCGGCTCCTCACGCTTCAGTTCCGCGAACTCGTCGATTATGATGAACATATGCGGAACGGGCAAGGTCGCCTCGCCGTTTTTATAAAGCCGCGTGTAGTTGTTTATATTATTCACGCCGTGCTCGTTGAACACCCTCTGGCGGCGCACGTTCTCGCTCTTGATGGACACCATGGGGCGGTGCACCTTGTTGCCCGAAAGGTTTGAAAACTTGCCTTTCAAAAGCGGGCACCCGTCAAACAGGTTCGCCATGCCGCCGCCCTTATAGTCTATCACAAAGAATCCCACGTCGTCGGGGCTGTAATTTATAGCCAAGGACAGCATATATGTCTGGAGCGTCTCGCTCTTACCGGAACCGGTAGTGCCCGCGATAAGTCCGTGAGGCCCGTGGTACTTCTCGTGCACGTCCAGATAACACGGCGCGCCGCCGGATTTCTGTCCCAAAAGACCGCGTATATTATCGTAAGTCCTGTTCTTCCTCCAGCGCTCCTCGACGTTAAGCTCCGACAGCTTGCTCACGCCGTACATCTCAAGGAACGTGAGGCTTGACGGCAGCTCACCGCCCGTCTCCGTCTCGTTGACTTGAATATTCGCCAGGGTTCTGGCGAAACGCTCAAGTTCCTCCGCCGTGATGCTGTCAAGCTTGAGGCGCTTCCTGTCCTCTATGGGATCCGTCACCTCATAGACCCCCTGGAAATCCTTCGTGTTCTCGACGATACACTCACAGGCGTTCGGCAGTTCCTCGTAGCTCTCGGCAAGCAGCACAACCGTTATGCCGAGGTCGCGCTTATCCAGAAGGAACGTCGTGATAAGCTCCCCTTCCAGCAGCGACACGTCGTCGATGAACAGGATATAATGGGGCTTGAACTTCTCGTCAACCACCTTCGTGTTGCCGGTAATCTCCTCGTCCCTGAGACGCATGACCTTAACCAGCTCATAGAACACGTCGCTGGCGTCAAGCTTATTGTCCGCCACGTAGCGCACGCGCCTGTCCTCGGACCAAACGTGGGGGAGCCATCGGGCGAATCCCCATTTCCCGGCGGCGTCCGTCTTTTCGCTGTCGTAGATGAAACCCAGCTTTACGTCCGTGTAGCAGTTGCCCGCGGCAAGCTGCGCGACAAGGTCGTACACCACCGGATAGCAGCCGGCCTTGCCCTCGCCGCCTATTATACCTATAAGCTTGCGCTCCATGTCAAGGCACACGGGCACGTCCTTCAGCATCGCGTAATTCTCACGTATCATCCGCGCCTTGTCCGCCAGCGAGTCGTTGAGCATGGAGAACCGCTCCTTCGGGGAATCTATCTTAACCTGAAACGGGCTTTCGCCTATACCAAGTCTTTCAAGCAGGAAGTCCTTGTGGTTGCGGTTCCTGTTCCAAAGCTGCGGTGACGTGTGGTCGAACCTGACGCACACATCCGCGCCTATATATAGTTCCCTGAGTATATCGGAGTTGCGGTTATACTTCTCCTGCACCTCGTTCGCGCAGGATATGAGATATTCCCCGTAGACCTCGAACCGTTTCAGTTCGTTCTCACGGAGCTTCTTCTTCGTGTGGCTTATATTGACCATTGCCCAAATAACGCCAATTATGGCGGAGCTTATGGCCGTGACGAGGCCGGTGTACATGAATATGGCGCTGCCGGAGCCAGTGCCAAGTATCGACAGGCCGCAGCCCAGTATCATCGGTATCGCCATTGTTATCGCCGGCCCTATGGATAATATGGCCGGTTCCCGGTCGTCCTCCTTCGGCGCCGGGGGAGCCTCGATAGTCACCGTATCCTCCGCCAGCTTCGGCAGGTACCTTGGCGCGCGGTGGAACGTGTGCACGGCCTCCGCGCTCACCGGCTGCGCCGACGGTTCGCCGCCTCGCTGGTACGGGCGCAGCACGCGCTGCTGTACGCGCGTGTTCTCGCCGGTCATATCGACAGCTATGAACTCGCCCAGGAACACTATGGCCAGTCCGAACACGTTTATAAGATCCCCATATTCCAGCATACGGGAACCGACTACACGCCGGGCATTGACGTAAAGTCCGTTGCCGCTCCTGTCCTCCAGGAGGTACCCGCCGTTCTTCTTCATTATAATCGCGTGCACCTTTGACACGACGTGCATGAAGTCGTACTGTATCGTATTCTGTTCGCCGGAGCCTACCGTTATCTGGTCAACCCCATGGAGGGAGTACTTGTCAAAAACATGGAAAAACGTGTCAGTGACGTTGACGATTATGGTCAGCGTCTCCCCCGACCGCAGCTTCAGCGTGCAGAGGTTCCCGTCCGTGAGGGGTTTGCCGGTACAGTCCTGGCTGCTGTCGGTGTATGTAAGCTGGTAGCCCTCGCTTTTTGTGAATATCCACTGCCCTTTGACATTCTCCAGTTCCAGCTTCACGTCCTCTGACAGGCGGAACAGTCCCTTGTACAGCATCACGCTGTGGTTGGCGTTGATAACCGCCGGGAGCAGATATTCTTTGTACGCGCTCTTGCTATAGATCGTTAAAAGATAACCCATACTTCCTCCTCCCTCAGCTATAGCATAAGCAGTTCATAGCTATACTCGCCAATCTGTATCTGGTCGCCGTTCTCAAGCTGCACGGCTTCCGAATCAACCATCAGTCTGCGCTTTTTCCGTCTGAGGAACACCACGCCCGGCGCGCCCGTGTTCTTCACGTACAGCGTCTTCTTAATGCGGAAAATCTCGCATTGGAAATCCGCGATTGTCGGCAGATTTATAACCACCTCGTTCCGGGTGGAACGTCCGAACCGTATGCTGTTTATAACGTGGAACATATATTTACGCGTGGACAGCTCGCTGCGCTCCGTCAGCTGGAGCATAACCGTACCGTCAGGCACGCCCACGCGACTGTTCTGCTCTTTCTTCCCGCGCTTGTCAAGGTCATATTTAACGTCGAAGGGTACGGCGTTCCCCGCGTCGTTCAGCCCGCGTCCCTTGCCTGTCAGCACCCTGTCCAGCGCCTCCTCGCGGAGCCTGTCCTCCGCGTGCCGCTTCATCTCCCTGCTCCGTCTCCGCTGCTTCAGTACTATAATAAGTATGATCAGCAAAACGAGAGCGCCTCCCGAGGCAATCAGGATAATCTTCATCTTGTCGCTCAAACTCAACACCTCGCAAGCTCGACGCTTAGTCTGATAATTATGGGCCATCAGCAAATAAGTATAAGGTTTCGGCGCGAAAAGTAAATCTCAAGTTTTCCGGAAAATACTATTAACTATTACTATAATCATCCGAAATAACACTAAAAGCAAATGTCGAACTGACAAAAAATATAAGATTATAACTCAATTCGAAACCTATACTATATCGAACAGCGTTACCGGCGGTACCGCTATAACGCTATAAACATTACCAGCGCTTAACTCGCGCCCCGGCTCCGAACCGGGGACGTAACAGCGCTGGAAATAAATCACTCAGAATGCAAAAAACTGGTACAATTATACAATGCCCGTGGTTGTTTGTCAACACAAATGTTAAATTTTTTTATACTTTTTTTCGCAAAAATATGACGAGAGGCCGATAACATCCGCGCAGCACGCAAAAAATATTTTGTTTATTGTGAAAAAAGTGCTTGACAAGCGGTGAACGGCGTGATATAATAGCGGTGTATTTAATAAAGAAGGAACGGCGTCACCATTCCTCACCCGGCCATGTATTTTGAGCTGTGGTTAACATTGCGTTGTCTCTGCCTTAACTGGGGGTAGGTCTCTGCACGGATGCCGTTCGGTGTTCGTGTCTTTTATTTTTGTTGGAGGTGTTTTAAGATCGCTACGATGGATCATCAGTTAAACGAGGAAATTACCGATCAGGAGATACGTCTTATTGGGGACGACGGCACGCAGCTTGGCATAATGAATCCCCAGCGCGCTTTAGAGCTTGCTGCCGCTAAAAATCTGGATCTGGTCAAAATCTCCCCTGGCGCCAATCCTCCGGTATGCAAAATCATGGACTACGGAAAATACCGTTTTGAACAGTCCAAACGTGAGAAAGAGGCCCGACGCAACCAGCACATTATCGAGATTAAGGAGATACGGATGTCGCCCAGCATTGGCGACAACGACTTCAATGTGAAGCTGAGAAGCGGACACAAGTTCCTGAAGGACGGGAACCGTCTGAAGGTCACTATACGTTTCCGTGGGCGTGAGATGGCGCACACCTCCCTTGGTGAGGCGCTTTTACGAAAGTACGCCGATAGCTGCTCTGAAATCGCGAATATGGACAAACAACCTAAGCTTGAGGGGCGGAATATGAGCATATTCCTGTCGCCCAAATCTGTAAAGCCCGCGAAGTCCCAGAAGCCCGCTAAACCGGCAAAGGAGGACAGCTGATATACGCCAGAATACCCCGGGGCGAAAGTCGTGGGGTTTTCTTTCCCCCTTTTATGGGGAATTACTATTGGAAGGAGTAGTGCAATAATGCCAAAGATCAAAACACACAGCGGCGCGAAGAAGAGATTCGACCTGACCAAAAACGGCAAAGTCAAACGCGCCCATGCATACAAGAGCCACATTCTCAACAAGAAGACAACGAAGCGCAAGAGGGGCCTCCGTAAGGGAACCTACGCCGACCGTACAAACGAGACGGCAATCAAGCGCATGATCCTGTATAAATAAGGAGGTATCCTGACATGGCCAGAATCAAAGGCGCGATGATGACGCGCAAGAGAAGAAATAAAGTACTCAAGCTCGCCAAGGGCTATTGGGGTTCCAAGTCCAAGCACTTCAAGATGGCAAATCAGGCCGTCATGAAATCCCTGACTTACGCTTATATTGGCCGTAAGGCGAAAAAGCGCGACTTCCGCAGACTTTGGATCACACGTATCAGCGCCGGGTGCAAGGCCAACGGCATGAACTATTCCACGTTCATGCACGGTCTGAAGCTTGCCGGTGTGAACATGAACCGTAAGATGCTCTCAGAGACAGCTATCCACAACCCGGACGCCTTCACCAAACTCTGTGACACCGCGAAAGCCGCCCTTTAATCCCGGAACGCAATACCCGTTCGATTTTACGGCTTTTTGATATATTATCCGCCAGAAACGCCCCC
>CAYQWH010000011.1:0-27556 GCA_964421265.1 uncultured Oscillospiraceae bacterium | reverse complement strand
TGCGCCGCCCGTCAGCGCCGCGAAGCCGCGCGACTTTCCATTTCGCCGCTTTGCGGCGAATTTTTTTGGTTATATCCCGTGTGAGCGAAATGCTTTGACAAAGAGCGGTACGGGGTAGTATAATGTGGGAAGGAGGAGAGAACTATGGCATTTTATGAAAAGACCCTTTCCAGCGAGGAAATCTACAACGGAGCGATAATAACCGTTCACCGGGACGAGGTGGAGCTGATTAACGGCAAGACCTCCACAAGGGAGGTGGTGGAGCACAACGGCGGCGTTGGCGTAATCGCCGTGGACACGGACGACTATGTGCCTATGATCCGCCAGTACCGCTACCCCTTCGGAGCGGAGGTGCTGGAGATACCCGCCGGGAAGCTTGAGCGGGGCGAGGAACCGTTCGCCTGCGCCGTCCGGGAGCTTTCCGAGGAGACGGGACTTGAGGCCGGCGAGTTCATGCCCCTGGGCAAGATATTGCCCTCGCCGGGGTACTGTCACGAGGTACTTCACATTTACCTCGCCCGCGATCTGCGCCACGGCACGGCGCACCTGGACGCGGATGAGTTCCTGAGCGTGGAGCGCTACCCGCTGACTACCCTGTACGACATGGTGATGTCCGGCGAGATAGAGGACGCCAAGTCGGTGATAGCGATACTGAAAGCAGCACACTTTCTGAAAAGGAGATTGTTTTCACTGTGAAGATTACAATATTGGACAGCTTTACGGAGAACCCGGGGGACCTGAGCTGGGAACCTGTCACGTCTCTGGGCGAGACAACCATCTACCCCAGAACGTCCAAGACGGACACGGACGAGATCATAGCCCGCGTAAGCGACGCGGACACGGTCGTCACCAACAAGACGCCCATAACCCGCCGCGTCCTGGACGCGTGCCCGAATGTGAAGCTTGTGGCGCTGCTGTCCACGGGCACGGACATCTGCGACGGCGCCTATGCCCGCGAGCGGGGCGTCACCGTCTGCAACGTACCGGCCTACTCCACGATGGCGGTCGCCCAGCACGCGATGGCGCTGCTGCTGGAGATATGCTCGTCGGTTGGCCTGATGAGCCAATCCGTACACGACGGCGAGTGGGACTCCTGCCTTGACTTCTGTTACTGGAAACGGCCGCTCATAGAGCTTGACGGCCTGACGGTGGGAGTGATAGGGTTCGGCAAAATAGGCCGGGCGTTCGGACGCGCCGCCAAAGCTTTCGGCATGAACGTCATCGCCGCCGGGAGCCGCCCCACCCCGGAGGGACAGGCGATAGCCGAGTACGTGTCGCTGGACGAGCTGCTGAGACGGGCGGACGTAATATCCCTCCACTGTCCCCTGACACCGGATACACGGGAGATTATCAACCGGTCAACCATATCCCGTATGCGCGACGGCGTAATAATACTCAATACCGGGCGCGGCGGGCTGGTAAACGAACAGGCCCTGGCCGACGGGCTGAACACGGGCAAGGTCTACGCCGCCGGTGTGGACGTGGTGTCCGTGGAACCGATAGAGCGCTCGAACCCGCTGCTCACGGCGAAGAACTGCTTTATCACGCCCCATATAGCCTGGGCGCCCAGATCCTGCCGCCAGCGCGTCATGGACATAACGGCGGAGAATATACGCCTGTTCTACAACGGCACACCACAGAACGTGGTGAACTGAGCGCGGGGTGAGAGACAGATGAGACGCGCGTATATTTTCGGCGCGGGTGAGCGCGACCGTGAGCTTCCGCGCCTTGAGGACGGCGATCTTGTGATAGCGGCGGACGGCGGCTACGACTGGCTCTCCGACGCCGGTACCGCGCCGGACGTGGTGATAGGCGACTTCGACTCCCTGTCCCGCGACCCGGACAGTCCAGACGTCCTGCGCTACCCGGTGCGCAAGGACGATACGGATATGGCGCTGGCCATAAGCTGCGCTCTGGAGCGGGGCGCGGAGGAGATAGTGATCTGCGGCGGTCTTGGCGGCAGACTTGACCACACGTTCGCGAACATACAGCTCCTCGCGGGACTGTCACGGCGCGGTACCGCCGCGTATCTCAGGAGCGACAGCGTGACCGTCACGGCCATCACCGACGGAAGCCTGACATTTGATAAAGCTTTTACAGGCGTAATCTCCGTGTTCGCCTACGGCGGCGACGCGACAGTCACGGAGCGGGGGCTGTCGTACAGCGTCGAAGACTGCGTGCTGCGCGACGACAGGCCCATGGGCATAAGCAACGAGTTCACGGGCGTTGAGGCGCGGATATCCGTTCGCGGCACGGCGATAGTGATGTGGCAGTGGAGGGGTGAACCCTGCGCCTCGCGGAACTGATACTGTTCGCCGTTCAGGTTCCGCGACCGGGGGACCCGCGCGCCGCGCCGCCGCATACAGAAGCGCGGTAAAGGCCCGGAAAGGCTTGCGCCGGGTGCTGTGTGATATGATTGTATTGGAGGTTGCTGCATGAAGCTTAAAGGCGCGATATTTGATATGGACGGCACCATTCTTGACTCGATGCCCCTGTGGCGCACGAGAGGATCCGAATTTCTGCGCATGAACGGTCTCGCGCCGGAACCGGACATAGATAAAAAGTTCAAAGCCATGAGCCTTGCGCAGTCGGCGGAGTACTTCAGCCGTCACTGCGGCGTACCGGGGACCATACCCGAGATATGCGCCAGAATAAACAGCTGCGTGGAGGTGGGCTACAGGACGGTTCCGCCCAAGCCGGGCGTGCCGGAGTTCTTGGAGTACCTGCGCCGCGGCGGTGTCAGGATGCGCATAGCGACCGCCACGGAGCGGTACCTTGTGGAGGGAGTGCTGAGAAGAACGGGTCTTCTGGATTTCTTCGACGGCATAATGACCTGCGGCGAGGTCGGCCACGGCAAGGACTACCCCGACATATTCCTGAGATCCATGGAGCTTCTCGGCACCGATATGGACAATACGGCGGTGTTCGAGGACGCGATACACGCCATACGCACGGCAAAGCGCGCCGGTTACTTCGTGGCGGGCGTGGAGGACGCGTCATATAAGGACGAAGCGGCGGAAATACGCCGCCTGTGCGACGTGTACATAACGGACTTCCATCGGCTCGTCGGCGCGTTTGACATGGCGTGAATGGTGCAAACGTCTGAAATCGGGCGATTTATTTGCGATAGTTTGTGTAAATAGACTATTTACTTTTGGATGATAAAGTGATATAATGTTACCCATAGATGAACCATTGAGGTGCGCGCGATTATGAAGACGCTTATAAACAACTCAAGTGCATACGGTTTTTACGGCTATTCCTTCAGCTTTACCTTTTATTTTGGTAAGGCTTAATTTGGTTGGCTGGAAAACGTAAGCGTGGTTCGGACATTAAGCGCATTACCCCCCGGCTGACGAAGCTGGGGGGATTTTTTAATGTATGGAGGAGATGCGACATGGTAGTGATACTGAAAAATAACCCCAATAAGGCGCAGCTTGACAGCCTTGTGAAATGGCTTGAGGGCAAGGGCATTGAGATTCACCCGACTGTAGGCGTGCACCAGACAATATTAGGTCTTGTGGGTGACACGGCGTCCCTGGATATAAACCTCATCAACGCTCTGGACATAGTCGAGGACGTGAAGCGCATACAGGAGCCGTACAAGAACGCCAACAGGAAGTTCCACCCGGACGACACGGTCGTGGACGTGAGCGGCGTGAAGATAGGCGGCGGCGGGCTGACGGTCATAGCGGGGCCGTGCTCCGTGGAGTCGGAGGAGCAGATCGTGTCTGTGGCGAAGAGCGTAAAGGCCAGCGGCGCGACGATACTCCGTGGCGGCGCGTTCAAGCCCAGGACTTCCCCCTACTCCTTCCAGGGCCTGAGAGCCGACGGCATCAGGCTGCTGAAGATAGCGAGAGAGGAGACGGGCCTCCCCATAGTCACGGAGATAATGGACCCCTCCCAGCTTGACCTATTTGAGGACGTGGATATGATTCAGGTCGGCGCCAGGAATATGCAGAACTTTGAGCTTCTCAAGCTTCTGGGAACCGTGGACAAGCCGATACTGCTGAAGCGCGGCCTGTCAGCCACATACGAGGAGCTGCTCATGAGCGCGGAGTATATAATGGCCGGCGGGAACAACAACGTGGTGCTCTGCGAGCGGGGCATCAGGACGTTTGAGACGTACACCCGCAACACGCTGGACATATCGGCGGTGCCTGTGCTCAGGAAGCTGACCCACCTGCCGATCATAATAGACCCCAGCCACTCCGCCGGGAAATGGGAGCTGGTGTCGCCGCTGTCCTGCGCCGCCGTCGCCGCCGGTGCGGACGGACTTATCATAGAGGTCCACAACGACCCGGAGCACGCCCTCTGCGACGGACCGCAGTCGCTGCGCCCGGCCGTGTTCGATAAACTGGCAAAGAAACTCTTCGCCCTCCACAGCGCCTGCCAGAGCGAGGAGATGAGCGCATGAAGACCGTAGGTATCGCCGGGCTTGGCCTGATAGGCGGCTCCATGGCCAAGGCCATAAAGAAGCACACCGATTACACCGTATACGGCGCGGACACCTCCAACGAGACGATGGCCATGGCGCTCATGTCCGGAGCCGTGGACGGCCATCTGGACAGCACGTCCGTCACAAGCTGCGATCTGCTGCTGCTGGCGATTCCTCCCCGGTCAACCGTGGGATGGGTGGAGCGCCACGCGGCGCTCATACCGGGCACCTGCGTGCTGGTGGATCTGTGCGGCGTGAAACGGGAGATCGTCTCGAAGATAACCCCGCTGTCGGAGAAGTACGGGTTCCAGTATATCGGCGGCCACCCCATGGCCGGGAAGGAGTGCGCCGGGTTCGAGAACGCCGACGCCGCGCTGTTTGACGGCGCTTCCATGATACTGACTCCCGATAAGAGAACCGATATAGTTATGCTGGACACGCTGAAGGAGTTCTTCCTGACTATCGGCTTTGAGCGCCTGACGTTCACGAACCCGGAGGAGCACGACCGCATCATAGCCTATACCTCCCAGCTCGCGCATATATCCTCCAGCGCGTATGTCAAATCACCCACCGCCCAGACACAGATGGGCTTCTCCGCCGGCAGCTACCGCGATATGACGCGTGTGGCGAGACTTGACGAGGACACCTGGACCGACCTGTTCTCCGCCAACCGGGACAACCTGATAAAGGAGCTTCGGGAGTTCATAGGCCATCTGAACGAGTATCTGGACGCGCTGGAGTCGGAGGACAACGACAGGCTCCACGACCTGCTGCGCCAGGGCCGTGAGCTTAAAGAGACCGCTGGCGGAACCTGATTGGAGGCGGATATGCGGACGGTAGATATTCACGTGGGCGAGGGGTACAGCGTCCACACAGAGCCGGGACTGCTGGGCCGTTGCGGGGAGATACTGCGCCGGAGCATCACGCCCCGCCGGTGCGCCGTTGTCACCGACGACACGGTGGCGGAACTTTACGGCGCGGCCTGCCTTGAGAGCCTGCGAAACAGCGGCTTCGACCCGATTGTACACGTCTTTCCCCACGGCGAGGGATCGAAGAACCTCAATACCATATCGGATATGCTGGAGTGCTTCGCGGAGAACCACCTGACGCGGTCGGATTTTGTGGTGGCCTTGGGCGGCGGCGTCACAGGCGACATGGCCGGTTTCGCCGCCGGGATATACCAGCGCGGCATACGTTACGCCCAAGTGCCCACCACGCTCCTTGCCGCCGTGGACTCCTCCGTGGGCGGCAAGACGGCGGTGAACCTGCGGGCGGGGAAGAACCTGGCCGGCGTGTTCCTCCAGCCCTTCTCCGTCATATGCGACACGGATACGTTCAGGACGCTTCCCGGCGACATTTTCGCCGACGGCGCCGCCGAGTCGATAAAGTACGGCGTCCTGACGGACGAGCGCGTGTTCGACATATTTGAAAACGAGGCGCCAACGGAACACCTTCCTGAGATAATCTCCCGGTGCGTCTCCATAAAGGGCGCGCTGGTGGAGCGTGACGAGAGGGACACCGGCGACAGGCGGTTCCTGAACCTGGGGCACACCATAGGCCACGCCATAGAGAACCTGAGCGGCTACACCTTCCCCCACGGGCACGCGGTGGCGGTGGGCATGGTGATGATGTCGAGAGCCGGGGAGAAGCTGGGCTTGACCCAACCCGGCGTGTGCGAACGGCTGACGCGCGTTCTGGAACGCGCCAATCTGCCGACGCGGGTGGACTATGAACCGCAGGACATCTACCGCGCGGCGCTGTCAGACAAGAAACGCAGCGGCGACAGCGTGACGGTCGTCATACCGGAGACAATCGGCAGGTGCGTGCTTAAGACCATACCCGTGACAGAGCTTCGGGATATTATAACTTCGGGGGCTGATTGAATATGAATATAAAAGTACAGCACCACAGTCTCGCGGGACAGACGGGCGCGGTCGCGTCCAAGTCGTACGCCCACCGTCTCCTTATCTGCGCCGCGCTGTCTGACAGGGAAACCACCCTCGGCGTACCGGAGCGCTCGGCGGATATTGACGCGACGGCTGATTGCCTGAGGGCGCTTGGAGCCGGGGTGGAGTACAGCGACGGGAAATTCACCGTGGAACCTGTGCGCTATAAGGCGCGGTCACCGGAGCTTAACTGCGGCGAGAGCGGATCCACACTGCGGTTCCTGCTGCCTGTGGCGGCGGCGGTGTCGGAGAACGCGTCCTTCACCGGCTCGGGGCGCCTTCCGGAACGGCCGATCGGCGAGCTGATAGACGCGCTGCAAAAGGGCGGCGTCACGTTCTCGGCCCGGCGCCTGCCATTCACCCTCGGCGGAAAGCTGAGAGGCGGCGTGTTCACCCTCCCCGGTGACGTCAGCTCCCAGTATATATCCGGGCTGCTGCTGGCGCTGCCGGAGGTGGGCGGCGGCCAGATCCGCCTGACGTCAAAGCTGCAGTCGGCGGGGTACGTGAAGATGACCGTGTACACCATGGCCCGCTTCGGCGTCGCCGTCACAGGTCGCGACGGCGCTTATATCGTGCACCCGGAGGCCCGGTACACATCCCCCGGCGTCATTGACGCGGAGGGCGACTGGTCGAACGCGGCGTTCTTCCTGGCGGCGGGTGCGATTGGCGGCGACGTGACCGTGACGGGCCTCGAACCCAAATCCGTTCAGGGCGACAGGAAGATAGTCGAGATCCTGCGGCGCTTCGGCGCGGATGTGACCGTGTGTGACGGAGCGGTCACGGCGCGGCAGTCCCCGCTCCAGGGGTGCGACGTGGATATAAGAGATATACCGGATCTCCTGCCCATACTCGCCGTCACAGCCGCGTTCGCCAATGGCGAGTCACGGTTCACGGGCGGCGAGAGACTGCGGATGAAGGAGAGCGACAGGCTGCGCTCGGTGTCGGAGATGATAACGGCTCTTGGCGGCGACGTGACGGAGCTTCCCGACGGGCTTGTAGTCAGGGGAAAGGCCCTGCGCGGCGGCACCGTCCAGAGCCGCAACGACCACAGAATAGTCATGTCCGCGGCCGTGGCGGGAGCGATGTGCTCCGGCGACGTCACCATAATCGGCGCGGACGCGGCGCGGAAATCGTACCCGGCGTTCTTTGAGGACTTCAGGAAGATCGGGGGGATTGCCGATGTCGTCTGAATTTGGGAAGACCCTGAAGGTTACAGTCTTCGGGCAGTCCCACGGGAAGGCTGTCGGCGTAGTTATGGACGGGCTTCCGGCGGGACTGACCATAGATATGGCGGCGCTGGAGCGGTTCATGGACAGGCGCAGGACAGGCAAAAGCCCCCTGACCACCTCAAGACGTGAACCTGACGTACCGGTGTTCCTGTCGGGGTTGGCGGACAACGTGACCTGCGGCTCCCCTCTGTGCGCGGTGATAGGGAACACCGACACCCGTTCGAAGGACTACTCGGAGTTCTGGGACAGGCCCCGCCCGTCCCATGCCGATTACACCGCCCGTATGCGCTACGGCGACAGCGTGGATATGCGCGGCAGCGGCCACTTCTCAGGGCGCCTGACAGCGCCGCTGTGCGTAGCGGGCGGCATAGCGAAACAGGCGCTGGGTGAGCGGGGCGTTTTCGTCGGCGCGCATATTGAGTCCGTGGGAGGGGAGCGGGACGCGAGGTTCCCGCTGCTGCCCACGCGAGAGCTTTTTGAGAGCGTGGCGGAGAAGGACTTCCCCGTCATAGACGACGCCGCCGGCGAGAGGATGCGCGAAGTAATCGAGGACGCCGCCGGGCGCTCCGATTCCGTGGGCGGCGTGATAGAGTGCGCCGTGACGGGACTGCCCGCCGGGTTAGGTTCCCCCATGTTCGACGGCGTGGAGAACCGATTGGCTGCGGCGCTCTTTGGCGTCCCGGCGGTGAAGGGACTCGAGTTCGGCTCCGGGTTCGGCGGCAGCGCGCTGCGCGGATCGGAGAACAACGACCCGTTCGTGATAGAGGACGGCGCGGTGCGGACGTCCAGGAACGCCAGCGGCGGTATACAGGGCGGTATAACCAACGGTATGCCCATAGTTCTGAGAACCGCCATAAAGCCCACGGCATCAATAGGCACATCGCAGGAGACGGTAAGCCTCTCACGGATGGAACCGGCGGAGCTGACAGTGCGCGGTCGCCACGACCCGTGCATCGCGGTACGCGCCACGCCGGTAATCGAGGCCGTGACCGCGCTGGTCATCCTTGACTTGATATTGGAGGGAAAATAATGGATATTGACGCTATTCGTAAGGAGATCGACAGCGTTGACAGCGAGATACTGCCGCTGTTCCTGAGACGCATGGAGCTGTCCGGGGAGGTCGCGGAGCTAAAGGCCTCGGCGGGGATGCCGATACTTAACAGGGAGCGGGAGCGTGAAATACTGCGCCACGTAGACGAAGAGAGCGGCGATATGGGCATCTGGGCGCACCGGCTGTACTCAACCATATTCGAACTGAGCCGCTCATACCAGACCGGGTTCATGACCAAAGGCTCCAACGTCCGTACCCAGATAGAGAGGGCGCTGGAGAACCCGCCCGTCCTCTTCCCGAAAGGCGGGACGATAGCCTGCCAGGGCGTGGAGGGCGCGTACTCGCAGCTGGCGGCGGACAGGCTGTTCCCGCAGGGGAACATAATCTTCTTCAAGGTGTTCGAGGGCGTCTTTGACGCGGTGGAGGACGGCCTTGCGGACTTCGGCATAATCCCGATAGAGAACAGCTCCAACGGCTCCGTCAGGGCGAACTATGAGCTGCTGCAGAAGAAGAACGTGACCATAGTGCGCTCCTCCCGTCTCTGCGTGCGCCATGAGCTGCTGGCAAAGCCCGGCGTGACCCTTGACGAGATAACGGAGATACACTCCCACCAGCAGGCCCTTGGACAGTGCAGCGCGTTTCTGAAAACGCTGGGCGATCGGGTGAAGGTAATACCCTGCGACAACACGGCCATGGCCGCGAGACTTGTGGCGGAGTCGCCGGAACGGGGCATCGCCGCCATATCCTCCGGCAACTGCGCGTCACTCTACGGCCTTAAGCCCATAGGCGGCGTGGATCTGCAGAACAGCGACAACAACTACACCCGTTTCATATGTATAACGAAGGACCCTGTGGTGTACCCCGGCGCCAACAGGATAAACCTCATGCTCACCTGTGAGCACAGGCCCGGCTCGCTCTACGACGTCCTGTCCCAGATGGCCGCGCTGGAGCTGAACCTGATAAAGCTGGAGAGCTGTCCCCTTGTCGGCAGCGATTTCGAGTTCCTGTTCTTCTTCGAGTTCGAGGGCAGCGTGCTGGAACCGAGAGTGGTAGATATGCTGGAGAACCTTGAGCGCACCTGCGGTTCATTGAAGTATCTGGGCAATTACATGGAGGCTTAAATGGAGAGACTGTACGCGCTTTTGGGCAAACCGCTCGGGCACAGCTTTTCCGCTCCCATCCACCGGAGGATGGGCAGCCCCGACTACAGTCTCATAGAGCTGGAGGAGAGGGAACTGGAGAGCTTTCTGAGACGCGCCGATCTGGGCGGAGTAAACGTGACGATCCCCTATAAGCGGACCGTGATCCCCCTCTGCGACGAGATTGACAGCGAGGCGCGGAGCATCGGCGCTGTGAACACCATAGTCAACAGGGACGGCAGACTGGTGGGCTACAATACCGACAAGCCCGGCTTCGAGTACGCGCTCAGAAGGGCGCGCATAGACGTCCGGAACAAGAAGGCGGTGGTGCTCGGCTCCGGCGGCACATCCCTCACGGCGCGGGCGGCGCTGAAATCTCTCGGCTCCTCGGAGATAGTGACAATCTCCCGGCGCGGCGAGGACAACTATGACAACATCAGCCGTCACAGCGACGCGGCGATCGTGGTGAACACTACGCCGGTGGGTATGTACCCGAACTGCCCCGCCGCGCCGCTGTCCCTTGACGTGTTCCCGGAGTGCGAGGGACTGATGGACGTGGTGTTCAACCCGCTGCGAACCGGGCTTATAATGGAGGCGGAGGAGAGGGGTATACCTCACACCGGCGGACTTCCGATGCTCGTGGCGCAGGCTTACGGCGCGGAACAGTTGTTCCGGGGCGGCGCTCTTCCCGCTGACATCATAGACGAGTGCATAACGGAACTTGAACGCGATGTGACCAATATAGTCATAATCGGTATGCCCGGCAGCGGCAAGACCACCGTCGGCGACGTGCTGGGCGAACTGACCGGCAGGCCCCACGTGGACACGGATATCGAAGTGCTGACGAGAACCGGCTCCACCCCGGCGGACATCATAAAGGGGAAAGGCGAGGCGGCGTTCCGGAAGCTTGAGACGGATATACTCCGGGACGTGTGCAGAGGCAGCGGACAGATAATAACCACAGGCGGCGGCGTAGTCGTGGTGCCGGAGAATTACGGGATACTTCACCAGAACGGCAGGATATACTGTCTGCACCGCCCGCTTGAGAAGCTGACCATGGACAACCGCCCGCTGTCGAAGGATATACCCACCTTGGCCGAGATGTTCCAGAGACGCAAGCCCCTGTACGACCGGTTCAAGGACGTGGCCGTTGACAACGACGAGTCCCCGGCGGAGACGGCGGCGGATATTATATGGAGGGAATTTAATGAACATTTTGGTACTTAACGGGCCAAATATAAATATGCTGGGCATCCGTGAGCCGGAGATTTACGGCAGACGGACATACGACGATCTTGTGGCGATGATAAGCGCGGAGGCGGAGAAGCTTGGCGTCAGCGTGGAGTTTATCCAGTCGAACCACGAGGGCGCGCTGGTTGACGCCATCCAGTCGGCCTACGGCAAGTATGACGGGATAATCATAAACCCCGCCGCCTACACCCACACGTCCATAGCGCTGCTGGACGCCGTAAAAGCCGTCGGCGTGCCGACCGTGGAGGTACATATCTCCGACCCGGACACGCGCGAGGGGTTCCGGCAGGTGTCCTTCATCCGCCGCGCCTGTGTCAGAACCATAAAGGGACACGGCTTCGACGGCTACGTCGAGGCGCTGCGGTTCCTGGTAAAGGGCGAATAAAGCCGGGACGCCGACGGGAAGGAGAGCGATTGGCTTTTGGGAGACAGGAACACAATAGACATGACAGAGGGCAGACCGCTGCCCGTAATAATACGGTTTTCCGTGCCGCTTATCCTGTCGGCCTTTTTCCAGCAGCTATACAGCTTCGTGGACAGCGTAATCGTCGGACGGCTCATCGGAGTGGACGCTCTGGCGGCGGTGAATCTGACGGCGCCCCTGACGTACCTGTTCTTGGGACTGACAATAGGATCCACCCTCGGGTTCTGCGTGCCTCTCGCCCAGGCCGTCGGCGCGGGGGACAGAGAGGATATGTCCCGTTACTTCTGGAACGGCGGGGCGCTGTGCCTTGCCCTGAGTCTGCTCCCCATCGCCGCCGTCCCTTGCGCGGAACCGCTTCTCAGGCTGATAAGCACACCCGATGAGTATATGCCCATGTCCGCGTCCTATCTGCGCGTCATACTTCTGGGACAGTTCACGGCTATCGCGTACAACTATGGAGCCGGTGTGCTTCGCGCTTTCGGCGACTCGAAGCACCCGTTCCGCTTTCTACTCATTGCCAGCAGCGTGAACGTGGCGCTGGATATTCTTTTCATATCCGCGTTCCATATGGGCGTCGCCGGAGCCGCTGTCGCCACGGTCATAAGCCAGTCAATCTCCGCCGCCCTGTGCTTTCGCCATCTGTTTGTGAGAACCGGCAGAATAGAGCGGCGGGACGGGAGCGGCAACGACTTTGCGCGTCTCAGTCCCGGCCATCTGCGGACGCTGTGCGTCATAGGGCTGCCCATGGGTCTGGAGCTTTCGGTGAACAGCATAGGCACCGCCATATTGCAGAGCTGCGTCAACCGGATGGGCGCGGCGACGGTGGCGGCTGTGGCGGCGGGGGAGAAGATACGCAGTATGCTGACTCTGCCTTTGGAGAACCTGGGCACCGCCGCGTCCACCTATACCGCCCAGAACCTGGGAGCGAAAAAGCCCGACCGCATACGGCAGGGCATAAGAAGCTGCGTTATTATCATCATATTCTACTGCGCGTTCGCGTGGGTGCTTGTTTTCGCTCTGAAGGGGAGCCTTGTTCACCTGCTCCTGGGCAATGACGCGCCGGACGTCACGGAGATGGCCGTGCGGTACCTGTCGGTTATAAGCTGCCTTTTCTTCTTCCACGGCATACTTCAGCTGTTCCGCAGCGTGCTGCAGGGCATGGGACACAGCGGCGTCGCCGTGGCGTCCGGATTTATGGAGATAGCCGGCCGGATCGTGGGCGGCAATTCCGCCGTCCATTTCGCAAGCTTCCTCATCATATCACTGTCAAACCCCATGGCATGGATCCTCGCCGGGAGTTACTGCGTGGTTATGACGATTATTATGCTGAGAAAACACAGATGAGGCGCCCGCTATGACGGGCACAAGAAGATTTACAAGCTTAAAAATATATTTTTAAACGCGCAAAACAGGAGAATAGGAGCTGAGCGTATCGCGGATGCGTACCGGCCGCGCGGACTTTGAAGGCGCCGGTCTGAGGAACCTGACATCTGCGGGCCTCCGCGCCCGCCGCTGCCGGAACCGGGACACACCCATTGAGGGGACGATGGAGCCGCCGAACGACGCGGAGCCGACGGCGGCGCCGTATCGCGTCGCGGTAACAAACGCGTAAACGTCACTTAGCGTCGCCTTGCCGTCTGCAAGCCGTCAGCGACGGATTAAGCTTTACCGCGCGCGGCGAAGCTCCCATGAAATACCCGGAGGGAGAACGCACCGATTTGCGGGGCAAATTGAATTGAGGGGGAAGAAGGATGAAGCTGCTGTTCATACGCCACGGTGACCCGGACTACTCAGTGGACTCGCTGACGGAGAAGGGGTGGAAGGAGGCTGAGTATTTAGCGGAGCGCATGGCGGGAACGGATATACAGTACTTCTACGTCTCGCCGCTGGGCAGAGCGCGGGACACGGCGAGTCTCACGCTTAAACGGCTGGGACGGGAGGCCGTGGAACTGCCGTGGCTGCGGGAGTTTACCGCACCCATATGGCGCCCTGACGAGAGGAGCCAGATGCACGTCACGTGGGACTGGCTGCCCCAGGACTGGACAGCGGACGACCGTTTCTACAGCTTTGAGCGCTGGACTGACAGCGAGTGGATGGCGGGCGTCCGGGACGAGTACGACAGAGTGACCGGGGCCTTTGACGAGCTGCTGGAGCGGCATGGCTACAGGCGGGAGAACCGCTATTACCGCGTCACCAATGGCAATAAGGACACCTTGGCGTTTTTCTGTCACTTCGGCGTTGAGTGCGTGATGCTCAGCCGTCTCCTGAGCGTGTCGCCAATGCCGCTGTGGCACGGGCTGTGCGCCGCGCCCACATCCGTCACAACCGTCGTGACGGAGGAGCGCCGCGAGGGTATAGCCGCTTTCCGCGTGACCGAGTTCGGCGACGTGTCCCACCTCCGCGCCCACGGCGAACCGCCCGCCTTCGCCGGCAGGTTCCGTGAGATATACGCCGACGAGGATAACAGAACGTTCTGACCGGGAGGCGAACCGCGAGGCTGCCCGACCGCACAGAGCGTGCGTATCCCAAATTAAATCTTTTAATTTGGGATTAGTATAAAAACAGACAGGCGCGGCCCGGATATGCCGACAAGGAATGTGGCATATTCGGGCCGCGCCGCGGTTTATTTCCGGTTTTTGATGTAATCGAATCCCGGATTAAAAGATATAACCTAAGATTAAGCGCGATTGCGTACCCGCGTCGCGCTGTCTCCGCAATCCTATGCTATATCACGTATAGAGCCGTTTATCAGGGATGAGCATAAAACGCCGTGCCCGCTTGCGGGCTTTGCGTTTACTCGGCGAGGGCCGCGCTGACCTTTTCAAGCTCGGCGCGGATGGAGATGTGCTGGGGACACGCCTGTTCGCACCGTCCGCACTTCACGCACTCACTTGCGCGCTTTTTGCCGTTATCCTCCACCAGAGATTTCACCTGGCGCATGGCGGCGGACTTATCGTTATAGAGCGTCAGCGTGTTCATCGCCGTAAAGGAACCGGAGATGCCGATGTTGTTGGGACATACCTTCGCGCAGTAGTTGCAGGTTGTGCATGGAATGAGCGGTATACGGCGCATCGCTTCCTGTGCGTCACGGATTACGGTCTTCTGCCGGTCCGTCAGTCCCGTAAAGTCCTTCATATACGACAGGTTGTCGCGCATCTGCTCAACATTGCTCATGCCCGACAGAACTGTGATAACCCCCTCAAGACTCGCGGCGAAACGGATGCCCCAGGACGCGCACGAGGATTCCGGCTCCGCGTTCAGGAACACGTTCCTGACCGACTCCGGCGGATTGGCCAGCATACCGCCCTTGACAGGCTCCATGATAACCACCGGTTTCCCGTGCTTCCTCACTACCTCATAGCAGGCGCGTGACTGGACGGTCGGGCTGTCCCAGTCGGCGTAATTTATCTGGAGCTGCACAAACTCCACCTCAGGGTGCCTCGTCAATATCCCGTCCAGTTCCTCGGGCGTGGAGTGGAAGGAAAAACCGACGTGTTTGATAAGCCCCTCCCGTTTCTTCTCCTGCACAAAGCTCCACATATCGTAGTCGTCAAAGAAATGTGTGCGGCTCTCACCCAGATTGTGGAGCAGATAGAAGTCGAAGTAGCCTGCGCCCGTTTTCTCCAGTGACGTGTTGAACTGCGCGATGGCGTCATCCCGCGTCTTGCTGTTTACCCACGCCGCGTTCTTCGTAGCCAGAGTGTAGCTGTCCCTCGGATGGCGCTCCACCAGCGCCTGACGTATGGCGTCCTCGCTGCCGTCATACACGCGCGCCGTGTCAAAATATGTAAATCCCGCGTCCAGGAACATATCTACCATCTGTTTTGTCTGCTCAATGTCAATCACGCCGTCTGTTTTCGGCAGGCGCATGAGGCCGAAGCCCAGTTTTTTTGTATCCAGAATGTTTTCGCTTATCATCGTGCCTTCTCCTTATCTTCTGTAAATTCTTACGCGCGTTTATAAAGTCGCGCAATTTATATTATACAACCTCTCCGACAATTTGGCAAGCCGGTACTTCACGGGATATTCAAAAAAGTTTTAAAAAAACTATTGAATTATGGCGTCAAATAGTGTAAAATAATAATCGATTTGTTACATTGCGATTAGGAGGAATACTGATGAAAAAAAAGAACCTTATAAGTATCATTGCCATCGCCGCCGCTCTTATCGCGGTCGTGACCGCTGTAATTGTATTCAGGAAACAGATTGGCGATATGTTCAGCCGCTTAAAGGAGAAAATCCACCCGGAGGAACCCGACTTTACACCGGAGGAGTTTGAGGACTTCGCCGACATCTGAACATCTTAACGAGAAGAGGAAGAACCGGCGCCGGTTCTTCCTCTTCCGCTTTACAGTAACCCGGAGCGCCGCCGCGCATGGCGGCGTTTTCCGTTACGCGCCCGTGGAGCCGAAACCGCCCTCGCCCCGTTCCGTAACCGACAGTTCCTGGGCCTGCGCGAAAACCGTCTGGGCGACCGGCATGACGACAAGCTGCGCGACCCTCTGTCCGGGAATGATTGTCACAGGTTCGGCGCCGTGGTTAAGGAGCGCGATTATCAGTTCACCCCGGTAATCCGAGTCGATTACGCCGACCTTGTTGGCGGGAGCCAGTCCGTTTTTTGCCGCCAGCCCGCTTCTGGCGAACACGAACCCCGCGTACCCGTCTGGCACCTCAATCGCCAGCCCGGTGTGGATAAAAACAGTCTCATCCGCCTCCACGACTATCTTTTCCGGCAGCAGCGCGCAGATGTCCGCTCCCGCCGCGCGCTCGGACGCGCGCTTGGGCAGGATAGCCAACGGGTCAAGCTTCTTGACCTTAATCTCAACTCTCTCCATGTGAAATTCCCCCTGAATTTATAAGCATCGCCGCCTGGGACGCGGCCACAGCGCCGTCGGACGCGGCCGTCACAAGCTGACGGATACGCTTCGTCCTCACATCCCCCGCCGCGAAAACGCCCTCGGTTTTAGTCCGGCAGTCCTCGCCCGCGATAATATAGCCGTCGCCGTCCAGCTCCACCACGTTGGAGAACCGCTCACTGTCCGGGAGCATACCTATGGCCGTGAAGATCCCCGGGGCCTCGATGGAGACAACCTCGTCGGTCAGAGTGTTCCTGACGCGCAGACCGCTCACAAGTCCGTTTTCCCCGTACACCTCCAACGGCACATACGGCGTCAGGATAGTCACGTTCTCCTTCATGCTCAGTTCCTTCACGAGATACGGTTCCGCGCGGAACTGGTCGCGCCTGTGCACAAGCGTCACATGGGAGCAGAGAGCCGACAGGGACAGCGCGTCCTCAAACGCCGTGTTCCCGCCGCCCACCACCGCGACGGGCCGCCCCCGGAAGAACGCGCCGTCGCAGGTGGCGCATATCGACACGCCGCTGCCGAAATACTCGTCCGCTCCCGGACAGTCAAGCCTGCGGCGCTCCACTCCGCTGGCTATAATGACCGTTCTGGCGGGGTACTCGCCCTTATCGGTTCTTACCGTCTTACCGCCGCTTCCCGTCTCAATGCCCGTTACGGCGGCGAACTTCAACTCCGCGCCGAGAGCGAGAGCCTGACTTTTCCAGCTGTCCGCCAGCTCCCAGCCGGATATGCGCCGGAACCCGGGGAAATTCTCCACATCCGCCGAGTTTACGATCTGTCCCCCGCAAGCCGTCCGCTCCAGCACGAGCGCCGACATCCCCGCTCTCCTGGCGTAGATAGCCGCCGTCAGCCCGGCGGCTCCCGCCCCTATAATTATTACATCGTACATATAATCTTCTCCTTTTTTCCTATTATACCAATTTTATCGGTCAGGGTCAATAAACCAAAAAGCAATTTTCTGCCCGTTTCCCGACCACCCACGGGCATTTGACTTTCGCGACAATATCTGCTATAATGTCACCGATACGTATAGTGTTCGCAAGGCGGGAGAATACTATTATGTAAATCAGCACAAGAGGAGATGATAAAATGTCAGCGGCAGTAATTAACAACGCCGATTTTGAGGCGGAGGTTCTGAAATCCGACTTGCCTGTGCTTGTGGACTTTTTCGCCACGTGGTGCGGCCCGTGCAGGATGTTATCGCCGATACTTGAGAGCGTGGAGAGCGAGTACGCGGGGAAGGTCAGGTTCTGCAAGGTCGATATAGACGAGGAGCCGGAGCTGGCCGCGCAATATCGCGTCATGAGCGTTCCGACGCTCATGATATTTGAAAACGGAGAAGTCGCGAGGAAGTCGATCGGGCTGATCTCCGACAGCGAGTTACGGGAGTTTATCGGGTAAACGGACAGGGGCTGCCTCCTTACGATGCCTGCATCGTTCTGGGACAGCCCCTGTGTTCACACGGGCTTAACGCGCGCTCTTCCGGTAATGCTTCAGCCGGCGGTGGTATATCTCTGCTTCACCTGGTCTATCTTCTGCTGGGGCACCTGTTCGGTGGGGTACCAGCCCTTGGACGCCATGGACTTGTAGATGTTGTCCTGCATACACAGGGAGTCGTTAAGCGCCGTTCTGAACGCCTGGTTCACCTTCTCGGTGTTGGACTCTATAGCGCCGTGCATATAGAGATCGCATACGCCCTTCGTAGTCAGGAGAATATTCTCCATGATGTTCCTGTCATCCATTGTTGTTCCCTCCTTTACACAAGACTGTAGAACGAACCGAAAATCTGGCGGTTCTTGTCCACGAGCTGCTGCGCCTGACCCTTGAGCTGCGGGTCCTTGAGCGTGTTCACGGCGTTCTGGCACTGCGCGGACAGAAATTTCGCGTGGCCGAGCGCGTCTTCAATATAGAGCAGTTCTTTTTGACTCATCGTTTATCACCTCGCAGTTAGTATGCAGTAAATAATTAAAATTATTCGGAAGTCAGCACTTTTTTGCGAAAACCTCACAATGGCGAAAAACGCGCGCGGGGACAGCCGGGCGCCCGCGGTACCGCCGTTCGTCCCGCTTGCCGCGCATTTCGTCGGTTTGCCATATCATTTTTGGGAGGACTATGATATAATCTGATACGTCAAAGAAGCGGAGCTTCACGGCGTGACTGTGAAATACAGTTCATACTTTAACGCGGCTCCGCCGTGACAAAGATATGTTAGGATACGTTAGGATACGTTAATGAATAAAGCGCGCGCCGCCGGCGCGCGCGGTGGACGGCAGCGCCCGGAAGGGTGGTTGCCGGTCGCTGTTCGGGCAAGACCGGGGATCAGTCACGGGACTGGTTTCCGCTTTGGAAGGAGGATGCCATATGCCTTTAGTCAAAGAGACACAACTGCGTTACCTGGAGTACATTAACCGCGAGAGAGCGGTCAGGCACCACCGGTACGACGAGGAGATGTACCAGTACCGGCTGCTTCAGTTAGGCGATATGCAGGCGGTGGAAGAGGGGAAACGGTTGTGGGAATCCGACCTGCGCGGCAAGACCAGCGCCGCTAAGACCAGCGCCGACTGGCTGCGCAACCTTAAATACATCACCGTCGCCTCGATTACTCTCGCCTGCCGCTTCGCCATAATCGGCGGGCTTGAGGAGGAGCGCTCATACAATATAAGTGACCTCTATATCCAGAAGCTGGACCAGTGTACCAGCGAGGAGGAGATAACAAAGCTCCACACGGATATGATGGAGTTTTACACAAAAGAAGTTGCGGAGGCGAAGAAGCAGCGCGTCTACTCAAAACCCGTGATAGACGCGATGGACCATATATGTCACCATCTGCACGAACGTCAGACGGTTGACCAGATCGCGGAGGCGGTGGGGCTGTCGCCGAACTATCTGTCCGCGCAATTCAAGAACGAGCTGGGCGTGACGGTCGCCGAGTATGTGGCCGAGAAACGCATCGAGGCGGCCAAGAATATGCTGCGCTATTCCAACTTCCCCTACGACGAGATAGCCTCTATCCTCGCGTACAGTTCCCAGAGCCATTTCATCCAGGTGTTCAAAAAGGCCGTGGGATGCACGCCGAGGGAGTACAGAGTGAATATCTGTCACAGAGGCAACGAGTTCGATTCGGGCAAAGAGGAGTACGGCGAGGACGGAGAGGAGGCGTCATAGAGGGACGGTAGGACAGCGCCGCCACGGCGCGGGTACGCGATAGACATGGCCGAGTTAAAGTGACCTGAGGGCGTTCACGGCCGGACGCGTGGATTATGGGAACACGGAAAAATATCAGAGAGAGGGAGTATATGAAAAAGCGAGTATTGACAATATTTCTGCTTCTGTGCGTGCTTGTGACGATGGCCCCGGCGGTTTTCGCGTCGGAGGACATATCGGTGACAATCACGGCGGATGAGGCGAGGCACGGCAGCGCCGTCAAGCGATATTTAGTCGGCGACATCTACGTCGTGCTCAATGGCAACGGCGGCGAGGTAACGGGTAAGTTTACGCAGTCGCAGCTTCCGACAGCGGTTCGGGACGGCTACGCGTTCATGGGCTGGTACGACTACAACGGGGTGGAGTACACTGCCGAAGATGCCCTCAGATCCTCCGTTAACCTTGTGCTGTCGGCAATGTGGCTGCCTGACGGGGCGACGCACCAGGTGCTTTTCGACGCCAACGGCGGGGAGCTGGACGCTGCCGACAAGTCGGTGATAAACGGCGGCACTTACGGTGAGCTGCCGGTACCGAGCAGGGACGGCTATGAGTTCGCCGGATGGTACACCGACCGGACGGACGGTGAGCGTATCACATCCGACACGGCGGTGGAGCTTGCGGGGGACGTAAGCCTGTACGCCCACTGGGAGCCTGTCAGGGATGGCGATCTGACATTCGACATCATTACGTACAGCTTTTCCAACAGCAGCAAGGCCTTTGGCTATCCCAGCGGCTATAAGATCCCCCTGGAGCGCTACATATATATGTACGGCGACACCGCGAGGGCCAGAGTGCTCTACGAGAGCGCGGGCGCGTGGGGCGGCAACTGCTTCGGCCTGAGCAGCACCGCCGGGATGTTCATTCAGGAGGACAACGCCGTTGACATCACGGCGTTCAACGGCGGCGCGGAGGTTCTCTACGACCTGAATCCGAGCGATTCCGACGACGACGCGGGACTTACGCTCCGGGAGTTCGTGGAGGCGATGCAGATCGGCTGGTACAGCGAAACCGTACAGAGCAGCGCGTCCAAAAATAAAGACAGGCTTGCGGAGCTTGTGTCGGACGTGACCAGCTCAAAGAACACAGGACAGAACACGGTCGTTATCAGTATGTACGGCTATACGCCGGAGGGGAACATGATCGGCCACGCGGTGGTGGGATATGACATCATTGAGGTGAGCGATACGGAGAGCCGGATCCTTGTGTACGACTGCAACTTCCCCAACGACAGTTCCCGTTACATAACCGTCACCACCGACTACGACGGCGCGCCTGTCGGATGGTACTACAGCATGAACGACAAGTACGACATGGGCAGCGACTATTCGGGCAGCTGGTTCACATATGTGCCCTACGCCAGCTACTATGAGGCGTGGATGAGCACCCAGGACGAGGACATGAACGTCCTCAATGTCACGTCGGACAACGTGAACATAAAGGACTCCAACGGCAACATTGTCGCCACCGTGCGTGACGGGCAGCTGGAGACAGACCGGGACGACATCTATCAGACGCGGGACTTGGGCATTACCGCCGACGGTGATATTGTCGATAACACCGGCGCCACAATCTGGCTGCCGTCCCTTGACTGCTACACCGTGGAGAACGCGGACGACGGCGAGTTCACGGCGACTATGACGAATGTCGACCAGTCCATAACGGTTACAACCACGGCGGGAGACGTGTCACTGGCGGTGAACGACTGGACACTGGTAAACTACGTCAGCGTTGACACGCCCTCCGCCGAGTATGAGGTGTCGCTCATGTCAACCCTTGAGGGCGCGCTGAAGGAGATCAACTTCTCAGGTTCCACGGAGGAGACGCTCATGTCCTTCGCGAAGGTCGCGGGCGAGCTGTACGCCATAGGCGTGGAGGCCGGCGTAATACCGGAACTGAAGCTTGAGAACATATTCAGCTACAGTGAGCTTCCGATGGTCGTGTCGAAGGTGCTGGACTACCTGCTGGGCGCTCCCGAGACTGTCGCGGCCGACGGGGAGACGTACAACGACGTGTCCGCGGAGGCGTGGTACTATGACGAGGTGACGTATGTGTCCGAGCGGGGACTCATGAACGGCACCGGAGACGGGAACTTCAGCCCTGACAGCGCCGCCACCCGCGCGTCGGTAGTGACCATTCTCTATCGCCTCGCCGGGGAACCGGGGCCTGGCGGCGGCGGAAGCTTCGACGACGTGGCCAACGGTATGTGGTACACCGACGCGATCACGTGGGCGCACGACAACGGCATCGTCACCGGGTACAGCGGCAGCGCGTTTATGCCCGACGGGGAGATCACCCGTGAGCAGCTTGCGACTATCCTGTACAGGTACGCGGACAGGTACGCCGGAATGGACGTCAGCGCGGGCGCGGATCTGAGCGGGTACACGGACTGCGGCCAGATACACGATTACGCGGTTGACGCCATGTCGTGGGCTAACGCTATGGGACTTATAACAGGTACCGGGAACAGTACGCTCTCGCCACGGGACACCTGCACCCGCGCCCAGCTTGCCGCCGTGCTGTCGCGTATCGACGGCATCGGCTGATAAAAGACCTATGAGACGGCACGCGCACTCGACCGCGCGCGGTACAGATTAAAGGATTTAATTTGGAACCGGTATGAGAGGGAACACGGCTCAATCACGATATTGAGCTTCGGAAACTTTTTTTGGAGGTTGCTGTTATGAAAAAAAGGACATTGGCGCTGCTCCTTGCCGTCCTGATGGTCACGTCCGTGATGGCGTCACCCGTGTCGGCGATGGAGTATGACGACGCGGCCCTGACCCTCGCCGTGGACGAGGCAAGGCGCGGCGAGACAAAGACATTCACGTTAGGACCCGTCACGATCACCTTCGACCCCAACGGCGGCGAGGTGTCCGGGTCGATTGAGGATTTCCAGCTTCCCATAGCTCTGCTTAAGGACTACACCTTCGAGGGCTGGTACACCGACCCTGACGGCGGCTCCAAGGTGGGGATTGAGGCCATTCTGACGTCCAGCGGGAGCCTGACACTGTACGCCCACTGGTCAAGGGGCGAACGCACATTCACGGTGACGTTCAACCCCAACGGCGGCGAGGTGTCCACGGAGAGCAAAACCGTGAAATACGGCGATGTGTACGGCGAACTGCCTGTCCCCTCAAGGAACGGCTACACCTTCGGCGGCTGGTACACCAGCACCGTGGGCGGGAGCCAGGTCACCGCCGCTACGGTCGTCGAACTGACCGCGAACCAGACACTGTACGCCCGCTGGACCGCCAATGTCGTCACGTCCTACACCGTGACCTTTGACGCGAACGGCGGCAGCGTAGGCACGACAAGCAAGACGGTTACCAACGGCGGCACATACGGCGAGCTGCCCACGCCCACACGGTCGGGCTACACCTTCAGCGGCTGGTACACCCAGACGTCCGGCGGCACGCAGATCGCGTCGTCCATGACCGTCTCCCTGACCGCGAACCAGACGCTTTACGCCCACTGGGTGGAGGTCGTCACACCGGAACCGGAACCGGAACCCGCGCGTACCCTCGGGCTGACTGATCTCACTTATAGCTTCCCCAACTCCAACAGCGGGTTCAATTACCCCAAAACCTACAGGATACCCGTTGAGCGGTTCCAGTACGTGTACGGCAATACCGCCAGGGCATGGGCGCTCTATACCTCCGAGGGACTCTGGGGCGGCAACTGCTTCGGCATGAGCAGCACCACGGGTATGTTCAGACAGAGCAGCAACGGCGTTGACACAACCTCCTTCAACAGCTCCGCGTCCGCGCCGTCGATGCTGTCAATAAACGATACAAACACGTCGCTGGATCTCACCCTCACGGAATTCATAGAGGCTATGCAGATATCCCAGTACTCCACGGCCATACAACAGGAGCTGTCAAAGTCGTCCAACAAACTGAGCGGCCTTGTGAGCCTCGCTAAGACCTCGCAGACCACCGGCCAGGACATAGTACTGATTGGAATATCGGGCCGCGTGAACGGATCGTCTGTGGGACACGCTATCGTCGGCTACGACTACAGAACCGTCAGCGCCACGGAGAGCCATCTGATGGTGTACGACTGCAACTATCCGAGAACGGAGAAGTATATAACTGTCTATACCGACTCATCGGGCAACCCCACAGGCTGGTACTACTCAATAAACGACGCGTACCCCATCGGCAGTGCCTACAGCGGCAGTGAGATCTGCTACGTGCCGTACTCCGCGTACAAGGCCGTATGGGACGACATCACCGCGTCCAATGCCAGCACGAGCATGAACCTGCTCAACGTGAACTCCGAGAATGTGAATATCAAGGACTCCGACGGCGACACCATAGCGGAGATACGCGACGGCACGCTGACCAGCTCCAGATCAGACATCTACGAGTTCATCAGCTACGCCGTGACCGCCGACGGTACCACCGCCAACCACGGCGCGGCGGTGTGGCTGCCGTCCGATGAGTACTACACCGTGGAGAACACGGAGAGCGGCGAGTTCACCGCGTCCATGGTGAACGTGGACCAGTCCGTTACGGTTACGACGTCCGCGTCGGAGGTGTCCTTCGCGGTGAACGACGAGAGCGGACTCAACTACGTCAGTGTCGATGCCGTTGGCGAAACTTACGAGATCTCGCTGTTCTCCACACTCGCGGACGCGGTGCAGGACGTCCAGCTCTCAGGCACGACAAAAGATAAAGTTTTGACATTTGCCCAATTTGCGGGCAAGCTGTACGCGACGGGCGTGGAAGCCGGCGTCATATCCGAGCTTAAACTTGATGACGTCGTATCCTCATCTGACATCCTCTCCTCGATTATGCCGAAGATACTTGACATACTCAAGAGCGTGAGGAAGAGCGCCGGGACTGAAACGGACAGGTACAACGATGTGGCGAAGGGCGAGTGGTACTACGACGCGGTAGAGTACGTGTCCGAGCGCGGCCTTATGAGCGGCACCGGAGACGGCAGCTTCAGCCCCGAGGGTTCCGCCACCCGCGCCGCGGTGGTGACGATCCTGTACCGCCTCGCCGGGGAACCGGCGGTCAGCGGCGGGAACACGTTCAGCGACGTCGCCGCTGACCAGTGGTACGCGGACGCCGTGTCCTGGGCCTCCGGCCTCGGTATCGTCACCGGTTACAGCGACGGCACGTTCCTGCCGGATAAGGCGATAACCAGGGAGGAACTGGCGGCGATACTGTACAGGTACGCGGACAAGTCCGCCGGAATGGACGTCAGCGCCAGCGCGGATCTGAGCGGGTATACGGACTATGACCAGATACACGATTACGCTCTTGAGCCGCTGTCGTGGGCTAACGCGGCGGGACTTATAACGGGCACCGGGAGCGATACGCTCTCACCCCAGTCCACCAGCACCCGCGCCCAGCTTGCCACCGTGCTGTCGCGCCTTTGCGAGATGTAACGACGCCTCCCGATTAAATCGGCAGGAACTGGCGGCGAGGGATTTCCGTCAGGAAAAGGTGCTGGAACGCTTTGCGTATTTCAGGTTCGGGCAACGCGCTTCCGGCAGAAAAGACCCGCAGTCCGGCGCGGACGATTTAATCAGAGTTTCCTTAATCTGGGATAAATACCAGGGGCGGTTCCCGCAACCGCCCCTTTCCCATGCCCTCGGCTAAATATTTAAGCGTATCGTAAGCATAATCTGGATCGCTGTTTTTCGCGATTTCGGGGAATACTGTCTATGGGACCTGTTATAATAGTTCTTTTCGACAAGCTCTAAAGCCTGTTATAGCGCCTAAGGCGCGTAAAGAACTCATGAGACGGCGCGGCGCGTTTTCGCGCGTCGTGGGCGCGAGCGCCCGACTGAATTGTCCGGGGAAACGCCATGTAGGAAATCGAAAAACGGAAGGAAGGGTTTTACTGTGAACTGTACTGATTTTGCCAAGGGAATAGCCGCCGGAATGGTTCTCGGCGGCACGGTAGTGTTCATCCTGACGCGCCACGGGAAGAAGAAATGCGGTGTCCTGGGCACCGCCCTCAAGACTACCGGCTGCATAATCGACTCAGTGTCCAAGGCGATGAACCTGTAAGGCGCGGCTTGCGGGGAATTTTATAAAATCACCATTGACACATAATGGACGCCGTGGTAATATTATAGTGTTATCCCAGCTGCGCAAGCGGTAATCCGCCTTCTATGGAATTGCTATAGGAGGCGGATTACGGTACAGAACCAATACTTATTTTAACGTCCGTTGCGGCTCCCGGAATTATCCGGGTGCAGATCGGCAGGATTTTTGCTTTTTATGACCGAGTTTAATGCCCATCTCCCGGGCGTTGTTTGAAGATTGGCGATATGCCAGAGGCGAGTGCTTTTCCGCAAGACAAGTGCTGGAACGCGCTTGTCGTATTCCAAGGCAAATCAACGCGGCATGGCGGGAAAAGAGCCGCCATTGGGCGCGCTGACAATCTTCCAACATTGCCTAATTGTTCTCCGTGTAAAAGAGGTGTAATCAGTGTTTGATGAATTAAAAGAGACAGTCGCCGCGTACAAGGCACGTGACCCGGCGGCGAGATCAGCTATGGAAATACTGCTTCTGTACCCGGGCGTCCGCGCTGTGCGGAGCCACCGTAAGGCCCACTGGTGTTGGGAACACAACTTCAAGTTCCTGGCGAGGCTCATATCCCAGCGATGCCGGCGGAAAACAGGTATAGAGATACATCCCGGGGCAAAAATCGGCAGACGGCTTGTAATCGACCATGGGATGGGGGTCGTAATCGGCGAGACGGCGGAGGTCGGCGACGACGTACTTATCTATCAGGGTGTAACGCTGGGCGGCACGGGGAAGGAGCACGGCAAGCGCCACCCGACTATCGGCGACAATGTACTTATTGGCTCCGGGGCTAAGGTGCTGGGGCCGTTTACCGTCGGCTCCGGGAGCCGCGTGGCGGCGGGCGCGGTAGTGCTTGAGGAGGTACCGCCTGACGCTACGGCGGTGGGCGTACCGGCGAGAGTGGTGCGCATCTCCGGCAAAAAGGTCGATTTCGCCACGGATGTTGACCAGATAAACATAACAGACCCGGTAAAGCTGGAGCTTTCCGCCCTCCGGGAACAGATGGAGCTTATGGAAAAAGCCCTGCGGGAATCCGCAGCCGGCCAGCGGCAGGACGGCAATTCTTGACAAGCGCCTCCGACCGGTATTATAATAAACGAGAAAATGAGGCAAAATGAGACACGGCACGCCGGCGCCGGGTACCGTGTCTCACTATGGGACGAATATATATAAAATGCGGGAGGTTTCCTTTATGTACCTGTATAACAGCGCAACGAGAAAGAAAGAGGAATTTAAAACCCACACGCCGGGTCACGTTGAGATGTACACCTGCGGCCCGACGGTGTACCACTATGCCCATATAGGCAACCTGCGCTCATATATCATGGAGGATGTACTGGAAAAACTGCTGCGGGCGGAAGGATATGACGTCAACCGCGTCATGAACATCACCGACGTGGGCCATCTGACCGACGACGCGGACAACGGCGAGGATAAGATGATTAAGGGCGCGAAACGCGAACACAAATCCGTCCTGGAAATAGCCAGGTTTTATACCGACGCGTTTTTCGAGGACTGCGAAAAGCTCAACATAAAAAAGCCCGACGTGGTGGAACCCGCCACGAACCTGATAGACGACTATATCAGGATCATATCCGCGCTGCTTGACAAGGGCAGCGCGTACATCGCGGGCGGCAACGTGTACTTTGACACATCCACTCTTGAGAGGTATTACGTATTCAACGACTTTGACGAGAACGACCTGGCGGTTGGCGTGAGAGAGGGCGTGGAGGCTGACGCCAATAAGCGGAACAGGAACGATTTCGTCCTGTGGTTCACCAAGTCCAAATTTGAGGACCAGGCGCTGAAGTGGGACTCGCCTTGGGGCGAAGGCTACCCCGGCTGGCACATAGAGTGCACCGGCATATCGCTGCGCCATAACGGGGAGTACCTGGATCTGCACTGCGGCGGCATCGACAACGCGTTCCCCCACCACACCAACGAGATCGCCCAGTCCGAGGC
>CAYQWH010000010.1:17814-28855 GCA_964421265.1 uncultured Oscillospiraceae bacterium | reverse complement strand
GTGTGGAGGTCTTTGCTAATGACGGGGAGCAGGCCATGACCGCCACGATCTATACGCCGTTGTCCGCCGACGGAATCAGCCTGGAGGCGTGCGGGGCAGCGGTGGCCGAAGTGGAAAAATATGAGCTTCTGGCGTAGACCCGTCAAGCTTCAGCGGCAGCGTTTCATACTATTCATTTAAAAATTTTAAAGCCTTATGTGTATAGCGCCAAAGGTGCGTAGAGAACTTATTAGACGGCTTGACGCGCGTTTGCGCGGCACGAGCGCGCGGTCGCGTGCGCGCAAAACATGACAGCAGTTATTACACAGCGTTTGCAAACACTGTGTAATAACTGCTCATGTCCGGCGTCCAAACGCGCTTTACGTGTTCCCAAGCGCGGTGCGCATTGCGTCCGCTATGTCCCTATAGGTTGATTCGGAGAAAAAATCAGGCAAGCCAAGTATTTCAAGAGCTTCAGAGTAGTAATAGTATTCCGTATCCATAGCGGACGCCCGCATATACATATCAACGCCCCGGCTCCAATCGTCCGCGCACAGATCATAAATCTCCAAGGCTCCCAGAGCGGATACGGCGTAGCTGATATAGTAGAAAGGGCTGTCAAAGTTGTGCGTAACGTCTATCCAGTCGTTCTCAGAGCCTTCGTAAACTTCGTAACCGTATTCCTCGGAAAGCTCTATGAAAATATCTCGAACCTGCTCAACGGTCAAATCGCTCTGCGCGTAAACTGTCTGCTGGAACTCGTCATATAGCGCGCCTTCCACAATGCTATAAGCCATATCCAGCAGCATATAGTTCTTCATTGTCTCTGCGGTATCGCTGTCAAAAAGATCATCGTAAAAGAATGAAAACAGGACCTCCATGCCCTGGGACTGCAGTTCCGCAAGATCCATATCCATTGCGCCGTAAAGCAAATCGCTTTCGGTATAGAACCTGTTCACGAAGTGTCCAAATTCGTGATAGGTATCTGAATAATCGAAGAAGGCGTTATACGGAGCATTGAAAATGAACGGTTCGTTGTAGCCATAAAGTACAGTAGTAAAGCCGGCATTTACTTTGTCATCGTCAAACTCTATGTCATACAGGTGATAATCCTTCATGTACTGATAAGCGGTAACAAGCTCATCGGATATCTGCGGAAGTACAGTCTCCATAGTGCTGAATATCGCGTCCGGTGAGCAGTCCAGCCGTGTTGAGGAGTAAAGCGAATGTGCCGCGTTCAATACTTCATCGCTATAACGCTGTATAACCGGCACAATATAATCCTTAACGCCCTGCCAGACCTGCTGCGCGTCCTCCGGCGAGTAGTCACGGCTGTATATGGCTTCGTAGGCGTACTCAATGTATGAGTCATAGCCGCTGAATCCCGCTATAAGTTTCCGTGTGTTGACAAGTTCCACATACAGCTCCGCGGCGGCATCGTAATCCGGATTGCTCGCCGCCATAATTGTATAATAGTCCTGTACAAGCTTTTCCTCCTGTGAAAGTATGTCTTTTTCATCCTGAGTCATCGGCGTGTAGTCCTCAAATATTTCTATATAATCCCCCGGGTACACCGACTCGAGAAGCTCCGAATAATCCGATACAGCGAGAGCGTGCAGAGCCGTGTAATAAGCGTCGTACGCGTCAACCCACAGCTCCTGCATATAATACGACTCCTCCAGAGTTTCCTCATCCGTCGCGTCCTTATAGCTCTGAAGATCCACAAGCGTATATAACAGATATATATTCACAATTTCCTCATAGAGCGCGTTATCCGCGTCAATGAATTCCTCATCTGTACCGCCGTTTTCGGCAAAGTCATATATCGGCGCAATATACTCGTCCAGTTCTGATATATCATAGCGGTAATACTGAAGCTCCGAGAAATCCACATCGGCGTGCCAGACGTGGTCATAGTAGCTGTCAGCTATCGCGTCTGTGTCATCTCCCGTTTCGCCTTCAGACGGGTTGCTGTTCATACTATGGATCGGCGCGTCAGCGGCGCTTTTTGTCATACGGCCGCACCCTGATATGCCTATACTAAGCAGCAGAAAAATACAGATAAGCGAACGATAATGCCTCATGTGGCCTGCCTCCATTCATATCGTTAATACGCCCATTATACAGAAGACATGGAAATTTGTCAAACAACAACGGTCTGTCATCTGACCATATAAGTCTATTCAAAAATAATATGATTTTTCTTTCGACTGGGATTGACAATTTTTAAGAGTGTGCTACAATAATTGGGAGAACTGAAAAAGGAGGCTTCATCATGAAATCAACAGGGATCGTAAGGAAGGTTGATGAGCTGGGAAGGATCGTCATTCCTATCGAGTTGAGAAGAACACTGGGCGTTGATGAACGGGATCCCATGGAGATTTACGTCAATGAGGAGACCATCGTTTTGAAGAAGTTCGAATCATCCTGCGTCTTCTGCGGAAAAACAAAAGAGCTTACCCGTTTCAGAAACAAAAACATCTGTGATATGTGTCTTAATGAGTTGAAATTATTATAACACTCAACCCCCTGTTTCCATTTAAACAGAAACAGGGGGTTAATTATTCCCAATCCTTTTTTGATTGCCCGCGCTGAGAAGAACAGTTTTCATATCACTTATAAAAATAATATCTTAGCGCTTTTTAAATAGCTTTAGATATACATAGCGCCGAAAGAACTTATAAGGCGTCGGCGACCGCCAAATATAGCGATTATTATAGCACAATGGCGTTGACAGCTTCAATCAGGTCCACGACTTCCGAGCGGTTTACCAACGCGACCGGTTCCCCGTTGACTACCGCGAGGCAATACTCGCCATCATAGCGATAAAACTCTATATCCAGTTCCGGATAGTTCTCATTATCAAGCTCCAGCACAAGACCTATCTCCAGCTTCTGCTCCGGCTCCTCCGATGTGAAGCTGAAAGCGTTTACGGCGTTCAGCTTGCTCTTGAATCCGCTTATATCAATTTCCTCATCCTGATAGAGATACACAGTCTCCCCCGCGCTGTCCCCATCCTCCGGCTTCTCCGTTGTGATGGCATATTCCTCTTCATCAAGAAAAATAGTTATCCCCGTCACTGTATCAAACTCGGCGGTAAATATCTCGGAGTGGCGCAGGTCATTATACGTACATTGCGCAAGTGATTCGTAATCCGACGTGCTTATCTGATATACTATCTGCGAAGCACCGACCCGCGCGTAGGCCGCTTCAATCTCATTCTCATCCATCTGCGCTGACAGCGCAAGGCTGAATTCCGCAGCCTCCTCATCAGAGTCCGTATAGGTCACATCGACCGTTATATCCGGTGCATCCAGACCATATTGCGTAAGCTCCTCATCTGTCACGTTGTATGATACATAGTCCGACAACGTCAAATTTGTTATTGCTCTGAGATAGCTCTCCACTTTATCGGTATCCAAGGGCTTATCACCGCAGAAGTAAACATCCTCATCACACCATGTCTTAGCGCTGTTCTCTTCGTAAGCAACACTCAGATTTTCGTCGCCGGAAAACTGTATGGATGTAACATCGGAAAATGACGGTGTTGTGTCGTGGTCTATCATATCGCTCAGCGCGGCGCTGAAATGCTCAACCGGGTCATCCTCTACGAGATAAACATTCCCGTCACCTGTTGATATATAACGCTCGGAGTCCATAACACTGTAGCTCCCCGCTTTTACCTCATATTCCTCGCTATCTGTGGCAAATTGGACTGTACATACAGGTTCATCAAGACCATACTGCGAGAAATCCTCTACGTCCTCTATTACAAACGCCGCCGTGAACTCCTGGAACATGGAGAGAAGGTCATCTATCTTATCCTGACTCACCGGGAACGCTGTATCATCGTCATAGAGCCATGTATCCTCCCTGTGAAACGCCAACTCATCTGTGCCGTTATCCCATGACAGGCTCTCTACATCGTCCGCCGCCACAGCCAAAATAACCTGCCCGCTGTTTTTAATCTGTTCCGTCTTCTCCTCATGGCGCATAACAATCACCGTCGCGACCACGGCAACAACAAGAATACCCAGGAGAATCAGCAGCTTATTCGTTCGTTTCATTTTGCAGCCTCCTCCGTCTAAGGATAACTACTACGCCCACGCCCATAAAGCATAGCGGTGCAATACCTATCATAACGAGCTTAATGAGTGATGATGCGGAATCGCTTATTGTCAGATAGCTATAGCTCAATGATTTGCTCCTGATAGCCAGCGCCTCACTTTCCCCGATAAGCGAAGCGAGCGCGTTCATGGCAATATCAATATTAGCTCCGGACGAATAGGCGTTATACAAATCATCGACAAGATAGGAGCTTGAGAACCAGACGATACCGCCCTCGCCGCAGTCGATAGAAACCGCCACCGCGAACGGCCCGTCTTCGTCCCCGTCCTCTTTATCATACGTCGTCATGGCGTACCCGGCCGCTTTGCTGAAAGACGTGTCGGAGGTGGTAAGCAGCGCCGTCGCGTTGCCGCCCGTTATTTTCAGCCCCTGTGCCACAGGAACAACGGGATACGCTCTCTCTGAGATGAGGGAGTCCGTAATTTCGCTGCTCTCAATATTCGGAAGCAGAAGCAGGGGAAGCTGGAAGGTGTAATAATCTCTGTCACTCTCCACCACTATGCCGTCCGTCGCTTCAACGCCATACTCGCTGAGAATACTGTAAAGGTTGGTAAGCGTACCGTCGCTCGTGGGGCCGGCAAATACCTGCAGCTTTCCGCCATTTTCCACGTACTCAACGAGCATATCCCGTTCCTCCTCGGATATGTCGCTTGACGGCGCGTTTATGAGAATGCAGTCGGCCTCCTCCGGTATAGCGTCGATATTCAAAAGCGAAAAATCTGTTGTCTCGATGTTATCTTTCTCAATCTGCTCAGCAAAATTTGATGGAAGCTCCGACTCGCCATGCCCCTCTAATATATAGAGCTGCGGCATATCATCGCTCACAACATAGTCTATTGCCGATGTTATCGCGCCCTCGCCGTCAAATGATGTTGTATAGCTGTAGTAATACATATCTATGTCGGTGACGTAGATGTCCGAGTAATCTATATAGCGGTTCCTGTCGCCGCACTCGACTATAAGGCTGTTATTCTGAACGGTTTCATCGGTATACTGGCTTGCGAATGTGGGATATATATCGGGATTGCGCTTAACAACTTCAATGTGATCAGACAGACTGTCATATTTCGCAAGCAGGTTCTCCAAAATCGAGTCCTCCTTATCGGCCTGGACAATCCAATATATGGTCACGTCTTTTTCCAGATTATTCACAACCACGCGTGTGGCGGATGTTACGGAATATAGCTTAGACTCGCTCATATCAAGCTTCGTAACCGTCGCGGGTAAGCTTGATGCAAGGATATTTATGACAATAAGAATAGCGAGCACAACGGCAGTTATGGCCAGCGAATAGGAACCACCTTTCAGCGCGAGACGGTTCTCACCGGAACCTTTGAATTTTTTCATCAGTTATACCTCCGCTTCTCCATGGACTGCACAGTCAGAAACAGGAAAAAGACCGCCACGGTCAAGTAATATACTATAGCTGTCACATCAAACACCCCATTTACAAACACATAAAAGCGTTCAAACAGAGAGAGCTTTGCCATTATGTCCGGCAGGATCCCCTCAAATATGGATGAATCCACATAGTAAGTAATCGTGAGTAATCCGATCAGTACAATAGCCGCTCCGTAAGCGAATGTATCATTTTTCGTGAGAACCTTTATAATCACACAGAACGCGGCTATAATGACAACCAGCGCTATAATCGTGCCAGTTGCCGTAGAGGACACATATTCAGATAAAGTGACACTGTAATAGTTGAACAGCATTACCGCGATACCTATACCCGCCGCCAGTCCCTGGTTCTCCGTCAGCGAAGAGATAAACAGCCCCATAGAAATAAGCGCCGCGCCCATAATAAAAAACGCCGCAATAGTCCCGTAAGATGTGGGAAGATAAACATCGCCGTATTGCGCGAAAATGAGCGGATACAGTGAGATTATACAGATCGGGAGCAAAAACACAACAAGAAGCGCAAGGTATTTTCCTAACACGACCTGAAACGTTGAGATTGGAAGCGAATAAAGCAGCTGATCCGTCTTCTGCTTACGTTCCTCGGCAATGACGCGCATGGTTAGCAGCGGTACAATCACCACAAGCACAAGACAGCAAAAATCAAGCACATACTCAAAATTGCTGACAGCCTCCTGAATATTATATATCATCGCCCCTATGCCCACAAACACAAGCAGCAGCGCTCCGAAGAGATACGCTGTCAATGAATGGAAACAGGCTCGGAGTTCATGCTTGAATATCGCTGTCATGTTCCTCAACCTCCTTTTCATTTCCGTCCGCGGACGTCTCCTCACGCTTCACCGCGTTATCTCCGACTGCCGCGTCTTCCTGCGCGCTGTCTTCAGTAAGCTCAAGGAAAACGTCCTCAAGGCTCGCCTTTTTAAGAGACATCTCAAGAAGCGGTGTTCCATGTTCGGCAAAACAGAAAAAAAGTGTGCGGGACATATCATAGATATTGTCGTAGTCAGTCTTTATATTGGCAATCGTAAGACCTGAATCCGCCGTTTCCGCGACAACTTCAGTTACGTGGGCAAGCTTGGCGATAAGTTCCTCCGCCTCAAGAGGATCCATATCAGTCATGATCTCAATCTCGTTTTGCGTGAGTAAAGTACGTTCAAGGTTCGACGGACTGTCAAACGCGACAAGTCGTCCATGCGCTATCATAAGGATCTGATCACATATTGCCTGAACCTCTGATAAGATATGTGAGCTTAAAATCACAGTGTGGCTCTCTCCAAGCTCACGAATGAGTCTGCGTATACCTATCACTTGTATAGGGTCAAGTCCCACAGTAGGCTCGTCAAGAATAATTGCGACCGGGGTGCCTAAAAGAGCCTGAGCTATCCCGGTTCGCTGTTTATAGCCTTTAGAGAGCGCGGATATTCTGCGATGTCTCACGTTCCCAATACCCGTTCTCTCTATTGCCTCGTCAATCTGTTTTTTCAGTTCCGCGCCGCGTATGCCCTTCGCCTCGCCAACAAAGCGCAGGTATTCCTCGGGTGTCTCGTTCATATAAAGCGGCGGCTGCTCAGGAAGATAGCCTATTTTGCGTTTCGCCTTCTTCGGCTCCTCGAAAATGTCACATCCATTGATAGTAACGCTGCCCTCAGACGCCGAGAGACAACCGGTCATAATATTCATGGTTGTAGTCTTTCCCGCTCCGTTAGGCCCCAGGAACCCATAAACATGGCCATCTTCAATCTCAAAGGACAGATCGTCCACAGCGGTTACTGTACCGTAACGTTTCGTCAAATGATCCACTTTTATCATAAAATTACTCTCCCCCACTCGCGTTGCCTGACATATATTATGAGGATACCAGCGGTACTTAAAGTGAACCTGAAAAAAACCGTAACGGAATTGTTAAATTTTATCAGCGTCGGATAATATCAAAGGCTCATGGCGGTTCGCAGAATAACGTCTGTGTCAATCTCATCCGGAGTCCATGGAACATATATGTCAGGCTGTATGCCGATCTCACTGATCCCTTTCCCATCATGGGCGGCTGTCGTTTCACGTATGGGGTATGACAACCGCATATGGTCATTGAGCGCAAGAGTTATACAGTCGAACGTATCCAATGTGCCCATTGTGGGACGTCCGATCACAGAGACTTTACCGCCGCACCTGCCACAGATATCCACAAATCGCTCTCCCTCGTTCTCGCATCTGGTGTCCGTCAGAATAAGCACCTTATCCGGAGCTTGCTCTGCCGCCGTGACAGCGCCATCGACAGGTTCCGGCGGGCAGAACACAAGTCCCTTCCCGTAATTGTCACGCCAGAACGTCATCTCCTCATTTAGGATCTCAATCTCATCCTTATCAGTCAGCGTCTCACGAAAAGCGGAAAGAACCGAGTACCTGCGCTCACAGTTATTTTCAGTACAAAGCGCAAAGCTACCGGTATCGCCATATATTTCCTCCATGGTCTTATCCTTGTCCACTATATATGGTAAAAGACCGTAAAGCGCATCCTCCTCACCGCCAGCACAGCGGCGCAGGTCTATAATAAGTTTTTGGGCGTGGGCTATATCTCCCGTGTGCTCCTCAAGTATCCTGTTGATCGCCGCGCTGTCAAAATATTCCGCCCTCAGATACGCGGTGTTTTTCTCCAGTGTCTGGAATGAAATCTGTCGCTCGACCTTCTCCTCAGGCCAAAGCGGAAGGCGCATATGCTCTGATGTCCCGTCTCTATGCTCCACTTCCAAAGACGGCGCCATTTTCAGATAGCTGTCCCAGATCTCGCGTTCCTGGACACTGCTGTAAAACGCCGAGCCGCGCAGCAGCTGCCGTGTAGCTTCCGGCGTCTTGCGCTGCACGGTTACTATTTTGTCTCCCGGCACAAGCCCTGTTTCCGGAGCGGCTTTTGTGACATATAGAAATTCACCATATGCGCGCACCTCATATTTTACCGCCAGGTTCTTATAGTCTATCCAATCATCGCAATAGAAGCGCAAATTGCGGTCGTGCATATCTTCCGCGAAACGTTCAAGACTGCGCGCCAGCATTTGCATTGTTAATGTGCCGTAACGATAGTTAGTTAGTACATAAGTACGGCTCTCGTTCGGCATGAAATATCTGCGTTTACGCTCGAACCCAACATAGTCGTGATGCACCGCGCCAACTATTCCTCTATACAGTTCATCCAGATCAATCGGGCTCTCCTGAAGCTCTGTATACATCAGCTTTTTGCGATTCATCTCGTGCTCTACTCGTTCTACCAATTCCATAATTCTTCCCCTTTCAGTGGAAAGGCTCCGCTCACAAAGAGCGGAGCCATGAAAGCCTGTCTTAATATTCCGCCAAGCTTACAGAGCGGCGACTATCTGGCCAGCTACCCAGCCGTGCGTACAGGCCATGCCTATGGAGTTACCGGCAGACGGGGTGCTGTAACCCAATCCGTAACGTCCTCCGAGGCTGTTCCCAGCCGCGTAAAGCCCAGGTATGACAACTCCAAGTCCATTGGTGACGTTCTGGTTCTCGTCCGTCATAAGTCCGGTCATTGTCACCATTGACGGCGTCGGCGCATTGCCGGGGCCGCAGGTACCAACTGTCGCGAAGAACGGCGCTGTCTCGATGGCGTTCATCGCGATCGCTCCCTTGCCAAAGTCAGTATCCGCTCCAGCGTGGCACATCTCGTTGTAATGCTCTATGCTCTCAAGCGCCACAGCTTTCGTCTCGTCATCATAGCCGCAGAGTGTGAGCAGCTCATCCAGCGTGTCCGCCTTATACATCTCGGAGTAACCGCGCTCCATAATCGTTCCGGTGAGAATGGAGATCTTGCCATCCGCGTCCGGCTCGCTGTTCATACCCTCCGCCATATCACTCCAGAACTGCGGACGGCCAAAGTCCGGGCCGCCGTGTTCAAGACCGGAAGCGCAGACGCTCTTAGGCCAGTTGCCGTCAACTATCATAACGGCAAGTCCGCTCTGCTGGAGATATGTAGCGCGATTAGCAGACATAAGGTTACCCTCGTTGCAGAACCTCTTGCCCTTCGCGTTTAGCCACAGACAGCTATTCGCGCCCCACGGACTTGAGATGCCTCCGCCGAGAATCATAGTGCCGCGCGGAGCCGGATCAATGTAACCGCCAGCCCAGCAGCCCATCTTTATTGACGAACCATCACGGCCACCCATGAATGAGTAAAAGTCCTCTTTTGTTCCGCCGGCTCTCTCGTTCTCCTCCATATACTCATTAAGAAGCGCCCAGCACATATCACCATTCGCCGCGTATCCGCCGCCGCAGAGTATGACGCCTTTGCTCACGTTGTACTGTATTATCTTACTGCCGACCTTGGCGATAACGCCTGTTACCTTGCCGCTGCTGTCCTGAACCAGCACCTGCGCGGTGGCGTTGAACTCAATATCAGCGCCCAAATCCGCCGCTTTCGCCAGGCACGCGCTCTGTATATTGCGCACAGTAGAGTTCGCCGCAACGCCCTGAATAGGCTCTGCGTTATACTTTCCCGCAAAGCATACGGTTGCCGCCCACGTCTTGGTTCCGGCGGCCAGAGGATAATTCGTCAGGTTCTCAGCGTCATAAGCGTCAGTGCCCGACATAATCTTATCCGCGTCCATCTGGCACTGGATAAAGAGCTGCCCTTCCTCTGTGTTGTCATACTCAAGCATGACATCCTCAAGAGCAAGCACGTTGTTCTCCAGCACTGTACCCTCAATGCCGGGCAGCGCGGCAAAACGCTCCTTGTCCGCGAGAACCTCTTTTGCCACTTCGAGCATATTGTCCATCATCGGGCCGGAGTTCTGTACAAAGCTGCGAATGATATCCGGGTTGCAGCGTCCGCCCGCGCGGGTCACATACTCATTCGTAATCGCGCCCAGATCATACTCGGCAAACCCGTGATCTTTCGCGAGCTGGCAATTGTACGCGGCAATATCCTCGCCGTACCAATCGAACATATCGCTCTCCATACGCTCTAAAACCACAACGCTGGAGCATCCAGCCTGTGTCGCCGCGAGAGCGGCCTGTGTGCCCGCGTGACCCATGCCGACTATAGCTATCTCAACATCGACAGTCTCGTCAGGGGTAAGCGACGGCGCGGTTCCAAGCCAATCGCCAGGTCCTGAGTAGCCGGGAACGCGTTCTCCGGCGCCTGACGAAGCAGTTTCCTCCGTATTGCCGGTATCTTCAGGGGTATCGTTGGCAGTGTTCTCCTCCGGATTGGTGCTCCCGGTGCTGTTCTCCTCTTCGTTATCAGTGTCCGCGTCAGTATCATTGGTCGCGGAACTGCAAGCGCCCAGGACACCCATTATCGCCATTCCCGCGACGCCCGCGGTTGCGCCCTTCAGAAATTCTCTGCGTGAAAGCTTACGCATCTTTTTCTCTTCGTTCTCCATATGTATCCTCCTATAAGGAAATCTTCAAAATAACTTATGGACCTATCCGTCATAAATGAATTTATGAAGCCTGCTGGAGACAATCGGTAAGAGCTTCAATGACCGCGTTGCTCGTGACT
>CAYQWH010000010.1:0-17804 GCA_964421265.1 uncultured Oscillospiraceae bacterium | reverse complement strand
TCGCCGAAGATACAACATCAATGTCAGCGGACTGCGCCTCCAATATGCGATCCGGCAGCTTCTCAAGCGCCTTGCCGCCAATATCCGGTGTCTCGTCCGGCCCGTCCAGCACGCAGTCGGTAATAACGCCGTCAGAAATGGTGATAGTTACAGTCACGTCGCCTTCCATGCCCATTGCGGATGCCGTATACGTACCATCTTTATAGCCATCAGATGTCTCGGTGTCCGCGTCCGCGTTGTCATCGCTGCTCTCGCCATTGGCGGTATCACCCGTATTACTCTCTCCGCTGTCACTGGATTCGGACGTGTCGCTTCCGGTATCGCCGCTGTCATCACTGCTGCTGTCGGAGCAGGCCGCTAACGCGAACACAAACAGCAGGGCAAACAGAAGGCAACACCATTTTTTCACTTTCATAATTAACTCCTCCATTTTCAATCATTTTCATACCGCTCTCAATCCGAAACGCGGCGCAACCGGCCCGCGTATCCGATGTTAAGTGATACTTACGAGGCCATTATAACACATATAACGGTTTTGTCAACGAATTATTAATTTTTTTACAAAATATTAGTATATTTTTGTGATGAAAATATTTAAAATATACAATTTTCAGATTATATTTTTCAATTTGTTTTAAATATGTATATATTTTGTGAAAACCGTACTTTACGCCTTCACATTTTACCCTAATCTCAAATTAAAAGATTTAATCCGGGATACGCACGCGCGCTGCACACGTAATTCCAAATTAAATCTCTTAATCCGGTCAGTATCAACATTATTCAGGGAAACGCTGATGAAATAACCTCGCGCAGCCTACAGACTATGCGGCCGCGATGAACTTGGGAAACGCCGGAACGCGCTCGTTTTGGCCTTATGGACAGAACGCCATTTACACAAGACCGAACAGCACAAGCACCAGGCCGTACACAACGCTTGCTACCGTTCCAAACACGATTACCGGCCCCGCTATTATGAACATCTTCGCGGTGGTTCCCGTTATAAAGCCCTCCGCTTTGAACTCCAGCGCCGGGGAGACCACGGAATTGGAAAATCCTGTAATCGGCACAAGCGTGCCCGCGCCGGCGAACTTCGCGATGTTATCATAAACGCCAAGTCCCGTTAACAGCGCTCCAATAAACACAAGTGTAATGCTTGTCGCGACACCCGCGTCCTCCTCGTTAAGTCCTAACGCGGTAAACCAGTTAAGCAAGCCTTCGCCGCCGCAGCATATAATCCCGCCTACAAGAAACGCCTTGACCATATTCAGCCCGAATTTTGAGTTTGGCGTCTTTTTCTTTACATACTCGCTGTATTCCTTGTTCGTCATTTTCATTTCCGGATACCTCGCAATTCTCTTTTGATTATAGTATCCGGCAAAATAATCAGCTTATTCGGTTTGGTAGACGCAAAATATTCCCAATCTGAATCACTTTTCACTTGATTTCCGTGTCATTCCCATATCTCGTTGTCATACGTTGAAAGATAGCGATTTTGGATCGTGGCAAGGCTCATCTTCGTGCTCTGGTACGTGTAGTTCCATCCATCCGGATCGGTAAAGCTAATCACCAGCCCATGGACTTTTGTATCCTCGTCCGGCTGAACATCCCAGAGCCTCAAAACGCTGCCGTTTCCATAATCCATAAAAACGTCCTCCTCATAAGTCGGGACATTCTTCTCCGCGCCGCTCTCGTAAACGGTGATATACGTCAGCAGCGCGTACATATTATCGTCGGAAACACGCAGCGCAATCCCGTCTGTCTCCGCGCGCAGGCTTTTATGCTCATCCGCGTAGTATGTGCTCTCTGTCAAGGCGAGAATGAACCTGTCATAACGTCTGTGAAAACCGGTCAAATGAACTATGATGCCTATTCCAATTGCGCTCAATACTACTACCACAGCCACCACTATCGGCAGAATATCACGGTTACGTTTTCTGTCTTTCCGCACCTTTGCGTACATATCCGTCACAGCTTCATCCCCTACCCTTCATCAAAGCAAAAAGCCGCCCATCCCGGGCGGCTCTTTAATCGTTCAGACAAGTTCTAACACGCTCATTTCAGCGGCGTCTCCTCTGCGTGGACCAATACGGACAACTCGAGTATATCCGCCTTCACGGGACTTATAGTTCGGAGCGATTTCTTTGAAAACCTTTGTAACTACGTCTTCGCGAGTAATATAAGACAGAGCCTTGCGGCGGGATGCCAACGTATCCTTTTTCCCAAGGGTTATCATTTTCTCGGCAATCGGCGCGATCTCTTTTGCCCTTGTAAAAGTAGTTACCATCCTCCCTTTGTCCAAAAAATCAGTAACCTGTTGACGGAGCATGGCTTTGCGCTGAGCCGTCGTCTTACCGAGCTTACGGGTACCAGGCATTTTCCTCTCCTCCTTTTCCTGTTCTATTTAACTTAGGAACCTCCTGAGCGGAGCTTGCGCGTTCCGCAAAAGTTCCTTCGCGCGTCAAACATACTATCGTGGAAACATATAATAAGATAGCTCAGGTCTTTGACGCGCTCACAATACACCTTCTTATATATTCGGTGAAAATTATCTTTCACCGAATATATACAAATCTCTCTGTGACGATGGAAACAATATATCTACAATCAGCCGCTTATTCTTCACTGGCCAATGACAACCCCATCAAAGAGAGTTTATGCACAACTTCTTCCAGCGACTTATGACCCAAGTTCCGCACCTTGATCATCTCAGACTCTGTCTTGGAAACCAGCTCTTCCACTGTGTTTATATTCGCGCGCTTCAAGCAGTTAAAGCTTCTGACGGACAGATCAAGCTCCTCTATGGTCATCTCCAGCACCTTGTCGCGCTGTGCCTCAGCTTTCTCTACCACAAGCGATTTTGTGCTGACTGATTTCGACAGATCCGTAAACAGCATAAAATGATCGCACAGAATCTTTGCGGCAAGCGACACCGCGTCACGCGACGTGATAGTCTTATCCGTCCAGACTTCCAGCGTCAGCTTGTCAAAGTCTGTCATGTTGCCAACACGAGTATTTTCAACTGTATAGTTGACTTTCCTGACCGGACTGAAAATCGAATCTACCGGGATAACGCCTATAACCTGTTGGGACAACTTGTTCCTTTCAGCGGAAACGTACCCTCTGCCGTGGCCCAAGGTAATCTCCATTCTGAGCTGAGCGTTTGTGCCCAGTGTCGCTATGTGCATTTCAGGATTTAGAATCTCTACATCACTGTCTGGTACAATATCGCCAGCCGTGACTTCACCCTCGCCAACGGCTTCAATGTATACAGTTTTATCACCGTCGCAGTGAAGCTTTGCTATAATGCTCTTCAAATTCAGGACGATTTCCGTCACGTCCTCCTTGACGCCGGGGATGGTGGAGAACTCGTGCTGCACGCCGGCGATCTTCACCGAGGTGATAGCTGTTCCCGGAAGAGATGAGAGCAGGATCCTTCGAAGGGAGTTTCCCAATGTTATTCCATAGCCACGTTCCAACGGCTCCACGACATATTTGCCATAAGAACCATCGTCCGGAGTCTCTACGCACTCTATACGCGGCTTTTCAATTTCAATCACAGATATTATACCCTCCTTCTAAGTTTCGGCGACAAATCGCCATATTTGCAGCTTACCGATCCTGAGGGTTGGTGAATTACTTGGAATATAACTCAACAATCAAGTGTTCCTCGACTTCAAAGTCGATATCATCTCTCTGCGGCATAGCAATGACTTTGCCAGTGCCGTTGTTCGCGTCGTATTCAAGCCACTTCGGAACATTACGGAACGCGTCCTTCTCCATCATCGTCTTGAACTTCGTAAGACTCTTGCTTGACTCCTTCACGCCTACAACCATACCAGGCTTTACAAGGAAAGACGGAATATTGACTTTCCTGCCATCAACGGTAAAATGGCCATGATTAACAAGCTGTCTGGCCTCACGGCGGGTATTCGCAAGCCCCAGACGATATACGACGTTATCAAGTCTGCGCTCTATCGTGGTCAGGAGAACCTCACCGGTTATTCCGGATGACTTCTCCGCTATCTCGTAATAACCCCTGAACTGCTTTTCAAGGATACCATAAACGAACTTGACTTTCTGCTTCTCCGTAAGCTGAGTGGCATACTCACTTTTCTTGGGCCTCCGCTGTCCGCCGGGGTTGCGCTTTGTCGAATTGGCCTTGCTCTTCTCCGTGTACCCCATGACAGCGGGCGAAATACCGACTGCACGGCAGCGCTTGATAATCGGCTGCATATTCTTCGCCATTTATACACTCCTCCTTCGCTTCAGACTCTGCGGCGCTTCGGCGGCCGGCAGCCATTGTGAGCAATCGGTGTCACGTCTTTTATCATTGTGACATCAAGTCCGGCGGTCTGCAATGCGCGGATAGCGGCTTCTCTTCCGGAACCGGGTCCTTTGACGTAAACCTCTACGGTCTTAAGACCGTGCTCCATGGCGGCTCTCGCGGCTGTCTCAGCGGCGGTCTGCGCGGCAAACGGCGTACTCTTCTTGCTTCCACGGAACCCAAGTCCGCCTGCGGAAGCCCAGGAAATGGCATTGCCGTTAGTGTCGGTTATTGTTACCATTGTGTTATTGAAACTGGAACTGATATGAACCTGGCCTTTTTCAATATTCTTGCGCTCACGGCGGCGAGTCCTGACGGTCTTGCCTTTGTTGTTTGCTGGCATTTTGACAGTTCCCTCCTTACTTCTTCTTGTTGGCGATAGTGCGCTTCGGCCCCTTACGCGTGCGAGCGTTCGTCTTGCTGCGCTGTCCGCGAACCGGAAGACCCCTTCTGTGGCGCGTGCCGCGATAGCACCCAATCTCAGTGAGACGCTTTATATCTAACGCTACGCTGCGACGGAGATCGCCCTCTACCGTGTAGTTCTTATCAATGCAGTCACGAAGCGCCGCTTCCTGCGTCTCCGTTAAGTCTTTTACCCTTGTGTTGGGATCGATACCCGTCTGCTCCAGAATCTTCTTCGCGCTCGTCCTGCCAATACCGTAAACATAGGTAAGGCCGATCTCTATACGCTTCTCTCTGGGCAGATCAACGCCGGAAATTCTTGCCATGTTTTTTAATCAATCCTTTCCTCGAAACTTAGCCCTGTCTCTGCTTATGCTTTGGATTATCACAGATAACCATAACTCTTCCCTTGCGCTTAATGACCTTGCATTTTTCGCACATGGGCTTTACTGAAGGTCTGACTTTCATAAATACCTTCCTTTCAATATGCGGGAATTATTACGCGTTCGTAATCACCTGAATCGTCAGTCAACATACTTCGCGATTGCTGTAAAAACTTAGTGCTATACATTCTCAGACTACTTGGTACGCCAAGTAATCCTTCCCCGTGTCAGATCATAAGGCGACATTTGAACCGTGACTCTGTCTCCGGGCAGAATCCTGATAAAATTCATACGAAGTTTTCCGGAGATATGCGCCAATATAATATGTCCGTTCCCGATATCAACATTGAACATCGTATTAGGCAGTGACTCGACCACTGTCCCCTCAAGCTCAATCATGTCATCCTTCGCCACTGTGCATACCTCCTTCGGCTTCTCCACTGGGCTTCACATTCAGCGCCTTTCTAATTTCGCTGTTGCTCACGCGCTCCCCGTCCCGTAGTTTCTGAGCTGTTCTGCCCTCTCCGGCGCAGATAAACTCTATATGCTTCAACTTCTTCTTCTTTGCTTTCTCTAAACGGCGATCCTTGCCGTTTATAATATAGGCGTACTGCCCTTCAACCGAGAGAACCATAAACAGCTCTCCGCTGTCACGCCCTCTGAGCGAACGCACGACGTCAGCCTTCTCAATACTCATACGACCCGTCCTCGCAAACTGTCAGAAGCTCCGGTTCGTCGTCAGTGATAAGGATGGAGTTCTCGTAATGGGCCGTAAGCGATTTGTCCCTGGTCACAACCGTCCAGCCATCCCGTAATACCCGGATGCCGAAATCGCCGGCGGCAACCATAGGCTCCACAGCGATAGTCATGCCTTTCATGAGCCTCGCCCCATGCCCCGGAGCGCCAAAGTTCGGTATCTCCGGTTCCTCATGCATAACCGCTCCTACTCCGTGCCCTACATAATCACGGATAACGCTGAACCCGTTGGATTCCACGTATGTCTGTATCGCGTGACCAATATCAGAAATGCGGTACCCGGGCCGCGCGTATTTTAATCCCTCAAAAAAGCTCTGCCTTGTAACGGAAACAAGTTTCTCAGCCTCTTGCGTGTGCGCATTTCCCGCGATATATGTCGCGGCGCAGTCGCCGACGAAGCCGTCTTTTGTCGCGCCAACATCCACGCTGACTACGTCCCCGGCCTTTATCACGCGCTTTCCGGGAATCCCATGTATTATCTCTTCGTTTATTGAGACACACACGCTTGCCGGAAAGCCGCCGTATCCTAAAAACGTGGGAACAGCGCCCTGCGAAACAATATACGCGCGAACAGCCTTGTCAATTTCCAGAGTTTTAACGCCAGGTTCTATCATGCTGCCGGCCAGCCTTCTCGCCTCAGCTGCGACTCTCCCGGCACGGCGCATATATTCTACCTCTCTCTGCGATTTAATTCTTATCATAGTCCAAGCGCCTCAAATACCCTTTTGGATACCTCGTGCAGTTCCCCTGTACCATCGACCGTCACAAGCATTCCGAGACGGTCAAAATGCGCAAGAATCGGCTCAGTCTCCTCGTGATATACCTGAAGTCTGTGCAAAACCGTTTCCGGCATATCGTCTTCGCGGACAGTGAGCCTGCCGCCGCAAAAGTCACAAACGCCTTCCGTTTTCGGTGGATTAGCTGTAATATGAAAGACCGCTCCGCAATTCGTGCAATTCCTGCGCCCACCCATGCGCTTCATAATTACCGCGTCAGGTACACGCAGACACAACGCGTGATCAATCTCAATCCCATGTTCCAACAGCAACTCGGCCTGTGCCGCGGTCCTGGGAACGCCGTCGAGAATATAACCGCTCCGACAGTCATCATCAGCAAGTCGCTCAGCGACTATACCGAGAATTATAGTGTCGGGAACCAGCGAACCCGCATCGATCAATTCCCTGGCCTTCCTGCCTACGGGCGTACCGTCTCTAACGGCAGCCCGCAGGATATTCCCCGTGGAAATCACGGGAATGTTCAGCCTCTCGGATAAAAATTCGGCTTGAGTGCCTTTTCCGGCACCGGGTGCTCCCAAAAGAACGAGCTTCATAAAGTAAACCCCTTCCTATTCAAGGAAACCCTTATAGTTGCGCATAACAAGCTGTGCCTCAAGACCGCGGACAGTTTCAAGCGCAACGCCAACAACAATGATAAGAGACGTTCCGCCGACAGAGATACCGGAATTAGCCGCCGTCTCGGAGACTGCCGAAATGATAAGAGGAACAATGGCTATAATAGCAAGATAAATAGCTCCAAACAGTGTGATCTTATTCAGGACTTTCGCAATAAACTCGCCAGTCGGTTTCCCCGGACGGAACCCAGGGATATATCCGCCGTTCTTCTGCAGATTGTTCGCCACTTCCACCGGGTTGAACTGGATCGTTGAATAAAAATAGCTGAAGAAAATAATCAAAAGGAAATAGATAATCATATATGTGACGGAGGTGGTATCAAAGAACCTGAGGAACCCGCCCCAGAAGCCGGAACTTGAGGTGCTCTTACCGGCGAACATACCAATAGTAGCCGGTAAAGAGGCGATTGACTGCGCAAAGATAACAGGAAGGACACCGGACATATTCACCTTCAACGGGAGATGTGTGGACTGCCCGCCGTAGACCTTTCTGCCGACCACGCGCTTTGAGTACATGACCGGAATCCTGCGCTCGGCGTTCGTCACTATGACAATGAGAACAATAATCGCGAGCGCTCCGACAAGCAGCAGCAGATACAGCCACCATGTGGACGGATTCTCGATAACGCTTCTCACCGCGTTTATAATGCTTTCGGGGAATCTGGATACAATGCTTATAAACAGAATAATAGATATTCCGTTGCCTATACCGAACTCGGTAATCTGCTCACCCATCCACATAAGCAGCGATGAGCCGGCAACGAATGTCGCTACAATCACGATAGCCGACCACACTGCGGGGCGGTCAGACGCCAGAGCGCTGTTGTTGCTGAGCAGCACGTAGTATCCATAGCCTTGCAGAAGCGCAATCGCGACGGTAGAGTACCTGGTAATGCTTTCGATCTTCTTCTTTCCCTCTTCTCCGCCGTCCTTCGAGAGCCGCTCCAGCGCGGGAATCGCAATTGTGAGGAGCTGAATGATGATTGACGCGTTTATATACGGCTGAATGCTCAACGCGAAGACCGTACCTTGAGAGAACGCGCTGCCGCTCATCACGTTCATCCAGCCAAACACCGTGTTGGAAAGTGTCTCGAAATACTTCCCCAACATATCCACGTCTATATAAGGAACGGGGATAGCGTTGCCAAGCCGGTAGATGAGTACCATAAGGATAGTAAACAGGAACTTTTTTCTGATGTCCTCCGCTTTCCAGGCATTTCTTATTGTCTGAAACAACTCAGATCACCTCGGCCTTCCCGCCAGCAGCCTCTATTTTATTTTTGGCTGACTCGGAGAAAGCGGAAGCCTTAACCGTGAGCTTCTTGTTTATCTCTCCGTTTCCCAAAATCTTGACGCCATACTTGCAGCTGGACAGAACCCCGGCTTTCTTAAGCGCATCCGCGTCCACCACCGCGCCGTCGTCAAAACGATTAAGCATCGAGACATTTATCGCGTCCAGAGGCTTTGCGAAAATATTGTTGAAGCCTCTCTTCGGTATGCGGCGCGCCAAAGGCATCTGGCCGCCTTCAAACCCTATGCGAACTCCCCCGCCGCTTCTCGCTTTCTGTCCCTTGTGACCGCGTCCTCCGGTCTTGCCGTTTCCGGAACCAATTCCTCTGCCCTTGCGCCATGCCGCTTTAGTCGACCCCGGCGCGGGACTAAGATCATGTAAATTCATTCCGCAAACCTCCTTAATTTTCTTCTGTGACCTGGAGTAAATAACCAATCCGGGCAATTTTTCCTCTGGTCTGGGGGTTATCAGGCTGTATCGTCTCATCGCCTATCTTCCTGAGCCCCAATGACTCAGCGGTGGCGATATGTTTCTTGAGCCTGCCGTTCAAGCTCTTGACAAGTTTTATCTTTACTGCCATAACGCGCCTCCTTAACCTGTAATCTCTTCAACCGTCTTGCCACGGGTTTTCGCAACCTGAGCCGCGTTGCGAAGAGATGTCAGACCCTGCATTGTAGCCGCGACAACATTGGCGGGATTATTGGAACGCAGGCACTTGGTACGGATATTGGAAATCCCGGCAGCTTCAACAACAGCGCGAACCGCGCCGCCGGCAATAACGCCAGTGCCTTCAGGCGCGGGCTTCAAAAGCACTCTGCCCGCTCCGAACACGCCTATCACCTCATGTGGTATTGTCGTCCCCTGAAGCGTGACATGAGTGAAATTCTTCTTAGCGTCCTCAATTCCCTTACGAATCGCCTCGGACACCTCAGACGCCTTGCCCAGACCGAATCCAACCTTGCCCTTACCGACAACCACAAGCGCCGAAAACTTCGCAACACGTCCGCCCTTCACGGTCTTGGAAACACGGTTGAGGGAGACGACCTTCTCAATATACTCCGGCTCTTCCTTCTCCTTCTCGCGGCGATTGACTCTTCCGCCGCCCTGACTGTTACTGTAAGGCATATCTTGTCCTCCCTCCGTTAAAATTTAAGACCGCCCTCACGGGCACCTTCCGCCAGTTCCTGAACACGTCCGTGATAAATATACCCTCCGCGGTCAAACACAACATTCTCGATGTCCTTCGCCAGCGCACGCTCCGCAATAAGCTTGCCGACTTTGTGCGCTCCCTCCTTGTTGTTGCCGCGGCCGTCAAATCCCTTCTCGTTGCTCGCCGCGCTGCATAATGTGCGGCCACTTGTATCGTCAATTATCTGCGCGTAGATATGCTTCTCGCTGCGGAAAACATTAAGTCTTGGCCTCTCCGATGTGCCGGATATTCTGGCTCTGACTCTCTTGTGTCTCTTCAAACGCTGGCCGTTTGTATCAGGTCTTTTTATCATATGGCACACCTCCCCTTATTTGCCAGTCTTGCCTTCTTTGCGGCGAATGACCTCATTCGCGTACTTAATGCCCTTGCCCTTATAAGGCTCCGGCGGACGCTTCTCCCTGACGTTAGCCGCAAACTGTCCAACCTGCTGTTTATCCGGCCCCTTTATAACTACTGTGTTGGGGTTCGGCACCTCAATAGTTATGCCGTCTTCCTCAGGTACTATTACCTGATGGGAATAACCAAGGTTCATAACAAGGTTCTTCCCCTCCTTGGCGGCTCTGTAACCGACACCGCTTATCTCCAGGGTCTTGGAATAACCGTCGGTTACGCCAATTACCATATTGTGCAGCAACGACCTCGTAAGGCCATGGAGCGCGCGCATCTCTTTCTCGTCATTCGGGCGTGAAACTGTAGCAACGCCGTCCTTAACCTCAATCGACATAAACGGGCAGAGGCTCTTTGTAAGCGTATGCTCCTTGCCCTTAACCGTAACAACGTTCCCTTCAGCGACCGTAACTTCAACACCGCTCGGAATGTGTACAGGCGCCCTTCCTATTCTCGACATATTCCAAAACCTCCCTTACCACACAAACGCAAGGACTTCACCACCGACGTGTTCAGCTCTCGCTTTTTTGTCGGTCATTACACCCTTGGAGGTTGAAATAATTGCCGTGCCAAGTCCCTTCAGAACATAGGGAAGCTCGTCGGTACCCGCGTAAACGCGAAGGCCGGGCTTAGATACGCGGCGCAAGCCTTGAATGACTTTCTCGCCCGCGTTATACTTGAGCGTTACCTTTATGACGCCCTGACCGCCGTCGCTGACGATCTGAAAACTCTTGATGTATCCTTCGTCCAATAATATCTCAGCTATAGCTTTCTTCATGTTGGAAGCGGGAATATCAACAGTTGCGTGCTTTGCGGCGTTTGCGTTCCTGATCCGGGTCAGCATATCCGCAATAGGATCTGTTATCTGCATAATAAAATATATCCTCCTTTATCAGAGTTACCGCTATACGCGGTTCAGGCGGCGAGGTATCCGGGAAAATACACGCTTTTCACAGACCTTTCGCCATCCTCTTCCCGGTAATCAGCGCTCACCAGGACGCTTTCTTCACTCCGGGTATCTCGCCCTTGTAAGCAAGCTCCCTGAAGCAAATGCGACATATGCCATAATTGCGCAGATAGGCGTGGGGACGGCCGCAGATCTTGCAGCGATTGTAGTTGCGGGTAGAATATTTGCTGCCGCGCTGCTGCTTGAGAATCATGGATTTCTTAGCCATATTACGACCTCCTTAATTTTGATAGAATGGCGCCCCAAGAAGCATCAGAAGCTCATGAGCTTCTTCATCCGTCTTGGCGGTTGTGCACATAACAATATCCATACCGCGAATCTTGTCAATTTTATCGTAGTCAATTTCCGGGAAAATGAGCTGTTCACGGATGCCGAGGGCGTAATTACCGCGCCCATCAAATGAATTCGGATTTATGCCATGGAAATCACGCACACGCGGAAGCGCAACATTGAAAAGCCTGTCAAGGAACTCCCACATTCTGTCACGGCGGAGCGTCACCTTGACGCCAATATTCATTCCCTCGCGGAGCTTGAAGTTAGCAACTGATTTCCTCGCCTTTGTCACGATAGGACGCTGGCCGGTTATCTTGCCGATTTCATTCACCACATTGTCGATGACCTTAGCGTTGTCCTTCGCGTCACCGCAGCCTACATTGACTACTATTTTATCCAGTCTGGGTATCTCCATAACACTCTTGTACTGGAACTTCTTCATAAGAGCGGGAGCTATATCCTCCTGGTATCTGGTTTTAAGCCTTGGCATACTCTATCCTCCCACTCATATCTCCGCGCCGCATTTCTTGCAGACGCGTGATTTCTTGCCATCCTGGATCTTATGACCCACGCGGGTGGCTTTGCCGCACTTGGGGCAAACAAGCTGAACCTTGGAGACGTAAATCGGAGTCTCCTTGCGGATAATGCCGCTCTCTTCACCCTGCCTGCGCGCCTTCTTGTGAACCTTCGCGACGTTAACTCCCTCTACTACAACCTTCATACCACTCGGGTCAGCGGAAATAACCTTGCCCTTCTTGCCCTTGTCTTTTCCGGAGAGAACAACAACCGTGTCACTTGATTTTATATTCATTTGCCGTCCTCCTCATATAACTTCCGGGGCCAGCGACAGGATCCTCATATAATCCTTATCGCGCAGCTCCCTCGCAACCGGCCCAAAAATACGCGTGCCTACCGGGTTCTTATCATCGCGTATAAGCACCGCGGCATTCTCGTCGAACCGCACGTACGTCCCGTCTTTACGCCGCACGCCTTTCGCCGAACGTACAATAACCGCTTTGACTACATCGCCCTTCTTTACCTGACCGCCGGGGGATGCCTTGCGGACGGACGCAACGATCACATCGCCTATATTTCCATATTTTCTCTTGGAACCGCCCAATACACGTATGCACTTTATTTCCTTGGCACCGGTGTTATCGGCAACCTTCAGAAAGGTTTCCTGTTGAATCATTCTATGGCGCCCCCTTACTTTGCTTTCTCAACTATTTCTACAAGCCGCCATCTCTTGTCCTTCGACAGCGGACGGGTTTCCATAACGCGTACCGTGTCGCCTATCCCGGCGCTGTTCTCCTCGTCATGGGCTTTCAGCTTGTATGTTCTCTTTACAATTTTCTTATAGAGAGGATGCGGCACACGATCCGCGATGGCAACCACGATGGTCTTATCCATCTTATCGGAAACGACCTTGCCGACCCTTGTCTTCCGGGAAGACGTTCTCTCGTAACTCATTTACGTATCCTCCTCACTGCCCGACCCGCTTCTCGCGAATGATCGTCTGGACTCGGGCAATATCCTTTCTGACAAGGGATATTTTAACAGGGTTCTCAAGCTGATTCATCGCGTGCTGCATACGAAGCGTAAACAAATCCTTCTTCAGATCCGTCAGCTTCGCCTCCAACTGATCGGCACTCATCTTCCTTACCTCGTTAGCCTTCATCTGAATCACCACCTGTCTCAGGCTCGCGAGCCACAATCTTCGTCTTGCATGGCAGCTTGAACGCGCCGCGAGTCAGCGCCTGCGCCGCGTCTTCTGCGGTTACGCCAGCTATCTCGAAGAGAACGCGGCCCGGTTTAACTACGGCTACCCAATACTCAGGAGAACCTTTACCGGAACCCATACGGGTCTCTGCCGGCTTCTGTGTTACGGGCTTATCGGGGAAAATCTTTATCCACACCTTACCTCCGCGGCGAGTATAGCGGGTAATGGCTACACGAGCGGCTTCTATCTGGTTCGATGTAATCCACGCAGGCTCTGTAGCGACAAGGCCCCACTCGCCATAGGTGACTTTATTGCCGCGAGTGGCTACGCCCTTCATACGTCCGCGCTGCTGCCGACGGTACTTAACTCTCTTTGGTAAAAGCATCAGTTTGCTCCTCCTTCTCTGGGAGTACGATCGCCCGAACGCTGACCTCCGCTCTGAAAACGGCCACCCTGGTACGACCTGTTATAACCGCCCTGGCCGCCACGATCGCGATTATTATTGTAGCCGCCGCGGTTATTGTTATATCCTCCGCGGTTCCCGCCGCGCCTGTCGCCATCCCTGCGCTCACGTCTCTCACGGGGAGGACGGGTGGTATCCATGGTCCTGGGGGTAGTGCGAAGTGTCTGAGAAAGAATCTCGCCCTTGTAAATCCAGACTTTGACTCCAAGCCGCCCATAGGTGGTCGCGGCTTCGGCGAATCCGTACTCAATATCAGCTCTGAGTGTCTGAAGAGGAATCGTCCCCTCATGATACGACTCGGTTCTCGCGATCTCCGCTCCGCCAATACGACCTGAGAGCTTTATCTTTATGCCGCGCACGCCCAGCCTCATCGCTCTGGACATGGCGTTTTTCATAGCGCGGCGATAGCTGATCCTCTTCTCAAGCTGCTGGGCTATGCTCTCGGCCACAAGCTGCGCGTCAGTATCGGGGTTCTTGACCTCGATGATAGATATGCTGACAGGTTTGCCGATCCGCTTCTCCATGTCAGCGCGGAGCTTGTCAATTTCCGTGCCGCCCTTGCCTATGACGATTCCGGGGCGTGAGCAGTGAATGAATATCTTGACCTTCGAGCTGTCACGCTCTATCTCAATCCTGGGTACGCCGGCTGAATAAAGAGCCTTCTTGAGGTACTTGCGTATATTGTAGTCCTCCACAATGAGGTCGCCTACTTTGTCATCTCTGGCATACCAGCGTGAATCCCAATCTTTAATAACACCAACGCGGAGCCCATGTGGGTTTACCTTCTGTCCCATCTTCAAGCCTCCTCTCTTTCCTTGACAACGACCGTAATATGGCTGGTCCGTTTATTGATACGATATCCTCTGCCTTTGGAAACAGGCTGCATTCTCTTGAGAATGGGGCCGGGATTCGCGTACACCTCGGACACATAGAGCTTTGTGGTATCCATATCGAAATTGTTTTCGGCGTTGGACACCGCGCTCTTCAACAGCTTCACCAGAACTTCAGAGGCCGCCTTCGGCGTGTTTAACAGAATTGCCCGCGCTACATCGGCATCCTTACCCCGTATAAGGTCGCAGACGATCTTCACTTTACGGGGGGAAATACGCACGTATTTTGTCTGTGCTCTTGCTTCCATCTCCAAGCCTCCCTTACTTACCTGTCTTGCTTCCCGCGTGGCCACGGAATGTGCGCGTCGGGGCAAACTCGCCGAGCTTATGTCCCACCATATCCTCCGTTATATAAACGGGTACATGGCGGCGGCCATCGTGCACGGCTATTGTATGGCCTACAAAGGACGGGTAAATAGTGGACGCGCGGCTCCATGTCTTGAGAACCTTCTTCTCGCCGGTCTTGTTCATCTCATCGACCCGCTTCAAAAGTTCCGGCGCCGCAAACGGGCCTTTCTTGATACTTCTGCTCATTACCTCTGTCCTCCTTACTTAGCATTACGGCGTTTGACAATGAACTTGTCCGTGCGGTTCTTCGTCTTACGCGTCTTGTAACCCAGCGTGGGCTTGCCCCATGGCGTAACAGGTCCGGGCCGTCCAACAGGGCTCTTGCCTTCGCCGCCTCCGTGGGGATGGTCGTTCGGGTTCATGACGGATCCACGAACCGTCGGCCTGATGCCCATGTGTCTGCTGCGTCCGGCTTTACCAAGCGAAATGTTCGAGTGGTCTATGTTGCCGACCTGACCGATTGAAGCCATGCAGTTAAGGCGAACATACCTGTATTCTCCAGACGGCAGACGAATCTGAGCCATCCCGTTTTCCTTCGCCATAAGCTGCGCTGCGGCTCCGGCTGAACGTACTAACTGGGCGCCTTTGCCGGGATAAAGCTCAATATTATGAATAACTGTACCGACAGGAATATTGGATATCGGAAGCGCGTTGCCGGGCTTGATGTCCGCTCCCGCGCCGGATTCAATCACATCCCCCGCCTTAAGTCCAACAGGCGCGAGAATATATCTCACTTCACCATCCTCGTATTTAACGAGGGCGATGTACGCCGAGCGATTGGGATCGTATTCAAGGCGCTGGACGGTGGCCGGCATATCTAACTTGTTGCGCTTGAAATCAATAACGCGGTACTTCCTTCTGTTCCCGCCGCCCTTATGACGAACGGTGATATGACCATAGCTGTTGCGTCCGGAGTGTTTCTTCAGAACCTCCGTCAGGCTTCTCTCCGGCTTTGCTTTCTTATCAACTCCGTCAAACCCGGAAACGGACATATGTCTTCTCGACGGAGTGGTGGGTTTATAAAATTTAATAGGCATCTCGTTTCCTCCCTTATACCATTCCCTCGAATATCTCGATAGGCTTGGAATCTTCAGTCAGGCGAACAACGGCTTTTTTCCACGCCTTTGTCATGCCCGCGGGATAACGCCCAACGCGCTTCTCCTTGCCTCGCATATTCAGCGTTGAAACCTTCATCACCTTAACGCCGAAGACTTCCTCCACAGCCTTTTTAATCTCGGCCTTGCCCGCGTCGCGCGCCACTTCAAAGGAGTATTTTTTCAATTCCCCCTGCTCCATGGACTGCTCCGTGACAATCGGCCGGATTATAACATCATAAGAGGATCTCATCAATTGTACACCTCCGCGATTTTTTCAAGAGCCGCCTTGTCTACGACAAACTTATCCGCGTTAAGAATGTCGTAAGCGTTCAGAATAGTTGCGATAGTCGTCACTACGCCGGGAATATTCCTCGCTGAGAGAACTACATTTTTGCGGAGTTCCGGAGTAACTATCACGCTTTTGCGGTCAGCGCCTATCTTTGTGAGGAACGCCTTGAAGCTCTTGGTCTTTATCTCGTCCTGGTCAAGCCCCTCCACAACGATAACAGCGTTCTCCAGAGCCTTCTGGGACAGCGCGGAACGTATAGCCAGCCTTCTCACTTTCTTATTCAGCGAGAACCTGTAATCGCGGGGCTTTGGAGCGAACGCCACGCCGCCGTGAGTGTAATGGGGGTTCCTGGTGCTGCCCTGGCGCGCTCTGCCTGTGCCCTTCTGTCTATAGGGCTTCGCTCCGCCGCCGGAAACCTCCGCCTTTGTAAGAGCGCTCTGTGTTCCCTGGCGGCGATTCGCGAGGTGGTTCTTAACCGCCATATGCAGAACCGGGCCGTTCGGCTCTATGCCAAAAATCTCGTCGGAGAGCTGGATGTCGCCTATGACCTCCCCGGCCATATTATAAACCTTTGCGTTAGGCATATACTATTACTCTCCTTTCCTTAACCTCTGGCTGATCTCTTCTGCGGGTTGGAGCTGACAGTCTGGGACGGCCCTTTGATCTTGCTGCGGTTGATAACCGTATTCTTCATATAGACAATGCCGCCTTTCGGTCCCGGAACCGCGCCGCGTACCGCGATGAGGTTCAAGTCCACGTCAATATGGACTATATCAAGGTTCTGGACAGTCACCTGTTCGGAACCCATATGGCCCGCGCCGATTTTACCCTTATATATACGTGACGGCGTGGATGTGGAACCCATGGAACCCGCGTGGCGGTGAACCGGGCCGCCGCCGTGACTTGTGGGTGTCCTGCGGGCGTTAAAGCGCTTGATCGCGCCCTGGTACCCTTTGCCCTTGCTGATACCCGTAATATCAAGCTGGTCGCCCTTCTGGAACATATCCGCTTTTATCTCATCGCCAACCTCGAACTTTGAGCAATCGGAAAGTCTAAATTCCTTCAGGTGCTTCTTCATGGCAACGCCCGCTTTTTTGAGGTGTCCCTGTTCAGGCTTTGTCAGCTTCTTTTCGGGCACATCCTCAAAGCCCAGCTGAATAGCGTCATAGCCATCCTTCTCAGCCGTCTTTACCTGCGTGACAACACACGGGCCGGCTTCAATGACAGTGACGGGAACAACCTTGCCGGCTTCATCGAAAATCTGGCTCATACCGATTTTTTTGCCGATGAGAACCTTCTGCATTTCCATCTGTATTTTTCCTCCTCTAAGGTTATTGGTCGAGAAACCTCATAAGTCCCCCGACATGACCCCGCCTTTATAAAGGCGATGGGTGTTGACTGTTACTAATGATCCTGTTAAATTCAGAGCTTGATCTCTATCTCAACTCCGGCCGGAAGCTCAAGAGTCATAAGCGCCTCCACCGTCTTCTGAGTCGGAGCGATGATATCAATGAGCCGCTTATGGGTCCTGCGTTCAAACTGCTCACGGCTGTCCTTGTACTTGTGAACCGCGCGAAGAATAGTCACTAC